>JAAYHC010000046.1 GCA_012735535.1 Bacillota bacterium
CCAGCGCCATCGAAGGGGCCGATATCGTCAAAGATGGTTTCGGGATTATTGCCATGGTCGCATTAACTCCCGTGATCGCCTTGCAGGTCTTAGGCTTGCTCTTCCAAGCCAAGTCTAAAAAGGGAGGGATCGAGACAGATGCAAGTTAAAGAAGAACATACCGAATTTGAGTTAATATCTGTCATCGTCAACTTCGGGTTAGGCAGTAAAGTATTAAAAAGCGCCAAACAACATGGAATTAAAGGCGGCACAGTTCTACTGGGCAAAGGCACGGTCAACAACCGTATCCTCGAATTCCTTGCTATTACGGACGTTCGCAAAGAAATCGTGCTCATGATCGCTGAAAAACCACTTGCCGAGCAGGCCGTGGCAGAACTGGATAAGGAATTCAGTTTTAGCAAACCGCATCACGGGATCGCATTCACCCTGCCGGTATCGTGGTTTATCGGTTCAAGACATTATGGGGATACCAATATTACTGAAAGTAAAGGGGTCACAAACACCATGTATAAGGCCATTTTTACCGTGGTTGAGAAAGGCAAGGCGGAAGAAGTCGTCGAGACGGCAACCGCAGCCGGTTCACGCGGCGCAACCATTATCAATGCGCGCGGTTCGGGGATCCACGAAACCAGCACACTCTTTGCGATGCCCATCGAGCCGGAAAAAGAGATCGTGCTGATCCTGGCCAAAGCGGAGGCTACCGATGCTATCGCCTCGGCCATTCGCGAGCACCTCAAAATTGATGAACCGGGAAATGGCATTATGTTTATTGTCGATGTGAACAAGACTTACGGTCTTGCTTAATAACAAACAAAGGCGGGCAGAATACTACTGCCCGCCTCCGACCGACTAACATCAGCCAAAGCAAGCTGCTATAGGTTTACCGTCGCCTCTTCAAGCATCGGAACGGGCGGGCTGGTCGGCCAGGAACCTCCGAAAACAACGCCGATCTGAGCCGTCGGGCCGCTCCAATTAACTCTGCCTCCAGATAATTCATATCTGCCGACCAACTCCCAGTCCCCGCCAACAGCAAGCAGGTAACCGGCACTGGCCCGGAACTGGATGAATGGGGTAACTGGAATTTGCAAGCCGACTTGTGGTCCGATCACAAAAAATCCTGTCTTTAAATAAGTCTGCTGCGCAGTTGACAGCGCATCGCCAATTGTCGTCGGCGGCTGACTATCATCATTGATGACCAACTCCGCTCCGCCCCCACCGAGAAAACCACCGTAAAACCAGTACCCTTCTTTTAAGGGTAACGTGCGGTTAAACATGAAACCGCCAAACCCGGCAGCAAAGCGAAGATTACCTTCTCGAACTGATCCGCCGCCGCCAAAACCACCCACAGAAAAGCCGGGGATAATACCGGCATCCCCGATACCTGAGATAAACGTCAAGGGAACATCAATCTTCACATTTAGTGTTGCGCCCAAAACATCATTCAGCTTGCTTAAATCGGGAGACCAAACCCCGAGCGCCGGCCCGCCCCAACTCATTCCGACCGGCGGACTAGGATTGCCCGCCGCCAAGGCCGAACCGGCCAGCAGCATAGCCACGCCCACCAAGACAGCAGCTAGTCTCTTAATCACACGCTCCAACTCCCTTGAAGTTTATTATCTGGCTAATCTTACCTTTAATTACAGCCTAACGTTTGGTAAATCCTGCTCAGTATTTATGTCGAGCGATCGCACCATCAACGCCCCAGCGGAGGCATCGGCACCGTTTCCCCGGGTTGCCGCCCTGTCGCCAGCGCCTTTGCAGCAGCAAACGCCGCTGTTCGCTTATAGTCATTGTTCCACCGATTGATTGCTATATAGTCAAAGATTACCGCACCGGTATGCCGACAAAAGCGATCCAACTGTTCCAAGCAGGTTAAGAGTCCATTACCGGTCCCTCCGGCCGAAGCAATGAGCAATACCGGTTTGTCCCGCAGCCCGGATTGGTTTCGCTCACAACGACGCAGGCGGTCCAGAAAAGATTTTAACGACTCAGAAGTTTCGCCCCAGTAGACCGGAGTGGCTAAGATCAAGGCATCACCGGCCCAAACCCGCTCTCTAATCTCGGCAAATCCATCAGACTCATAGGTGCAGTAGTTCTCTTCCCGGCAGGTGCCCCAGCCATCTCCACAGACCCGGCAAGGTGATAGCTGATAATCGCAGAGCCTAATTTCATCGACCACTGCTCCGCCTTCCTCAGCCCCTTGTTTCGCCGCAGCAATTATCGACTGGCAGAGTCCATCCGTTTTCGGATTGCCGGAGATAATCACAATTTTCATCAGCCCAACTCCTCTCATCACGCTGACTGGTGCAATTCTTTGCACACCGGGGCTTTTCCTCCAAAAACCGGCAGGCGCCGACAAGCTAGAGGAGGAAGGTAAGCCGTGCGGTATACTAAATTTAAGCATCTTTTCCGAAAGGGGTGGTCACCATTTCAGAAGCCAAGCTCTTCTCGGCCTTCACAATCAATGGTTTAACGCTCAAAAACCGCATCGTCATGTCGCCAATGGCGATGTATGCTTGTTCTGACCAAGATGGTATGGTCAACGACTGGCATCTTGTTCACTACGCTTCGCGCGCTGTCGGTCAGGTGGGGCTCATCATTGTCGAAGCCACCGCCATAACCCCGCAAGGGCGGATCACCAGGCATGATCTCGGAATCTGGGATGATGCCCATATTCCGGGCCTAGCCAAGCTCGTTGATTTAATCCACGCCAACGGAGCCAAGGTTGGTATTCAGCTGGCCCATGCCGGTCGCAAAGCCGATGTTGATGGGGAAATCATCGCTCCATCACCACTACCGTTTGCCGAAGGCTATAAATGTCCCTCCGAGCTCTCGCGCCAAGGTATTAGCGATCTGGTCGCCGCTTTCCAACAAGCCGCCGCCAGGGCCAAACAAGCCGGCTTTGACCTACTAGAGATTCATGCCGCCCATGGCTACCTCCTGAACCAGTTTCTCTCCCCGCTGACCAATAAGCGCACCGACGAATACGGTGGCAGCCTCGCAAACAGGTACCGCCTCTTGGCCGAAGTCATCGCGGCCGTCAGAAGGGTCTGGAGCGGGCCATTGTTTGTCCGCATCTCGGCTAACGAGTATGATCCGGCAGGCAACAGCCCTGACGATTACTGTGTCATGGCCACCTGGATGAAAGAAGCGGGCGTTGATCTGATCGATTGTAGCTCCGGCGGCGTTGTACCGATGCAGCCGCCGGTCTATCCGGGCTACCAAGTACCCTACGCCGAAGCCATTCGGCGCAAGGCCGATATCCCCACCGCAGCGGTAGGCTTGATCACTTCAGGTAGACAAGCCGAGGAGATCTTGCAAAACGAGCGGGCAGACTTGGTAATGCTTGGCCGCGAGTTGTTACGCGATCCGTATTGGCCACGCCGGGCCGCCCAAGAACTTGGGCTGTCCTTGCCCGGCCCGAAGCAGTACAAACGGGCCTGGGAAACTATTTAAACACGGGACCGATCCGGTCGATCCGGTTGGTCCAGATGCCGCCCGAATAATTGGGCGGTATTTCTTTTAAGGACTCTACCGTATCAAATCCTTCGGACCATTTACCACTGCCGGCCACGACCACAAAAAGCGAGTCGGCCGCTTCGATGCGCTGGATAAACCGGTGTGGCCAGCCCCAGAGGTAACGGGCATATTTGAGCGGCAGATGGAGATAAGTCTGGCGCATCTCTGCCGGCACATACCCGGTCCAACCCACGAGCAGATATGTAACTAGGCCCCGCTTCATGCTGTCCAGGGACATTACCCGTAGATCAGGGACTCTCTCTTTGAGCACAGCCATTGGCCGTTCTCCGCCGTAGGCGGCTAGTTTCGCGCGTCTTGCGGCGGGCAGCTGCAGCAAAAAACTCGGCCAGCAGCTCTCCCTCATATGGATCATTACTCTTGATGTTGATCAGAAAAGGGTGGTCAGGAGAGTGTTCGAAGACTTCGGCCAGCGAAGGCATGAGGCCAACACCTTGACCGCGGAAAGGATAAGTCCGGCCACCATCAGCGGTGTAACCATAACCGACATCAAGCTGTTTGAGTTCGGCCATCGTGTAATCGCGAACCCGGCCGGTTCCATTGGTGCGATAGTCGAGGATGGCATCGTGAAAGACCGCAAGCTGGCCGTCTTTGGTCGCTTGGACATCAAACTCAACCATATCCGCTCCCGCCGCGAAAGCGGCGGCCATGGATGGCAGGGTATTTTCGAGATACCGGTGTTCCGGCTCGTAAATCCGGGCGGCGGTATTTGTTTCGGCGGTTAGCCCTTCCATCGGAAAAGTCTGCGCCAGACCGCGATGGGCCAGCAGAAAAGGCTTGCCGGCAGGTTTGACAAAGAGAGAGCTGTTGTTAAGATATACAGCGGTAATGATTAGTAAAATAACTAGAGCGACTTTGCTTTTCACTACGCCTTCACTTCTTTCGTTCTCTTAAGATGACCGTGATGGCAGCGCCAAGTTACGTGCACCGGCACCCGACTTTAACCGAATTCCTGTTTAACATCGAAGGAATTTCAATGTAGGCCGCATCCAGATCCTGGGCCTGCTTAATTACCGCCCCGAACTCG
>JAAYHC010000047.1 GCA_012735535.1 Bacillota bacterium
TAAAGACGACGTGATTCTTTCTGGTTCAAGTAAACATCACCTTTCATGCTGGGATAATTCTACAGATGAAAGGGGGTGACATTTTCTCAGTCCCCTTATAGGGTGACATTATCACAGTCCAATAACAGAATGTGCAAATAGTGTTGACACAACTATAGGTGCAAGCTAAAATATAAGCTAACATTATCAAATTTAATAGATCTAACCAATTAAACAACCTAATCAAGAGAGGTGGAGGGACTGGCCCTATGAAACCCGGCAACCGCCAGCAATGGAAATGGTGCCAATTCCTGCAGGACTTTGATCCTGAGAGATAAGGGAGAGTGACGAGTTGTGTACTTAGAGCCCTCCGTTATCGAGGGCTTTTTTAGTGGGAGTGAAGAGATTGATTAGAATCGAAAATCTCAGCAAAACTTTTGGTAACCGTGACAATGGAGTAGTGGCTCTGGATAATGTCAGCTTGACGATCGAAAAGGGGCAGATTTTTGGCATTATCGGGCTAAGCGGTGCCGGCAAAAGCACCTTGATTCGCTGCATTAATATGCTGGAGAAACCCGACCAAGGGCGGATTTTCATCGGCTCGAAAGAGATCACGGCGCTCTCCGGCAAACAGCTTCGCCGCGAACGCAGCAAAATCGGGATGATCTTTCAACACTTTAATCTGTTGTCATCCCGAACCGTGGCGGATAATGTCGCTTTTCCATTGGAAATCGCCGGTGTTCCCCGGACCGAAGCCAAAAAGCGTGTGGCCGAACTCCTGAGATTGGTAGGAATTGAGGATAAAGCCAACGCTTATCCCAGCCAGCTTTCGGGTGGCCAAAAACAGCGAGTCGGTATCGCGCGAGCTTTGGCCAATAATCCGGAGGTGCTGCTTTGCGACGAGGCCACCTCAGCCCTCGACCCGCAAACAACGAAAACGATCTTAGCTTTATTGCAGGATATTAACCGGCGATTAGGGCTGACGATCGTCTTGATCACCCATGAAATGAACGTGGTCAAGGAGATCTGCGACTCGGTAGCGATTATTGATAACGGCCGGATCGTTGAAAAAGGCACCGTCTTGGAGGTCTTCGCCCATCCGCAGACCGAGGCGGCGCGACGCTTCATCAAGGGCGTAATTCAAATCGACTTGCCCGAGGAGATTAAGAACCGCAGCCTGATTACCTTTGAGCCCAGTGAAAAAGTCATGCTGGTCAGACTTTCCTTTATCGGAGAATCGGCCGGTGAACCCGTCGTCTCGGCCCTGGTGCGCAAATTCGACGTCGATGCCAATATCCTGGCGGGTAATATCGACCATATTAAAGAGGTGCCCTTCGGCACTCTCGTCTTGGAACTGCGCGCCAAAAACGGAGGCCTGGATGCTGCTTTAACCTACTTGAGAGAACGCGGTATAGAAATTGAGGTGTTAAAAGATGAGTCAACCCCGGCTTAACGGTAAAGTGAATTCTCTGCAGCGGTTTCTACCCGGAATTCTTGGCGTGGTAGCCTTGACGGCCTTTTATTGGCTGGGCACGCAAGTCGAGTTGCCCGGGATTCTGGCCAACCTCACCGCTCCGATGCTCTGGCGAATGTTGATGGCTTCATTCTGGGAGACCCTATTGATGGTGGGAGTTTCTGTAGCTCTGGCCTTGGTCGGAGGATTGCCGCTCGGGGTCCTCTTGGTGACTACCTCGCCGGGCAATATTACGCCAAATATGGCGGTATACAAGGTGTTAAGCACGGTAGTCAATATCGGCCGTTCGATCCCGTTTATCATTTTGATGGTGGCGATTATCCCGTTTACCAGGATGATCGTGGGCACCTCAATTGGCACCACCGCAGCTATCGTGCCGCTGACCGTTGCCGCGATTCCTTTTGTGGCCAGAATTGTCGAGTCCGCTTTGCGTGATGTGGACCGCGGAGTTGTCGAAGCAGCCCAAGCCATGGGAGCTTCTCCCTGGCAGATTATCAGTAAAGTGCTGTTGCCGGAGGCCTTGCCGACTCTAGTCCTAGGCGTCACCATCACTGCAGTTAATCTGATTGGCTACTCGGCGATGGCGGGAGCCATTGGGGGCGGCGGCCTCGGAGACTTGGCGATCCGCTACGGATATCAGCGGTTCCGTGGCGATGTGATGCTGATGACCGTAATCGTATTGATTCTGTTGGTCGAGATCGTCCAGGCAGTGGGCGATTGGGCGGCCGAGAGTCTCAATAAAAAATAATTGATCAAGAGATGGAGGAATGAGTAATGAGTAGGAGAGTATTGAGTGTCATCCTCGTAGTCACCTTGGCAGCAGTCTTCTGTGTAGCATTTCAGGTCAGTAGTTTGGCAGCGACGGTGTTGAAGGTCGGCGCTACCCCCGTGCCGCATGCGGAGGTTTTACGTGTTGTCCAACCGCTCTTGGCTAAGCAGGGGATCGAACTACGGATCATCGAGTTCACCGACTATGTCCAACCTAACTTGGCTTTGGCTTCTGGTGATTTAGATGCAAACTATTTCCAACACATTCCGTATCTGGAGCAGTTTTCGGCTGATCACCGCTTGAATCTGACATATACGGCCAAAGTACATATCGAGCCGATGGCGGTATTTTCAGCGAAACACAAGAATCTGGCTGACCTGAAACGAGGCGCCCAGATCGCCATTCCGAATGATCCGACCAATGGTGGCCGCGCCTTGCTGTTGCTGGAGAGCGCCGGTCTGATCAAGTTAGCATCCGGGGTCGGCTTAACCGCAACCCCCTTTGACATCGTGTCCAACCCGCTCAACCTGCGGATAGTCGAGCTTGAGGCGGCGCAACTGCCCCGCTCGTTGTCGGATGTCGATGCAGCTGTGATTAACGGTAACTATGCCCTCGAGGCAGGCCTGTCGGTCTTAAGAGATGCGCTGTTCATCGAGACTGCCGATTCTCCGTATGTGAACGTTTTGGCAGTGCGCAAGGGCGATACCAACCCGGCCCTGGACAAACTGGCCGAGGTTCTGGCCAGCCAAGAGGTTAAGGACTTTATTCTCAAGACCTATAACGGTGCTGTCGTGCCGGCCTTCTAGAGCAGCCTGACCCAGATGGGAGAGCCCACCGTGTGAGCGGTGGGCTTTTTGCTTAGCCGAGCAGTGGGTAGAGTTCTTTGCTTTCTCGCCGGATCCGCTTTTCCAGCTGCGTCAATAAGTCATGGGTTTGGCGACGAAAGGACGGGAAAGAATTCCGGATTTGGGCTGCGGTTTGATAATCGGCGCGATACGTGGTAAAGGCGTCGACTAGGCCGCCTTGTTCGGTGAGAAACTTGGTGGCGGTCGCTTTGACCAGCGGATCGGCGGCTGAGAGCAGTGTGGGGTAGAGGCCGTTATCTTCTGCGGCCAAATGGATCAGAAGTTTGCCGGAAAAGATGTTCAGCGTGGAAACGAGTTTGGCCCAATCGACATCGGCGTCCTCGATCAGTTGGCGGATTTTCGCGGACATCTCCAGCAACTCGGCATGTTGTCTGTTTAGATTTTTCAACAGCATGGACATCTTGCACCCTCACCTCATTTATAACTGAGTTACTTAGTTATAAATTACCGGAAAAGTCTTCATTTCCCTGCCGGGTTGGCGAAATTTACATGTCGTCAAGGGGGAGTAAGCGAAAAGTTACAAAAAGAATGGTGCGCCTACCAGGACTCGAACCTGGGCACCCGGCTCCGGAGGCCGGCGCTCTATCCTCTGAGCTATAGGCGCACTAAACATGAACATCTTTTAGGCTGATAATGCTTGAAGCAAAATATACATTATCACGTTTACGGCCACTTGTCAACAACCGCGAAAAGGAGTACGCCGATTGGGCAGCGAACTTCTAAGCATTCCCGCGCTGGAGGAGAAACGTGACCAAAGTCGCTTTACTGCGTTGTTCCGAGTATCAGGAAGAGCTGTTACGTGCCCAAATTGAGCAGGCTCTTGAGTTAATCGATTACCGGCTGCCTGATCTTTCCGGAAAAACGGTCTTACTCAAACCAAATATACTGGCGGCGGCTCCTCCGGAGTCGGCGGTCTGCACACACCCGCTGGTGGTTAAAGTCCTAATCCGGCTGTTCCAGGAGAATGGGGCAAAGGTTTGGGTCGGCGATTCACCGGCGATCGAAACCCTGACTAGAGCAGCCAAACATGCCGGGGTGCTTGAGGTGGTCGATGCTACCGGTGCGGAATTGGTGGACTTTTCGGAGGTTGTCGAGGTAGATGTGCCCGCCGGCCGTATCGTCAAGAAGCTGCCGTTGGCCAAGCCGGTTGTGGAGGCAGACTATGTTGTCTCGGTGGCCAAGCTGAAAACCCATGGGCTGACTAGGTATACCGGGGCGGTGAAAAACCTTTTCGGTTGCATTCCCGGTAAACGGAAAGCTCAGTTTCACCTTCGTATGTCCGAGATTCACGATTTTGCCGGATTATTAGTAGATATCCATTCTGCGGTCGCACCGAATTTGGTCGTTGTCGACGGAATTGTCGGCATGGAAGGAGCCGGTCCGAGAAATGGTCGACCGCGACGGGCTGAAAGTTTAATCGTCTCGACTGACGGACACAGCGCTGATCTGGTCGCCGGACGGCTGATCGGCTTATCTCCTGCCCAGATACCGACTCTCCGCTCGGCCATACGCTCCGGGATATTAAATCCGGAGGAGGTGTTGGTGGTTGGGGAAACCCCGGAATCGTTCGGTTTGGTCGGGCGGTTCGAGCTTCCTCCTGATACAAGAGGTCTATCGGTTTATTTACCAGGTTTTATCTTGCGCCGTTTAACCAATCTGTTAACCGCTAAGCCGGTTCCGGTTCCGGAACGGTGCATTGGCTGCGGGATTTGCGCCCAATCCTGCCCGCCGCAAGTGATTAGCATTGTTAATCAGAAGGTCAACTTTGATTATACCGATTGTATTCGCTGTTATTGCTGTCAGGAATTATGTCCCCATGGGGCCATCAGCATTAAGACGAGTTGGCTAAGTCGATTGTTCGAATCCCGTTGACGAGCAGAGCTAATTTTGTTATTATTACGAGAAACTCTGGAGGGACAAGGAGGGTTACGATGGATTTTTCCAGCCGCTATGTTGGAGAGGGTTTAACCTTTGACGATATTTTGCTGGTGCCGGCAAAGTCAGAGGTATTACCGCGAGATGTAGATACTTCAACCAATTTAACCAAGCGGATTAGGCTGAACATCCCGCTGATGAGCGCAGGTATGGATACGGTTACCGAATCCCGCATGGCGATCGCCATGGCCCGCGAGGGTGGTATCGGGGTCATCCATAAGAATATGAGCATTGAAGAACAAGCCGCCGAGGTCGATAAGGTCAAAAGATCAGAGAGCGGGATTATTGTTGATCCAATCTTTTTGTCACCACAACACCGGGTTGCCGATGCCCTGGCCCTGATGGCCAAATACCGGATTTCCGGGGTGCCGATTACCGATGAAGAGGGTAAACTGGTCGGTATCTTGACCAACCGGGATCTCAAGTTCGAAGAGAACTACGAACAGCCCATTGAGAATATCATGACCAAAGAAAATCTGATCACCGCTCCGGTCAACACGACCCTCGAAGAAGCCAAACGGATCCTCGGCCAGCATCGGATTGAAAAACTTCCGTTAGTAGATGAGGAGAATCATCTCAAGGGGTTAATCACTATTAAGGATATCGAAAAGGCCATCAAATATCCGAATGCTGCCAAGGATTCTAAAGGGCGTCTGCGCGTCGCCGCCGCTGTCGGAGTCGGGCCGGATATGCTCGACCGGGTTGCTGCTCTGGTTGAGGCCGGCGTCGATGCGATCGTGGTCGATACGGCACATGGTCATTCGGTTCGTGTCCTTAAAGCCGTTGCCCTGATCAAGGAGAAATATCCCGATGTTGATGTGATCGGTGGCAATGTGGCCACTGCTGAAGCGGTTAGAGATATGGTTGCCGCCGGTGCGGACTGTGTTAAGGTCGGCATCGGACCGGGTTCAATCTGTACGACCCGGGTTGTCGCCGGTATCGGCGTTCCCCAAGTGACAGCTATTATGGACTGTGCTGCAGAAGCCGCTAAGACCGGCACGCCAATTATTGCTGATGGAGGCATTAAGTTCTCCGGTGATATCGTCAAGGCCATCGGGGTTGGCGCCGACGTAGTGATGATGGGCAGCCTCCTGGCCGGGACAGATGAGAGCCCGGGTGAGCTGGAGATTTATCAAGGGCGTAGTTATAAAGTCTACCGTGGCATGGGCTCGCTGGGTGCGATGAAAGCCGGGAGCCGCGATCGGTATTTCCAAGATAGTGAGACTAAGTTGGTTCCGGAAGGTATCGAAGGCCGGGTTCCGTATAAAGGCTCGGTGGCCGATAGTATCTTTCAACTTATCGGCGGTCTCCGCGCCGGGATGGGCTATTGTGGCGTGCGGACCATTGAAGAGTTGAAGACAAAGCCCAAGTTTATCCGGATTACCACTGCCGGGCTGCAAGAAAGCCATCCTCATAACATCCAAATTACCAAGGAAGCACCTAACTACAGTGTGCGCTAATCCGTGGTAGCAGGGATAACTGACAATACACGCGAATATCTTAAGTGTAGGCCGGGGTGACCCCGGCCGCCATTTTAAGGATGATGCGCCATTGCCGGAATTTCTACTATTACCCGCAAAAACACGCAGTTGGCGGTTGCTGGATGTCTTTGTCATCCTGGTTCTCGCCATGCTCATCATTCCCCTGATTTGCGTCTGGGCGGTCAAGATCGGCTATCAGATTAGAGGCATTGAGGTTACTTTAGAACAACTCCAAGAGACGACCCTGTTGCCGGCGCTTTTCCTGCAGGAGCTGGCTTTGCTGTGGTTGACGGTGGCCTCCGTCAGGCGCGGGTATGGCCGACCGCTAGCGGCCATCGGTATTAACCGGGTGCCGCCGGTAAGGACAATTTTCTCCGGCTTACTGTGGGGTGCAGCCCTTTTTTGGGCTCAGGTGATGGCCGAACAGATCTCCTTTCTCTTCTTTTCCGTTTTTCTTGGGCAGGAAGAGCTCACCAAAGTCCTAACCGAAGAAACGCAACAAATAACCAGCTTGTTTGGGCTTGGGCGCGACCCCCTTTCGCTGGTCCTGTTAATCCTATTGTTTGTTGTGCTGGTTCCCTTGGCGGAAGAGGTCTTTTTCCGCGGTTTTGCCTTTCAAGTCTTTAAGGAGCGTTACGGTGGTCGAGGGGCCGTTTTTGCCACCGCCTTGTTATTCACCTTGATGCACGGCTACGTTGTGGAGTTCCTACCTATTTTTGCGGTCGGCATTGGTCTCGGGTATATCACTAAGCACTTCCAATCAATCTGGCCCGGTGTGATTGGACACGCACTAATTAATCTGATCTCAGTTGTAACAGGCGTTTTCTTTCAGTAAGAGGAGCTGTTAACAGATGACTGACAAAACAATGAGTTGTGAGCCGCATGCTCCGGTGGATGCTTCACCACAGGTGAAGGCTGAGGTACGCCGGAGTGTTTTGCTTTTAGCTTGGCCGGCAGTGATCGAGATGTTGTTGCAGATGAGCGTAGGCATTGCCGACATGGTCATGGTCGGCAGACTCGGAGCTGCAGCCCTAGCTTCGGTCGAGATCACCAACCGCTTGATCAACTTGGCCATCGCCATCTTTGCCGCGATTAGTACCGGAGCTACCGCACTCGTGGCCCGGCATATCGGTGCCGATGAACCGGGCGAAGCCAATCTCATTGCCAGGCAATCACTCGTCCTGGTGGCCATTTTGGGGGTATTAGTCGGCCTTGGTGGGGTCTTATGGGCTGAGCCTTTGACCGAGTTCATGCTCATCTTTGGTGAACAGTCTGATCCGGAAGTCGTGGTTTTGGGCGGTAAGTATCTCGAAATTGTGGCCTATTCAATGCCGCTATCAATGATCCTGCTGGTGGTCAACGGTATATTACGCGGCGCCGGCGACACCAAAACCCCGATGTGGGTGACCGGTTTGGTCAATATTCTTAACATCTTTGGCAACTATCTATTAATTTTCGGCAAATTTGGTTTCCCCGCTCTGGGTGTGGCCGGTGCAGCGTGGGCAACTGCCATATCGCGCGCGGTAGGCGGCATTATAGTGCTGGTGATACTGTTTCGAGGCCATAATCCGCGGCTCCGTCTGTCCATTAAGGATCGCTATTACCCTGATTGGCCGGTGATTAGAAGGGTGATGCGGATCGGCGTGCCGGCTGCGGTGGAGCAGTTCGTGCTCAGGGCGGGACAGTTATTATATGGCATGATTGTTGCCGGTATGGGCACGACCGTACTTGCCGCCCACGCTATTGCCCTCACGGCGGAGTCACTTTCATTTATGCCCGGCTCCGGTTTTGGTTTGGCCGCGATGACTCTGGTCGGACAGAATCTGGGGGCCGAAGAACCAAAACGCGCAGAGATCTCCGTTGCCGAAGCCGGCAAGACAGCGATGTACAGTATGGGCATTATGGGAATCATCTTCTTTCTCTGGGCAGAGCCGATCATCAAGTTGTTTACCGCCGATCCTGCGGTGATTCCTTTAGCCAGCTTGGCGTTACGCATTGTTGCGATCAGCCAACCGGCCCTGGCTTGGACGATGGTGATCTCCGGCGGATTGCGCGGGGCCGGTGATACCAAGTATGTTATGTACATTATGGCCGCCGGCATATGGGGGTTGCGGGTACCGTTGGCCTATTTCCTCGGGAGCACCCTCGGGTTGGGTTTGGCTGGTGCTTGGTACGCGATGATTGTCGATTTGTTCATCCGAACGATCCTGTTTGGCTTCAGGTTCCGCCACGGCGGGTGGAAACAGTTGGCGGTCTAACGGCAGGATTTCGCTGGTGCTTGCCGAAAAATGTCAGGAGAGATAGGAATTTGTGACGGAAGGGGACAAGCCAATGCAAAGCGTCCAAATCGTGGTATTTAGGGTTGGCGGGCTTGAGTATGCTGTTGGTATCGAACAGGTACAGGAAATAATCGACCGCGCCGAGATAACCAGAGTCCCCCATGCTCCCGATTTTATATTAGGGGTTTTTAATTTACGCGGTAAAATCATCCCGGCGATCGACCTGATGCGACGACTAGGACTCGGTTCAACCAGTCAGGACGCGCAAATTATTGTCGAAGTGGCTACCGATGACCATACAATCGGCATCCTAGCCGACTATGTTACAGAGACCACCGAGGTCCCAGCCGAGGATATCGAGCCGCCTTCGGTGATGATCGGTGATACTAGCCAGAAATATATTAAAGGTATCGTCAAGATCGATGATCGGCTGATCAGCCTCTTGGACTTGGAGGCTCTATTAAACATTGACGAAACCACCGCTAGCGAAAGGCAGGTGAGATAGCACCGCCGGTGCTATGGCATATGGATATGTCCCAATACCTAGGCATCTTTATCGATGAGGCCAAAGAACACGTCCAAGCAATGAATGAGGGCTTGCTGGCCTTGGAGCAAGATCCGGAAAACGAACACACCATTGAGGCGATCTTCCGGGCTGCCCACACGCTCAAAGGTATGTCCGCTACAATGGGTTTTGAAACCATCGCCGAGCTTACGCACGCGATGGAGAATGTACTTGATAAAATCCGGCATCACGAGATCAAAGTGACTCCGGAAACGATGGACACTTTGTTTAAGTGCCTGGATTCTTTAGAAGCGTTTTTAACTGCTATTACCACTGATGAGACCAATTTGCCTGAGGTCGAGCACTTGATTGCCGAGCTCCAGGCCCATCTCGAAGGCAATCGGCCGGTGCGCTCCGAAGTCGCGGCTGCCTCCGAGCCGGCCTTAGAGGCTGATGTGCCTGCCGAGCCCGTAGTGGAGCCGGAAGTCAACCTGATTCCCTTGACCGAGCGAGAACTCGAGGAAATGCGGGAAGAGATTTCAAAAGGGCTGAACCCGCTGCAAATTAAAGTGAGTTTGGACGCCAATTGTGTTTTAAAATCGGCTCGGGCCTATTTGGTCATCCGCAACCTCGAAGAGCGGGGTCAAATCATTAAGGTGATCCCGTCCCTCAACGACCTCGAAGAGGAGAATTTTGACCGCTCGTTTGAGGTGGTTTTCCTGTCCTATCTGAACCTCAACGAGGTGCGCTCGATAATTGAGCACATTTCCGAGATTGAAAAGGTCGAAATTGTGCCGTATCCGGTTCCCATGCACGCGGCTCAGCAGAAGCAACCCTCCGAGCAGGCGGTTAGTCAACAGCAACCCAAGCAGACCCAACAACAGTCGAAGAATGGCCAGGCCGCCAAAGAACAGGCTAACAATGGTGTGCAGAAGAATAAAGTGCGCCAGACCGTCCGGGTTGATATCGAAAAGCTCGACAGCCTGATGAATTTAGTAGCTGAACTTGTCATTAACCGAAGCCGCCTGGCCCAGATCGGTATCGAGATCAAATCTGCGGTCTTCAACGAAACAATCGGACAATTAGCGCAGATTACCACCGATCTGCAAAGCTTGGTGATGAAGGCGCGCATGGTGCCGATTGACCAAGTGTTTAGTCGGTTCCCGCGCATGGTCCGCGATCTCTCCCGCGAACTCGGCAAAGAGATCAACTTGGTTATTGACGGTGCTGATACCGAGCTCGACCGGTCGGTGGTTGATGAGATCGGCGACCCGCTGATTCACCTGTTGCGTAACGCCGTCGATCACGGGATTGAACCTCCGGAGGTTCGTGAGCGACAAGGAAAACCCAGAGTTGGTAGGATTCATCTCTCCGCACGGCACGAGGGGAACCAGGTTGTTGTTGAGGTCAGTGATGACGGCGCGGGCATCAACTACGAGAAAATTAAGCGAAAGGCGATTCAAAGAGGCATTATCAGCGAAGAAGACGCTGCTAGTTTGACCAATGAGGAAATTGCCAAATTGCTGTTCAAGTCCGGCTTTAGTACGGCCGATAAGGTTACGGATGTTTCCGGACGCGGGGTAGGTCTTGATGTGGTCGCCTCCAAAATTCAGGCCTTAAATGGAACCGTAGATTTGGAGAGTGTACCTGGCCAAGGGTCGACGTTCAGTATTAAATTACCCTTGACTTTGGCTATTATTCAAGCCCTCCTCGTAAAGCTGGGCCGCTCGGAAGTATATGCTTTGCCGCTAGAAAACATTGAGGAAATCATCAACGTCAGTCCCAAAGACCTCAAGATGGTCCAGGATCAACAATACATCCTGTATCGTGGTCAGGTTATTCCGGCCGTGGATCTCTCCGTGCTGTTTGAGGTTCCGGATTGCTGTCGTCAGGAGACCGAGAAGCGGACGATGGTGGTGGCGAAAACCGCCGGACGCCGTATCGGCTTGATGGTTGATGATCTGATCGGACAGCAAGAAATAGTCATCAAATCGCTTGACCAGCTGCTCAAGGGTGTTGAAGGATTTGCCGGGGCGGCAATTCTGGGTGATGGTACGGTTACGCTGATCCTGGATGTCTTGGAGATCGCCTTGATTCAGAGACGGTTGGCCAGAAAAAGCCAGGCTGAAAAAGAACTGGTAGCAATTAGCGAATGATTGGATGACGGGCGTGGAGATTAAACCAATTCGGGTTTTAGTAGTCGATGATTCGGCGTTTTTTCGCCGGATTATCTCTGAAATCATTGAAAGTGATGACCGCTTCGTAGTCGTTGATACCGCGCGCAACGGCCAGGAGGCCGTAGAAAAAACAGAGCTGCTTAAACCCGACATCATTACGCTGGACATTAATATGCCGGTGATGGACGGGTTGGAGGCTCTGCACGCGATCATGACTACACAGCCAACTCCGGTTATTATTCTGAGCAGTTTGGCTGTTGAAGGGGCCTATGTCACCGTTCGGGCGCTCGAAGAGGGTGCGGTTGACTTCCTGTTAAAACCGCAAAGTTGGGCGACGATCAGCCAAGAGTGGAAACGGGAGTTACTTCAGAAAATTCTGGTTGGTTATCGGGCCAAATTGATTGGCCCGGCCGGCCAGGTGAAAAAAACTCCTATCACGCGCACCCAGCTTGAGAAAGGAAGCAGCCGCAGACGAATTGTGGCTATCGGCAGCTCGACCGGTGGACCCCGCGCTTTACGCGAGGTAATCACGCGTTTGCCTGCCACTTTTCCCGCTGCGATTTTGGTCGTACAACATATGCCGCCATTATTTACCCGAACTTTGGCTGAACGCTTGGACAGCGCTGCTGCGGTTACGGTAAAAGAGGCCGAAAGCGGCGAATCGATCCGTCCGGGCACCGTCTATATTGCCCCCGGTGACTACCACATGGTAGTTGGTAAAAGCGGCTCGATTGTCTTAAATCAGGATCCGCCGATTGGCACGCTGCGGCCTGCCGTCGATGTTCTGTTTGCTTCGGTTGCCGAACATTATGGGGCGGAAGTGGTTGCGGCCGTGCTCACCGGCATGGGTTCTGATGGTCGCAGAGGCGCCAAACTCATTAAAGAAAAGGGCGGGGTGGTTCTGGCTCAATCCGAGGAGACTTGTGTTGTTTACGGGATGCCACGAGCCGTGGTAGAGGCGGGTTTGGCGGATGCGGTCTTACCGCTGGATCACATCGCCGACGAGATTATCAAGCTTTTATAATAGTCGCCCACTCATTTTTCGCTCAGTTTTCGGATTAACTGCTTGTCTAGGAGATTGGCAATAACCCTTTCCGTAGCGTTGATCGGTATCTGAGCCGAGATCGTCACCGCTTCTCCGAATGTTAACGGGCTTACCGAGCCTCCAACCTGAGTAATGAGATAGCTGACCATGTCCAGATGAGCATAATCGATTTCCAATATAAACTCGCGGGTGATCGGTCGCGTGATCACCCCGGCTGCTTCCAACGCCGCAGCGCTTGCTCTGGCGTAGGCATCGATAAGACCCCGAACACCTAGTTTTCGCCCCCCAAAGTATCTGGTGACAACAACAACGGTATTGGTGAGGTCGAGGCGGTTGATGGAACCCAGAATGGGTTTGCCGGCCGTACCGGAAGGCTCGCCATGGTCATGAAAGTGGACCTGCTGATTTTTGCCCCAGCCGATGACATATGCGTAACAGTTATGGGTGGCCTGAGCATGCTCGGAGCGGATTTGGCTGATAAAGTCTTGGGCTTCCTGAACAGAGTTGGCGCCACCAGCATGACCAATAAAGAGCGACTTTTCAATTTTTAATTCTACGGAAGCCGTTGTAGCTACGGTACGATACTCACATAGTTCCATGAGATAGTTCTTCCACCCCAAAGTTATTCATCCTTCTTGCCGCGGGAAAGGTTGCCGCCGGTTAAAGTGAGTATAATAAGTTTGGGAGGCCTGAATATGCAACAAATGGTATATGATGTTATCATAGTCGGTGCCGGTCCGGCAGGGATATTTGCTGCTTTCCGGCTGGCTAGTACCCCCGGGCGGCGTATTCTGATTATCGAGAAAGGACCAGGTATCCGCGGCCGGAGTTGCCCTTCGGCTGACCGCAAGATTTCCTGCATCCGCTGTGAACCGTGCCGAGTAGTTGCCGGTTGGGGTGGTGCCGGAGCGCTCAGTGACGGCAAACTGACTCTGTCGGCCGATGTCGGGGGAAACCTCGAAGACTATATCGGCCGCGAGCGCCTGATTCAGTTGATCGACGAAATTGATGCGATCTATCGTCGCTTTGGTGCTCCGGAGGAGCTGCACGGGGTTGATCAGGAGAAGATTGCGGAGATTGAGCGCCGGGCAACGCTGGCCGAACTGAAGTTGATCAACTCTAAGGTCCGCCACTTGGGTTCCGGTAGAACTATCGAAATCCTCGAACGCATGTATGACTATTTGGCCGATAAGGTCGATATCGCTTTGAACACCGAGGTCGAACGGTTAATCGTCAAGGATCGCCGGGTGTTAGGCGTCGAACTCAGCGACGGGAAAATCATCGAAGCGCAGTACGTCGTGGTGGCGCCTGGCCGAGCGGGGGCGGAATGGCTCGCCAAAGAAGCCGAAGAGCTCGGGCTCGAACTGGCCGTGAACCCGGTGGATATCGGTGTGCGGGTCGAGCTCCCGGCTCCGGTACTCGAAGAACTAACCGATGTAGTGTGGGAGGCCAAGCTGGTTTACCATTCTGCCACCTTCGATGATCGGGTGCGGACCTTTTGTATGTGTCCGTACGGTTCGGTAGTCACCGAAAACAACGACGGATTGATCACGGTGAACGGGCATAGCCATGCCGAGATCCGCACCGAAAACACTAATTTTGCTCTGTTAGTCAGCAAGAGCTTCACCGAGCCTTTCAAAGATCCAATCAGTTACGGACGGTATATCGCCGGACTGGCCAATTTGCTTGGCGGCGGGGTTATCGTCCAAAGGTTGGGCGATCTGCTGAGCGGTCACCGGAGTACGCACGAACGGATTAAGAAAGGTCTGGTCCGCCCGACCTTAACCGATGCTACCCCGGGAGATCTCAGCCTGGTTTTCCCCTATCGTCATCTGGTCGGACTTTTGGAAATGCTCCAAGCCCTCGACAAGATGGCTCCGGGCGTCTATTCACGCCATACCTTGCTCTACGGGGTCGAGGTCAAGTTTTATTCTTCGCGGCTGAAGCTGACCAACAATCTGGAAACCGAGATCGCCAATCTCTTTGCCGTTGGCGATGGCGCCGGGGTAACGCGGGGACTCGTCCAGGCTTCGGCGAGTGGAATCATCGTTGCTGAAGGAATCGAAGCGAGATTAGCTAAAATTTCCAAGTAGGGGGTTGTTCTTTCAGCTAAATATGATTATAATAAAGTCAAAAGGTAAAACTAAGGTCAGTATCGCATGAGGGGGGTTGAGTCATCAGCAACCTCAGCAATCTGATTCAAAATTACATCGCCGCAATGCTCGCCCAAAGTGGTCAGGGCGTGGCTGAGTTTAACCGTAAGGAGCTCGCGGAGAAGTTTCAGTGTGCACCTTCCCAGATTAACTACGTTTTAGAGACCCGGTTTTCACTTGATCATGGCTTTGTCGTGGAGAGTCGCCGCGGGGGTGGCGGATACATCCGGATCATCCGGGTGGCACCGCAAAACGTTCAGAGTATACGGGACTGGCTCCAAGCCGAACTTGCTGATCCGATTTCACCGCGGAAGGCCGAGTTAATTCTCAATCGGTTGATCGAGGAGGATGTCATAAGCAAACGCGAGGCCGTCTTGATCATGCGAGTATTGCAAGCCGAGACTGCCGAGGTTGGTTCGTCACTCGCTGATGTTTTTCGGGCGGTGATTTTGAGGAGTATCCTCTACGTAATTCTACACTCTGAGCGGGAGGGATAGCTTATGATGTGTCAGCGGTGTGGAGTCCGCCCCGCCAACATCTCCTTCACCAAGATCGTCAATGGAGAAAAGAGCGAGGCTAAATTGTGTCAGCAGTGTGCGGCTGAAGTTGGAGAGTTCAGTTTTGGCACCGGAATGGGTATGTCTTTCCAAAACTTTCTCTCCGGTTTGCTAAATCAAAATCTGTGGGGGCACTCGCTTGTTCCGGATGAGACTTCATGTACCAATTGTGGTTTAACCTATAACCGGTTTCGGCAGAGCGGCCGGTTTGGCTGTGCCAGGTGTTATGATGCTTTTGATGAGGAGCTCGATCAGTTGCTCCGGCGGATTCAGGCTGGGACGCTCCATAAAGGAAAGACGCCTCACCAGGATGCGCAGGTCTCCAAGCTTAGTGAGTTGGAGCGTCTGCAGGCAGAGCTCAAGAAAGCGGTCGAAGTCGAGGACTATGAACGCGCTGCCGAGCTAAGGGATGCCATTCAGGCTCTGAAAAAGGAGGGCGGGCTCTAAATGGACTTGGAGCGAGTTTTTCGGGAACACTTGAGTTCCTGGATCACCCAGTTGGGGCCTGAGGGCGATGTTGTTCTCTCCAGCCGCATTAGGTTGGCGCGCAACCTCGATGATATCCTTTTTCCTAGTGTCGCATCTGAGGAGCAGCTGCTCAAAGGTTTAGCTATGGCGGACCGGTTCGTGGCCAAGAGTGACCGCCAGTTCAAACTAATCAGACTGGCGGGGATAGATGAGGTTTCCCGGCAGGAGCTGGTGGAAAAACATTTGATTAGCCCGGAGCACGCCGAAGCTTCGCCGGTCAAAGGGGTGATCGTGAGCCCGGCCGGGGACATCAGCATCATGGTCAACGAAGAGGATCATCTGCGGATCCAGGTGCTCAAGGCCGGTCTGGACCTTCACGAAGCCTATAAGCTGGCCGATGAGATCGATGATGAGCTGGCGGCGGCCATGCCGATAGCCTACTCGCCCAAGCGCGGTTATTTAACGGCCTGTCCGACCAATGTCGGTACCGGCCTCAGGGCCTCGGTTATGCTGCATCTACCGGGAGTCGTTTACAGCGGTCAGACCAATCAGATCGCCGGTATTTGCGGCAAATTAGGCTTGGTTATTCGGGGCTTATATGGTGAAGGCACGGCTCCGTCGGGAGAGATTTTCCAGGTGTCGAACCAGGTCACTTTAGGCTACTCCGAAGAGGAGATTCTGACCCATCTGACCTCTTTCTGCGAGCAGATCATCGCTGAAGAGCGAAGATTGCGACAGTATCTCTGGGAGAGCAAACGGGATGAGTTTGAAGATCAAGTCTTTCGCGCGCTGGGCACCCTATCATATGCCCGGCGGATGAGCTCCAACGAGGCGATGGAGCTGCTGTCTCGGGTAAAGTTAGGGATTGACCTAGGGATTATTCCGAAGTTAAATTCCGTGATTTTAAAAGAGTTGATGGTCGTCATTCGTCCGGCTTTGCTCCAAAAAATCGTTGGGCAGACTTTGGGTCCACAGGAACGTGATCTCACCCGAGCCGGATTGATTCGGGAGCGGTTGTCCCAAATTAACTCATAGGGGGTTTGAGACAATGTTTGGAAGATTTACGGAAAGAGCTGAAAAAGTCATTCTACTTTCGCAGGATGAGGCTCGCCGCTTAGGCCATAATGTCGTCGGTACCGAGCACCTCTTGCTCGGCCTGGTCCGCGAAGGACAAGGTATCGCCGCCAAGGTTTTACAATCGCTTGGTTTAGGTTTGGAACAGATCCGAGCAGAGGTTGAGAAGGTTATTGGTCGCGGGGAGGAGGTTGTCACCGGAAAAATCGGTTTCACACCGCGCTCGAAACGGGTCATGGAACTGGCGCTCGATGAAGCCCGCACCCTCGGTCATAACTATATCGGCACCGAACATATTTTGCTGGGTCTGTTGCGCGAGGAGGAGGGGGTAGCCTCGAAAGTACTCCGCAACCAGGGCGTGGACATCAGCAAAGCCCGGCAAAAAACTTTGGAACTACTTGGCTCGCATTTTGCCGGAATGTCCGGCCCTAACCCGCAGCAGGCCGGAATCGGTCCGGACCAAGTTAGTGGTAGCCGGAGCAATACCCCGACTTTGGACCAGTTCGGTCGGGACTTAACTGAGTTGGCGAAGGAGGAAAAACTCGATCCGGTCATCGGCCGAGCCAAAGAGATCGAGCGGGTTATTCAGATTCTCAGCCGGCGGACCAAGAATAATCCGGTGCTGATCGGTGAGCCTGGTGTAGGTAAGACGGCGATCGTCGAGGGCTTGGCTCAAATGATCGTCCAGTCCAAGGTGCCTGAAGTGCTCAAAGGTAAGCGCGTGGTTACCCTCGATATGGGTTCGTTGGTGGCCGGCTCCAAATACCGGGGCGAGTTTGAAGAGCGGCTGAAAAAGGTGATGGACGAGATCAAAGCGGCCGGCAACGTCATTCTCTTTATCGATGAGATGCACACCATTATTGGGGCTGGAGCTGCTGAAGGTGCCATTGATGCCTCCAATATTCTCAAACCTGCGTTAGCCCGCGGCGAATTGCAGACGATCGGAGCTACCACTTTGGATGAGTACCGGAAACATGTTGAGAAAGATCCGGCTTTAGAACGCCGCTTCCAGCCGGTGATGGTCGATGAACCGAGCCAAGAAGAGGCGATTGCGATCTTAGAGGGGCTGCGCGACCGGTACGAAGCGCATCACCGGGTCAAAATATCTGATGAAGCGATTAGAGAGGCGGTTGTCTTGGCCGACCGGTATGTTTCGGACCGCTTCTTACCTGATAAGGCCATCGATCTAATCGATGAAGCGAGCTCGCGGGTCAGATTACGGGCTTTAGAGCCTTCCGACGAGATTAAGGAGCTACAAGAGCAGATCAAAGCGATCGGGCTGGAGAAAGAGGAAGCCGTCAAGAACCAAGAGTTTGAAAAAGCGGCCCAGTTGCGCGACCGTGAGCAGCAACTGCAAGAGGAATATCGGCAAAAAATGAATGAATGGGAGCAGCAACGCAGTCAGCAGGTCGGGGAGGTTACCGTAGACGACATTGCCTATGTCGTCTCCAGTTGGACTGGGATCCCGGTTACTCGGTTGGCCGAGGATGAGAGCGAACGGTTGCTGCGGCTCGAAGAGATTTTACACAAGCGGGTCGTCGGCCAAAAAGAGGCGGTCAGCGCGGTGGCCAAAGCAATCCGTCGGGCTAGAGCCGGCCTGAAGAACCCGAAGCGTCCGATTGGTTCCTTTATCTTCTTAGGGCCGACCGGTGTCGGTAAAACCGAATTGGCCAGGGCTCTGGCCGAGGCGATGTTTGGCGATGAAGACGCGATGATCCGGATTGATATGTCCGAATACATGGAGCGTCATGCCGTGGCGCGGCTGATTGGCGCACCTCCCGGATATGTCGGTTACGATGAGGGTGGACAATTAACCGAGAAAGTGCGGCGCAAACCATATTCGGTAGTCTTGTTTGACGAGATTGAAAAAGCACATCCGGAGGTATTTAACGTACTGCTGCAAGTTCTCGAGGATGGGCGGTTGACCGATGGGCGCGGCCGGACGGTTGATTTCCGCAACACCATCCTGATTATGACCTCCAATGTCGGGGCGGCTGATATTAAGAAATCTGCTTTGGGCTTCCGTGCGGGAGGGGAAGATCAGGCCAAAGATGAATACGAGAAGATGAAGAGCCGCGTCTTGGAGGAGCTGCGGCGGACCTTCCGTCCGGAGTTTCTCAACCGTCTCGATGAGATCATCGTCTTCCACGAATTAAGTAAAGAAGAGCTGAAGCAGATCGTCAGCTTGATGGTGCAGGAGTTCCAGCGCAATGCTGCCGAGATGGGGCTAAATGTCGAGGTGACCGAAGCGGCACAAGATCTCTTGTTGGAGAAGAGCTACGAGCCCGAGTTTGGTGCTCGCCCATTGCGTCGGGCGCTAGAACAGATGATTGAAAATCCGTTGGCCGAAAAGATGTTGGAGAAAGACTTCGATCGTTCCAGCCGGATTGTCGTGACCGCCGAGGATGGAGAGATCAAGTTCAATATCCAGGACCTCGCCGAAACATCCAGTTAGGGGGTGTAACTGTTGGCTGACAAGCAGAATTGGGTGACCGTCTACGAAACCCAAGAAGCGTACGATGCGATGGAGGTCAAGAATTTGCTGTCGGAGCACGGGGTGCCAAGCAAAATCAAGGGCAGCGGATATGTGCAAGTGCCGGTAAAGTATGCCGCTCTGGCCAAAGAGTTGGTCGATACCCGGCCGGATCAAGATGAGTATTTTCGGTAGATAGGTGGTACCGGGGTGAAAAAGTCACAGTCGATCTTTGTCTGTACCGAATGTGGTACCGAATCGCCGAAATGGTTTGGTCGGTGTCCAGGCTGTCAAGCTTGGAACAGTTTGGTGGAAGAGCGACCGGTCAAAGACCGGACCGAGGTTTCTCGGTCCGGTTTCTCGCTTGCTTCCTCCGGGCAACCGGTACCGCTTACCGAGGTGCGCGGCGGGCAAGAATTCCGCTTAGGCACCGGCCTGGGCGAGCTGGACCGGGTCTTAGGCGGTGGGGTGGTTCCCGGCTCCTTGGTCCTGGTCGGAGGGGAGCCCGGGATCGGCAAGTCAACTTTATTGCTACAGGTAGCCGGATTATGGTCCACGACTCGCGGCCGGGTTTTGTATGTCTCGGGAGAAGAATCGGTCGAGCAAATCAAATTGCGGGCCGATCGCCTGGGTATCGCCGCCGATCAGCTCTTGGTCGTCACCGAAAACAGTATCCCCGCGATTATCGCGATGGCCGATGCAGTGCAGCCAACCCTGTTGATTCTCGATTCAATTCAAACCGCCTACTGTCCGGACCTCACTTCTGCCCCCGGCAGTGTGGCCCAGGTGCGCCAGGCAACCGCAGACTTGCTCCGCTGGGGCAAATCGGCACAGGTCCCGGTCTGGTTAATCGGTCATGTGACCAAAGCCGGCTCGTTGGCCGGACCGAAGGTTCTCGAGCATATGGTCGATACGGTCTTGAGCTTTGAGGGCGATCAGGCGCAGTTTTACCGGATTATTCGCGCTACCAAGAATCGTTTTGGTTCGACCAATGAGATCGGAGTTTTTGAAATGCGCGACACCGGCCTGGTGGAAGTAAACAACCCCTCACAACTTTTTATCAGCCAGCGGGCTGCCGGAAGCACGGGTTCGACGGTGGTTGCAACCATCGAGGGGACCCGGCCGATTTTGGTGGAAATCCAGGCTCTCACTGCGCGGGCCGGTTTTGCTGGGACGGCGCGCCGACAGAGCATCGGTTTTGATCATGGCCGGGTCGCGATCTTGTTGGCGGTTCTGGAAAAACGGGCAGGTTTACATTTGGAAGATCATGATGTCTATGTGAATGTCGCCGGGGGAGTGCGGATCGCTGAACCGGCAGCCGACCTTGGTGTGGCGCTTGCGATTGCTTCTAGCTTCAGGAATCTTCCGATTAACCCCCGACTATGTATAATTGGAGAGGTCGGGCTCTCCGGGGAGGTCCGACGGGTCAGCCGGGTTGAGGCCCGTTTGACCGAAGCGGCCAAACTCGGATTTCAGGAGGCAATTATCCCACAGGCAAATTATCACGAATGCAAAAAAATCGAAAGGTTACGCCTAATTGGCGTAGAAAATATTGGCGAAGCTTTAGATTATGCGGTTTCTAGGTGATCAGGGGGAATGCTGACCAATGGCCGAGATGGACGACAAACTGTTTGAGACGCTGCGGATGGTGGCTCCCGGTACCGATCTTTACGAAGGCCTTGAGAACATCCTGCGCGCCCGTACCGGAGCTTTGATCGTCGTCGGTGATTCCGAAGAAGTCTTGGCGCTGTGTGACGGCGGTTTTAAGATCGACACGGAGATGCGCCCGACCTCTCTTTATGAGCTGGCGAAGATGGACGGGGCGATCGTGCTTTCGCGTGATGCGAAAAGGATCTTGCTCGCCAACACGCAGTTGATCCCCAATCCGCTGATCCCGTCGATGGAGACCGGCACCAGGCACCGGACGGCGCAGCGTGTGGCTGTGCAAACCGGTGAGCTGGTTATTTCGATTAGTCAGCGCCGCAATGTGATTACCCTCTACCGTGGCAGCAGCAAGTATATCCTCCATGATGTCAGCGTGATTCTCGCCAAAGCCAACCAGGCTCTGCAGACGTTGGAGAAATATAAGAGCGTTTTGGAAGAGGTCTTGACCAATCTGACCGCGGTCGAGTTTGAAGATTTAGTGACCGCGATGGATGTAGCCACAGCGATCCAGCGGGCCCAGATGGTCTTCCGGATTTCCAAAGAGATCGAAAAATACATTTGCGAACTGGGCACTGAGGGCAGACTGGTGAGTATGCAGCTCGAGGAGTTAATGGTCGACATCGAAGATGAAGGGCTGCTGGTCATTAGGGACTACAAGAGCGCCGAAGAGAAGCGTACGCCCGAAGAGATCTGGAAGATGCTGTCCAAGTGGAGTTCCGAGGATTTGCTTGATCTGAATCTGATTACGCGCGCTTTGGGCCATGGCGGCAGTATGAATTCCTTAGAAACTTTACTTACTCCGCGCGGATTTCGCACTTTGTCCAAGATCCCGCGTTTACCGATGCCGGTTATCGAAAACCTTGTCGAGACCTTCGGTACATTGCCGCGCATTCTCGATGCGTCCATCGAGGAGTTGGATGCGGTCGAAGGTATTGGCGAAGTGCGGGCAAGGGCAATTAAAGAAGGCCTGCGTCGTTTCCGAGAACAGGCCTTGATCGATCAGCATCTGTAAACTTATGTTAAGGTAAAACAGCCCAGCGTGGCTACCCGCGAATATTCTTTGGCCAACACCTCATTCATATTCAGTTCGAGCAGATCACACAAGGCCGCGATGTAAAATTGGGTTCGTCCGATTTCCGCTTCGATGATCTCTTTGCAGTGTGGGCAGAGATCACCTTCGAGGTGGGTGTGCATATAATCTTTAAGATCGCTATAAGACTCCAGATCTTGTGGAAAAGCTTGTCGCTCCGCCCTGACTCGGACACACCCGCAGAGCGTTACGGACTTGGCAACCGCTCGGTTGATGCGGGCGCAGGACTCTTGAAGTTTCGTTGTGACATCGAGGATGCTTTTGTGCCGGATTAGGCACTGGGATACGGTCTGCTGAAACTTGTCATAGGTACAGCCATCCACTGAACACACCTTCTTTCCATCGTCCTTTTCATTATAACTACCAGAAAATTAGGTTGTCAAGGAAAGGTGCGCAGGGCTAATAGTGCGGCCTGCTTTTTCTGGTGTCAAAAACGTTGACAACCACCAAGGCTCAATGATATAATACAAATTTTATTGACTTTCCAGACTAAAGTACGATACAATTATTGTGAGTATAATTATGAGCGAAAATCGGAAATGGAGGCAAAGCGATGTTTAATGTCGGAGACCGTGTGGTTTATCCGATGCACGGGGCCGGGATTATCGAGGCTATCGAGGAGCGCGAAGTGCTGGGAGAAAAACAAAGTTACTACATTATGCACCTCCCGGTTGGTGATATGAAGGTCATGGTTCCCGTCAATGCGGTTGCCGACATTGGTTTGCGGGAGGTAATCACCAAAGAGGAGATCCCCAAGGTTCTGGAAATCTTGGATGGCGAGACCGAAAAGATGTCCTCCAACTGGAATCGGCGCTATCGAGCCAACTTGGAAAAGATCAAATCCGGTGATATCTATGAGTTGACCGAGGTAGTGAAATACCTTTCCGTTCGCGAGCAAGAAAAAGGCTTATCAACCGGAGAACGGAAGATGTTGGAGAACGCCAGGCAGATTTTGGTGAGTGAGCTCGTCTTGGCCGGCAATAAAACCGAAGAAGAGGTGAGAGAACTCCTAGAACAAACTTTACAGAACTCTACAGCTACAAGTGAATAAATTAATGGGCAAGGGAACTATTTAGAACCTTTTTACAGTTATAGTAGCCATGAGAGAGGAGGTGAAGACGCTGAATAAATTCTTTCGCCTTTTCTTCTTGACTCTGGGAGCTTTTATCGGATACCACATGGCTCGGCACGGATTGCCCATAATTTATGACGGTGAATTTGTCGCGGTAGCCGTAACCAGGCAGACCTTGATGTATGCGATCGTTATCGGTGGGTTAATCGGATTTCTTGGATCACCGTTCTTGGTGCGATGGATAGCTGGCATTATTAATTTTATTCTTTCCCATCTGCACAAGCTGCCGTTTTTGGACGTGGTGGCCGGGACGATCGGAGCCGTTAGCGGGCTTTTGGTAGCCTTCTTGTTGACGATGACCTTTCCCGAGGATGTCCCCATTCTTGGTGACTTTCTGCCGGTGATCATCAGTCTGTTATGTGGCTATCTGGGGATGGCTTTGCTGGTCAAGAAAAAAGAGGATTTGTTTAATCTGTTGTCCTTCACTGATCAGCGTGCCAAAGATGACGGCGAGCGGAGTCAAGAGGAAAGATTAGCACCAAAAATTCTTGATACCAGTGTGATTATTGACGGTCGGATCTTCGATATCTGTCAGTCCGGTTTTATTGAAGGAGATTTGATTGTACCCGGCTTTGTGTTGGAGGAGATCCAGCATATTGCAGACTCGGCGGACTTACTCAAAAGAAATCGCGGGCGGCGCGGTTTGGATATCTTAAACCGGATGCAGAAAGAGCTTCCGGTTAAGGTGCGCATCGTGCACAAAGACTACCCCGAGATTTCTGAGGTTGACAGTCGCATTGTCCAGCTGGCCAAGGATCTGCGCGGTAAGGTTTTGACCAACGATTACAATCTGAACAAAGTCTGCGAGTTGCAAGGGGTCAAGGTTCTGAACATTAATGAGTTGGCGAATGCGGTCAAACCGGTAGTCTTGCCCGGAGAAGAAATGGCGGTGCAAGTGATTAAAGACGGTAAGGAAGCCGGGCAAGGGGTGGCTTACCTTGATGATGGGACGATGATTGTCGTTGACGGCGGTCGACGCTATATCGGAGACACCATCGATGTCTTGGTGACGAGTGTCTTGCAGACGGCCGCGGGGCGAATGATCTTCGCCAAACCGAAAAATGCGGCGGACCAGGGTGTTGACGCCAAAGCTTCGTATTAACGCCACCTAATAGGCCCCTCAGGGGCCTTTCCCATGTATCTGGGGGGATCAGCCATTGCTGTTTCGGTAATTATTCCTGCTGCCGGGTACGGCAAACGGATGGGCAGTGAGATCAATAAACAGTTTCTGCTGCTGGGCGGTATTCCGGTGGTCGGCCGGACTGTCCGGATCTTTGCCGAGATGCCGGAGGTGGCCGAGATTGTGCTGGTAGTCAGGTCCGATGAACTTGCCTTCGCTTTGGAAACTGTGGTACAAGCTTATGGGCGCGGTAAAACCAGGGCGGTGGCCGGTGGCCGAACTCGGCAGGAATCGGTATATCACGGTTTGGCCGCTCTTTCAGCGGAGAGTGAGGTTGTACTCATTCACGATGGGGCCAGACCCCTGATCGAGCCGGGGTTGGTGCGCCAGGTTATTGCTGCAGCCGAAGAGAACGGGGCGGCGATCGCTGCTGTGCCGGTGAAAGATACGATTAAGGTTGTGGAGAATGGATGGGTCAGCGAGACCTTGCTCCGGGACAAGCTCTGGGCGGTCCAGACCCCCCAGGCCTTTAAACGGGAGATCATCTTGGCAGCACATCAAGGTGCTATCGGGCTTGAGGCTACCGATGATGCCGCGCTGGTGGAAAGACTGGGGTATGCGGTCCGGGTTGTTCCCGGTTCTTACAAGAATATCAAGATCACCACACCGGAAGATTTGCTTCTGGCCGAGGCCTTTCTCAAGGAGGATAACCGAGATGCGGGTAGGAATAGGATATGATGTTCATCGCCTGGTTGAGGGCAGACGTTTAGTCCTGGGCGGGGTTGTGGTCCCCTTTACCAAAGGCTTGCTTGGTCATTCTGATGCCGATGTACTGGTCCATGCGATTATGGATGCTCTGTTGGGGGCGGCCGGGCTGGGGGACATTGGCAAGCACTTTCCGGATACCGATCCGCAGTACAAGGATATCTCCAGCCTGGAACTGTTGGAGCGGGTCGGCGGCCTGTTGCGATCAGCCGGGTATCAGGTTGTCAACATTGATGCGGTGGTGATTGCCGAAGCACCAAAATTAGCACCCTATATTCAGCAAATGCGCGCCAATATTGCGGCCAGATTGCAGATCGCACCGGAAGGAGTCGGAGTCAAAGCGACTACCAGCGAAGGTTTGGGCTTCGTCGGTACGGGGCAAGGCATGGCGGCGCAAGCGGTCTGTTTACTGGCGTGCCGAGAAGAGGAGTGAGCGTGGATGTTAATTAGAGAAGTAAAGGAATGGATGCAAACTTTTCCCGCGAAAGTTCACTACGATGCCACCGTGGCTGAGGCGCGGGATCTAATGCTCGAAAGCAAGTTCGGTCGGATTCTGGTGGTCGACCGTGAAGATAGATTAATGGGGATTCTCACCGATAGTGATGTGCTCGCTGCAACCGATCATTCCGTGAAGGTTGAGACGATCATGACACCGGTGGTGGTCTCGGTTTACGAGAATCAGACTATTCGCGATGCCGGCAGATTGCTGGTGGAAAATAAGATTGCCGGGGTCCCGGTAGTCGACTCCGAGGGCAGGGTGGTCGGGCTGCTGACGGCCCGCGATATCCTCAGAGGTTACTTGGCGGAAGAGGATGAAGTCCGGTTGAGCATGGAGACTCTCGCCATTAACTTGGCGATGACCAGACACCGGGAGGATGAGCGGTATTGGTTGGACCGGTCTAAACATTTTGGTTACCGGGCAGCGATCACTCAGGTGGGGGCCGGCCCCGATAAACTCGCGACCAAACTACGGGAGAGCACAATCGCGGCGGCGATCGCTCGCAAAGTCATCAGTGAGGATTCCCGGGAAAAGATTGCCGTTTCCCAAGCGGTCCGGGATGCGTTTTTCCAGCTATCCTTGATTAATCCCGGTCTCGGCGGGGGTTTTAAGGTTTCGGCGGTTCGCGGTGACGGCAGAATCACCGTGGTGATCTTCGGCCGCTTCGGCCATGCTTTAGCGGATGGACCGGAGCAAATCGCCGTGGGTTATAGTGTTATTTAAGGAGATGGAACTATGGTGGAGCGGGTCAGGGCGCGCTTTGCCCCCAGCCCAACAGGGCTGTTGCATATCGGAAATGTACATACCGCGCTATTTACTTGGCTTTTTGTCCGCCATCACGGCGGAGAGTTCATCTTAAGAATCGAAGATACAGACCGTGAGCGGTCAACTGCCGAGTATGAGCGGTTAATTTTAGAGGACCTTAAATGGCTAGGGCTTGACTGGGACGAAGGAGTCGATATTGGCGGACCCTACGGGCCTTATCGACAGACCGAGCGGATGCAGATTTACCGGGAGTATGCCGAACTGCTTCTCGCGCGAGGTTGGGCTTATTACTGTTATTGTACCCCTGAGGAGCTGGCAGCCGACCGAGCAAGAAGTGCCGCTTTAGGCGAGCCGCCGCGGTATTCGGGGCGGTGCCGGAACCTGACCGCAGCCGAGCGGGCGGCTTTAGAGGCCGAGGGTAGACAACCGGTACTGCGGTTTAAGACTCCGCCGGGAGAGGTGGTGGTCGTGAAAGACCTCCTCCGCGGCGAGATCAGCTTCAATACCGATGATCTGGATGATTTTGTCCTGGTCAGATCGAATGGGGTTCCGCTTTATAATTTTGCGGTGACCGTCGACGATTTGACGATGAAGATTACCCATATCGTGCGGGCCGATGAACATATCTCCAATACCCCCCGCCAGATCTTGATCTATCGGGCTTTGGAGGCCGAGCCGCCGGAATTCGCCCATGTATCCATGCTCTTGGGGCCGGACCGGTCTAAACTCTCCAAACGACATGGTGCCACCTCTTTACGTGAGTATAAAGAGAAAGGGTATCTGCCGGAAGCGATCTTCAACTATCTGGCAACCTTAGGTTGGAGCCTGCCGGACGATCGGGAGATTGCCGACCGGGAGGAGCTGATCCGCCTCTTTGACCTCTCCCGGGTTAGTCGCTCCCCGGCCGTCTTTGATCCGGAGAAAGCGGCCTGGATGAACGGGGTTTACCTACGACAGGCTGATTTAACCGTCCTGACAGAGCTGGCTTTACCGTATCTGCGGGAAGCTGGGTTGCTTTCCGAAGGCGCACCGGTCGACCTTGACTGGCTGCAGCGGGTCGTAGATATCGGTCGAGAAGGGATTTCTTGTTTGAGCGAGCTACCGGCGGCGGTTGAGCTCTTTTTCACAGCCCAACCGGATTACGATCGTGAAGCGCTGGCGATCCTTGCGCACGAAGGTGTACGCGAGATTCTCCGACGTTTTCGGGATAGTATCGCCACTTGGGATGATTTTAACCCGGAGGCGGTCCGGGAGGCAATGAAGGAAGTTCCCCGCGCTATGGGGCTGGGGTTGGGCAAAGCCTTCAAACCTTTGCGCGTGGCTTTGACCGGCCGGGTTTCCGGGCCGGAGTTGTACCAGGTTATCAGCTTATTTGGTCGCGACAAAGTCCTGGCCAGGCTGGATTATGTCACCGACCACCTGTTGACAGAGTGACCGGGCATGGTATAATGAAAGCAAATTAAACCTGACTGACATAGTCAGATTGATATTGACGATGAAAGGGAGAGTAGGCCGGCTGGAACTGGCGGCAGAGACCATTGGTCGGCGGCTGAGAGCCAATGGGCCAGATGCTTGGACCGAAGTGCACCCTGGAGTTGACAGCCCGAACTTGATAGTAGGGTTGTCCGCTTGGTAGCGTTAAAACCGCATGAGGGGGATCAGGCCGTTGTTGGCCGATCCAAACAGAGTGGAAACGCGAGGACTTCGTCTCTGTAGGCAACTACGAGGCGAAGTTTTTTAATGTACGAAAGGGGTCGGTTGTGATGTTTAAGACATTACGAGCCGATATTCAAGCTGTTTTTCAACGTGATCCGGCGGCCCGGAGTTACTTGGAGGTCTTGTTGTGTTATCCTGGCCTCCATGCTCTGATTTTGCATCGTATCGCCCACTGGTTGTATCGCCACCGGCTCAAATTGATCGCCAGGATCATCTCCCACTGCAACCGCTTTTTAACTGGGATTGAGATCCATCCGGCGGCGAAAATTGGCCGCGGCGTCTTTATTGACCACGGCATGGGTGTGGTGATTGGGGAGACAGCGGAGATCGGCGACAACGTCACCATTTATCAGGGTGCCACCTTAGGCGGTACAGGCAAAGAAAAAGGTAAGCGGCATCCCACGATCCGCGATGGGGTGGTAATTTCGGCCGGGGCGAAGGTCTTGGGCGGCTTTACCGTCGGGGAACACTCGAAGATCGGTGCCGGTGCGGTGGTTCTCAAAGAAGTACCGCCGTATTCGACGGTCGTCGGTGTGCCTGGGCGGGTGGTTGTTAGTCACGGAAAACGTGTAGGTATCGATCTCGACCACGACAAACTGCCGGATCCAACCGAGACGATGATGAAGTGTCTGCTGACGACAATTACCAATCTGGAAAATAAGGTGCAAAAGTTGGAGGAAGAACTGGCGCGCCTTAAAGAAACAACTACTTTAGGGCCTGAGTATGCTAAGGAGGTCGTGACCGGTGAGAATATACAACACTATGACTAGGCAAAAAGAGGAATTTACCCCGCGCGAACCTGGTAAGGTCGGAATTTATGTCTGTGGGGTTACTCCGTATGCCCAGACGCATATCGGCCACGCCCGGGTGGCGGTGTTATGGGATGTTTTCAAACGTTACCTGGAGTTCAAGGGCTTTGAAGTCACCTTGATTTCCAACTTCACCGATGTCGATGATAAAATCATTGCCAAAGCCAATCAGGAAGGACTCTCAGCCCGAGATATAGCTGAACGGTATATCGCCGATTACTTCGAGGCGATGCAGGCCTTGGGCGTGCGTCCGGCGGACCGGCATCCACGGGTGACGGAGGAGATATCCGAGATTATCAAAGTGGTCAGCGCACTCATTGAAAAAGGGCATGCTTATGAGGCCGGGGGCGACGTTTATTTCGATGTGGCCAGTTTTCCGGAATACGGAAAGCTTTCCGGGCGCAGTCCCGAGGAGATGGAGGCCGGAAGCCGGGTGGAAATCAACCCGCTCAAGCGAAATCCGCTGGATTTTGCCTTATGGAAGGCGGCCAAGCCCGGGGAACCGGCCTGGGAGAGTCCCTGGGGTCCCGGACGCCCTGGTTGGCACATCGAGTGTTCGGTGATGAGCCTCAAATACTTGGGTGAAGGTTTCGATATTCACGGCGGTGGACTCGATCTGGTTTTTCCCCATCATGAAAATGAGGTGGCCCAGTCCGAGGCGTTCATCGGTTCGCCATTTGCCCGTTACTGGGTACATAACGGCATGGTCCAGGTCGACCAGGAGAAGATGTCCAAATCCGTCGGAAACACCGCGGCGGTGCGCGAGGTTATTAAGCACTGGGACCCGCTGGTCATCCGCTTTTTCTTGATTTCAACGCACTATCGGAGCCCGCTTAACTTTGGACCCGAGGAACTGGCGGCGGCGAGCAAAGGCTGGGAGCGTTTGGTCAACGCCAAACATCGCCTCGATAAAGTGGTGCTGGTGGCGGCGAGCGGAGAGGGCGAGGAGACTCCGGAAGTGGTCGCAGTGCGCCAGGCCTGTGCCGAATGTCGCGAGAAATTCGTTGCTGCGATGGATGATGATTTTAATACCGCTTTAGCTATCTCGGCACTCTATGAGCTGGTGCGCGCAGTTAATCCTCACCTGAACCAGGCTTTACAGGGCAATAATAATTACCGGACCGCTGTGTGGCTCGCCGCTTTTGCCGATTGCCAAGGGCTGTTAACGGTTTATGGTCAGATCCTCGGGATCTTCCCGCAGGGCGGGACTGTTGACGAGTCTGATCCCGGGCTGGTAGCGGACTTGGTTGAGTTATTACTTGAACTACGGGCGGAAGCTCGGGCCGCGAAGAACTGGGCGCTGGCCGATCACATCCGGGATCGGCTCGGTCAGATCGGTGTGGAAGTTAAGGATACCCCGTCCGGAGCAACCTGGGAGTTGAAGCGATGACCGATTACCAGCATCTGTCACCGGAGGTCTGGGCCTACCTGGGCGATGCCGTCTTCGAACTGTTGGTTCGGCAGTATTTTGTACTTAATTGCCCATGTAAAGCAGGGGAATTGCACAAGCGAACCACCGCAGTTGTCAACGCCGAAGCCCAGGCCCGTATGGTTAGACGCCTGCAGCCATATTTGACCGAGAGCGAGTGGGAGATTGTCAAAAAAGGGCGTAATATTTCGGTGCGACACGGTCCGCGCTCCGGTTCGGTGCATGAGTACCGCTATAGCACCGGATTAGAAGCATTATTTGGGCTGCTCTTTCTCCAAGGTGATCTGGCGCGAGCGGCCGAGCTGCTTGATATAGGGCTGAGGGGGAATGAACACAATGGATGTGCAGATCTTAACGATGACTGAGAATCCGCTCAAAGTGATTTGGACTGCGGCACGGACTTGCTACAGCGCCTCCACGCCTAGTCAGCTCTGGACCTCGGAGCCGACACCGGAGGAGATGTTCCGCTTGGTGAAGCGGATTTTTCTCGCCAAGCACTTAAGCGTGGCCGAACATGCTTGCGTGACCTTTGCCGTTTCCGGGGTTTCCCGCACCTTACTGGCTCAATATACCCGCCACCGGATCGGAGTTAGCATCTCCGTGCAGTCGCAACGCTATGTTTCCGAGGGGTCGGCCAAGAATAACGGACTGTTTGGCCATGTCGTTCCCCCAACCATCGCCGCTAACCCGGAGGCCAAACTGTTGTATCTCGATCATCTGCAGCAGGTACAGAAGGCTTATGACGCCTTACTGGCTTTAGGAATACCGAAAGAAGATGCTCGGTTCGTTTTGCCGGGAGGGGCGGATACTAATTTTGTCACCACGGTAAATTTCCGTTCACTGCTGGATCTATATACCAAACGGGTCTTAGTGCCCGGGGCCCAAGCCGAGATCAAGGAATTGGTTGCGAGGATGGTTGAACTGGTGACGGAGCGGGAACCATGGCTGAAGGAGATAATCGATAGTATGGCAGCAGGTGAAGAAGCGTGATTCAGATAGAAGGACGCAATCCGATCCGTGAAGCCCTGCGGGCGCGCAGGGTTAAACGGATTTTTGTGGCCAAAGAGGTCAAAGAGTCCGGGATCAAAGACATCCTCGACGCAGCGGCCCGCCAGAATCTGCCGATAATCCGGTTGACCAAACAGGAGCTTGTTCAGCGAGCACACACGGAGGGGCACCAGGGGATTATCGCCGAAGCCGAGCCGATCAGGACTTTAAGCTTAAAAGAGTGGTTGGCGAAGCTTAACGGCCGGGATGATGCGGTCGTCTTGGTCTTGGACGAGATCACCGATCCCCGTAATTTGGGATCTCTCTTGCGCACTGCTGATGCGGCCGGGGTCGCCGGGTGTATCATTCCGGAGCGTCGCGGGGTTGGGATCACGGCCGTGGTCGAGAAGGCCTCGGCCGGGGCGGCCCAATACGTACCGGTTATCGAGGTGCCGAATATTGTCGGAGCGCTCGACCAATTGAAACAGGCCCGTTTTTGGGTCTATGGGGCTGATGCCGAGGCCCCTATCCATCTCTATTCCGGGCTTGATTTCAGCGGCCGGGTGGCTTTGGTGATCGGAGCTGAAGGCAAAGGGCTTAGAAGGTTGGTCAAAGAGCACTGCGACCTCTTGGTATCGATACCCATGCGCGGCAAAATCCAGTCGTTAAATGCCGGAGTAGCCGGAGCGCTGTTTATGTATGAGGTTCTGCGCTCTCGGCTGTGAAGCTGCGGTGACTTGACTTGTCCAACACCGGTAGTGTATAATGAGTGTGTCCGAAAAGCGCATTATAAGCTAGTTTTGGGGCAGTTGGGGGCGGTGATTGGTGGGAGCAAGCCAGGCTCATAAGCAGATTTACGCTAGGTTTGAGGACCTTCCTGATGAAGAGATCGTAGCGCTGGTCAGAGACGGCTCGGATGATGCGGCAATCGAGTATTTGATCAACAAATACAAAAATTTTGTGCGGGCAAAAGCCCGTTCGTATTTTTTGATTGGTGCCGATCGCGAGGATATTATCCAAGAGGGCATGATCGGCCTCTATAAGGCGATCCGGGACTTTCGCCATGATAAATTGGCGTCGTTTAGGGCATTTGCCGAGTTGTGCATTACGCGCCAAATTATTACGGCGATCAAAACGGCAACCAGGCAAAAACATATGCCGTTAAATTCGTATGTTTCGCTAAATAAGCCGATTTATGATGAGGAATCCGACCGGACTCTATTGGATGTCTTGTCAGGGGTCAAAGTCACCGATCCTGAGGAGCTTATTATCAACCAAGAGAATTATATTGACATTGAAAACAAAATGGGTGAGTTTCTCTCAGAGTTAGAGTGGAAAGTGCTGATGTATTACCTGGAAGGTAAATCCTATCAGGAAATTGCCGATGATTTGGGCAGACATGTCAAGTCCATCGACAATGCCCTCCAACGCGTCAAACGTAAACTGGAGCGGTATATCCAAAAGCGCAACGAGAAGCTCAGCTAATTAATAGTTCTTGACAAAAAAAGCGGTTCTATGCTAATGTATTTGTTGCTGGTGCGCTGGCGTAGCTCAATTGGTAGAGCAGCTGACTTGTAATCAGCAGGTTGCGGGTTCGAGTCCCATCGCCAGCTCCAGTTCTAACCTTGATAAAGCACCATAAGCGTGCATATAATTTAGGTACACCGAGCGGGAGTAGCTCAGTTGGCTAGAGCATCAGCCTTCCAAGCTGAGGGTCGCGGGTTCGAGTCCCGTTTCCCGCTCCAAACATCGCGGGGTGGAGCAGTTGGCAGCTCGTCAGGCTCATAATCTGAAGGTCGAGGGTTCGAGTCCCTCCCCCGCAACCAAATGACAATATCGATCTTTCGATATGCTATTTTTGTTTTTTGGGCCCACATAGCTCAGTCGGCAGAGCGCATCCATGGTAAGGATGAGGTCGTCAGTTCGATTCTGACTGTGGGCTCCATCTTATATATCCTCCGCTAAGGGCGGGGTATTTTTTTGGACTAACAGCTGCCACATGCTGACAGAGCGCGTGAGTTTTTCCTATTCGGTATGATTCCGGATAGGTGGGCATAACCTACTTACATAAGTAGGGGCCAAGCCTGTGTTTCGGGCCAATTAACAATATCCTTTAAGGGGGAACCAAAAGTGGCGAAACAGAAATTTGAACGTACAAAACCGCACGTAAATATCGGTACTATTGGTCACGTCGACCATGGTAAGACCACGTTGACGGCAGCGATTACGATGATGCTGTCCAAGAGTGGTAAGGCTGCCTTCAAGCGTTACGACGAGATTGACAATGCTCCGGAGGAGAGGGAGCGCGGTATTACAATCAACACCTCACACGTTGAGTATGAGACCGATGCGCGTCACTATGCGCACGTTGACTGTCCAGGTCACGCCGACTATGTGAAGAACATGATCACCGGTGCTGCGCAGATGGACGGCGCTATTCTGGTTGTTAGCGCGGCTGACGGTCCGATGCCGCAGACCCGTGAGCATATTTTGTTGGCCCGTCAGGTTGGCGTTCCGAACATCGTTGTCTTCATGAACAAGGTCGACCAGGTTGATGATCCGGAGCTCTTGGAGCTTGTAGAGATGGAGATTCGTGAGCTCTTGTCGAGCTATGAGTTTCCAGGCGATGAGATTCCGGTGATTAAAGGTTCGGCGCTGAAAGCGCTGGAATGTGGTTGCGGCGACACCGGCTGCGAAGCTTGCAAAGCGATCCACGAATTAATGGCGGCAGTTGACTCCTACATTCCGACACCGGAGCGGGCGAAAGACAAGCCGTTCTTGATGCCGGTTGAGGACGTGTTTACGATTACCGGTCGTGGTACGGTGGCTACCGGTCGTGTAGAGCGTGGTACGGTCAAGGTTGGCGACGAGGTAGAGATCGTTGGTTTGAGCAACGAGACGCGCAAGACGGTTGTAACCGGAGTTGAGATGTTCCGGAAGCTGCTTGATCAGGCTGAGGCCGGGGATAACATTGGTTGTCTGCTGCGCGGTGTTGACCGTGATGAGATCGAGCGTGGCCAAGTGTTGGCCAAACCGGGTTCGATCACACCGCACACGAAGTTTTTGGCCCAGGTATACGTATTGAGCAAGGAAGAAGGCGGACGTCATACTCCGTTCTTCCCTGGCTATCGTCCGCAGTTCTACTTCCGGACGACGGACGTTACCGGCACGATTACGCTGCCGGAGGGCGTTGAGATGGTCATGCCTGGCGACAACATCGAGATGCAGGTAGAGTTGATCACTCCGATTGCGATGGAGGAAGGTTTGCGCTTCGCGATTCGCGAGGGCGGCCGGACCGTTGGCGCCGGGGCAATCACCAAGATCCTTGCGTA
>JAAYHC010000048.1 GCA_012735535.1 Bacillota bacterium
ACCATCCCCACCTCTTCACGCACCTTGTTGATGTCCACGCCGGGGCGGTTGACCTGGACCCCATCGATCCAAACCTCGCCCGAGGTCGGCTCTTCGAGTAGGTTCAAACAACGTAAAAAGGTACTCTTCCCGGAACCGCTGGGTCCGATGACAACAACGACTTCTCCCTGCTCGATGTGGTTGTTGACCCCTTTTAGCACATGGAGGTCGCCGAATTTTTTGTGCAAGTCTTTTACGGTGATCATTCGGTCTTCAACCGCCTTTCAGTCCAGGCAACCAGCCGGGAGATGCTCAGGGTCATAATCAAGTAAATGAAGGCGACGGCCAAATAGATTTCGAACGGCCGGAAGGTTCGCGTCTGGATAATCTGACCCTTGCGCATCAGCTCCTCGAGCGAGATGACCGCTACCAGCGAAGAGTCTTTGAGCATCGCGATGAACTCATTGCCCAGCGGGGGAATAATGCGCTTAAAAGCTTGGGGCAAGATGATGTAGCGCATCGTCTGCCGGTGAGTCATGCCTAAAGACCGCGCCGCTTCGACCTGGCCGCGGTCAATGGATTGAATCCCCGCGCGCACGATTTCCGCTACGTAGGCCCCGCTGTTGATCCCGAGGGCGCTAATCGCCGCGATCCACACCGGAATCGGAAACCCCAAGACTTGTGGCAAGCCCATGTAGACCAGGAAGATCTGGACCAACAGTGGGGTGCCTCGGATGAAGTCAACATAAACCGAGGCTATGCCATAGAGAAGTTTATTCTTGCTCGTCCGGGCCATCCCCACAAAGGTCCCGATAACTAAACCGATCGCAACGGCGATGGTGGTCAGCTTAATCGTAACCCAGGCGCCCTCCAACAGGACCGGGAATGACCTGAAAACCAGGTCCCAACGAAAGTCCACCTTGTCTCCTCCAATTCACTTACTTTGTGCCAAACCACTTGTTGTAGATCTGATCGTAGGTGCCGTTGGCTTTGAGTTCGGCCAAAGCAGCATTGACTTTCTTCAGCAGCTCGGTGTTGCGTTTGTGAATCGCAAAGCCATAGTACTCCGGATCGAAGAAGCTGCCAGGAACAACTTTCGCCCGGTGCGGATTAGCCTGCATATACTCGATGGCCACAAAGTTGTCGCAGATAACGGCGGCCACGTTGCCGTTTAACATCTCTTGAATCGCATCGGTAACCTCGGCAAAACGAGCAACCTTCCGCAAACCAGGTAGGTCGGAGGCGACAAAATCACCGGTCGTGCCGAGCTGGACCGCGACCGCTTTACCACGCAGATCTTCCGGGCTGCGGGTGGTGTTGTCGCTAGCCGGGACCAAGATTACCTGTTCAGCGTTGAAATACGGATCGGAGAAATTGACCGACTGCTTGCGCTCCTCGGTAATGGTCATCGCGGAAGCGATGATATCATAGTTGCCAGCCAAAAGTCCAGGGATGATCCCTTCCCAAGCCACGTCAATAATCTGAACCTCAAAACCTGCCTGTTTACCGATCGCTTTGATTAAATCGATGTCGAAACCGGTGTATTCGCGGGTGTTCTCATCGACATACTCAAAGGGCGGGAAAGCAGCATTGGTGCCAACCTTGACCACTTGTGCAGCACCGGCTGCCAGGGACAAACCAAAGACTAGTGACAACACAACCAGAATGATCCCAAGTTTCTTCATTGCTCTTCCTCCTAAAAGTATTTATTGTAAATTTGGGCGTATTTTCCGTTGGCTTTGAGCGCAGCCAGAGCCTGGTTAACCTTGGCCAGCAATTCTTTGTCGGTCTTACGTAAGGCGAGACCATAATACTCGGTTGGGAAGAAGTCACCCGCGACAACCTTCACGGTTCCCGGGTGCTCGGCCATATACCGCTTGGCTACGTTGTCATCGACAATACAGGCGGCCGCATTACCGTTCAAGACCTCTTGGATCGCCTCCGGCACTAAATTAAAGCGGGCAACCTTCTTGAGGCCCTTGAGGTCGGAAGCGATAAAATCGCCGGTAGTGCCGATCTGCACCGTGACGGTCTGCCCTTTGAGATCCTCCGGCCCCTTGATCGAGGTATTGTTAACCGGCACCAGGATGACCTGGGTGGCGGTGAAGTAGGGGTCGGAGAAGTTCACCGCTAATTTACGCTCTTCGGTAATGGTCATTCCGGAAGCGATAATATCAAAGTTCTTATTCAACAAGCCGGGAATCAGGCCATCCCACGCGACATTGATAAACTCAACCTGCATCCCGAGCTCTTCGCCGATCGCCAGCGCCAAGTCCACATCAAACCCGACAGGTTGGTTGGTAACCTCATCGATCATCTCAAATGGCGGAAAAGCGCAGTCAGCCGCAAATCTTAATACGGGAGTTTGACTCGCCCCTACCCCGAGGGCAGCCATAAAAAAGAGCAATACTACCACAGACCCTGGAATAAAAAACTTCTGCATCGAGATCCTCCTAAAACTGGTACGATTGTAGAAACGCTGTTTATAATTATACGTTTATCTGTATAATCTCGCAAGGGGTATTCAGGGTATTTTTACAGCGAAAGGAGAAAAAAAGATTACCGTTTTTTATCAATTGCGGAGTCGTCGGATTCCGACCTTTTGCGATAGGCGAGACGAATTGAGCGTTTCGGAGGAGGGACTTGGCGCTTTTGCACCAAGTTCTTCAAACGCGCTTCGAGCAGGGCGGTATTCTCCTGCTCGACAGTTTGCAGCTCGAGCAAGAGCGCCGCGAGTTTTTGCAGGACCGTTTCGAATTCGACCGCTCCGGGCAAACCGGAGACGACCGAAACAGAAACCTCGTCCACACCGAGCTCGGCAGCTAATTTATTCTTTAGCTCCCGCGCAGCGCGGTCGAGGTTGTTGATTTTCGCAATCAGCTCGCTTTGCTCGGTGAACAACTCCGAAAGCTGCGCTTCCGCTGCGTTGGCCTTGAGGGTTTCGGTTAATTGCCGGGCGGAGCGCAGAAAATCGGTGTACCGAGCTAATTCTTCTTCGTAAATTGCAGTCAATTCGGCCAAATGTGTTGCCGTCGACATTTTATCTGCCCGCCTCAACAATACTCAAGCGATCGCCGCTTGGACTGTCTTGCCGGACAAAACCGGAGGTAGCCTGGTTCCAAGTGTCGCGCAAGTCGGTAACCAAGCCGATAACATCATCGATTTTGGACTGGTCTTTCTTAATATTAGCTTCAACCAGTGTGTTAATCATGAACTCGTACAGGGCATCCAAATTAGCCGCGATTTCACCGGCATCCATATTGAGTGTAGCTCTGAGTTCCGTAAAGATATCTTGAGCCCGGATCAGACTGTTATTAGCCTGCTCGAAATCGGCGTTCTGGATGTGGAGCTTGGCTTGGGACATGAAGCGAATGGCTCCGTCATAGAGCATGGTAACCAGTTTCTCCGGGGTCGCAGTTTGGATTTGGATTTCCAAGTATCGTTGTTGGGGATTGACAGCCATCTGAAGAAGGCTCCTTTCACACACTACCGTTTTTTATCGATAAAGCTCGGGGTCGTAGCGACCTGTTGATTGTAGTAGCCTTTGAGGCCCCGCCGCGCGGCCTTGACCTTATCGTAATCATTTGTAACTGCTGCCAGTCTCGCGCTCAACTGCGCGACAAGCTGATCTTGCTGGGCGTTGAGCTCTTTCAGGGTTTCACCGATGGCCACGAGAATCTCAGCACACTGCACGCAGTCGCCGGGCTCGCAAGCTGACGCGGCCTGATCGAGCTTCTCGACTTGGCTCATCAGCTCACCACGCCGCCCGATAGTGGCGACAAGCGAGTCCAAGTCCTCCTCGCCGAGCTCACCATCGGCAAGCGCGAAGAGATCCTTGGTGAGCTCAACCATCTCCGAGAGCAGCGCGTGTTTTTGCGTCAGAATATCCTCTAAGTTCATTCTAGCGACCGCCCATCACCATGTTAAACTGGCTCATTAACCAGGCCGATTGGGCGTTCAGCTGGTTGATCGCTTTCTCTAACGCGGTAAACTGCCGCCAATAGCGATCTTCGACCATCTGCAAGCGTCTTTCTTCAAGCTCGATCTGCTCGTTCAGCGTGCGAATTTGTTTACTGACAAAGCTGTTATCGACCAAGCTGGCCGAAGTGCCGGCAATATCCGTGAGCCGTTTAATGGCATTGCCGAGCGTTTCGTAGACCCGCGCTGCTACGCCTTTCTCTTCCCAGACTTCGCTGGATTTGGTGAACAGATCCATAACCTTGTCCGGGTTGGCTTCGATGGCAGTGCGCAACTCGTCTTCCTTGATGGTAAGTTTACCGCTCAAGTAGTCTTGGCTGATGATCAGCTTGTTGTCCGAACCGTAAACAGCCAGACTCGTACTGATGCCGATTTCGCTTAAATGCTTGAACCCATCGGTAATACCTTTGACCTGGCTATACAT
>JAAYHC010000049.1 GCA_012735535.1 Bacillota bacterium
CAACCGGTTTATTTGTCGCTGAGGGTTATCGGTTGGTGCGCGACCTCAGCGCTGCCGGACTGACCCCGGAAATTGTCGTTTACGCGGATAGTTTTATCTCATCACCACAAGGCCGGCACTTAGCAGAGCTTCTGACTCCGGAGCAGCAATATGTCTTCGCCGAAACGCTGTTTAATAAGTTGGCGGAGACGGTCAATCCGCAGGGAGTGATCGCCGCCTTTCGGATTCCTGAGCAATCTGCAGCTCGGCTTTGGCACACCGGACCTAAAGGCAAATCTTATGTATTATGTCTGGATCGGCTCCAAGATCCGGGAAACCTCGGCACGATCATCCGCACCTGCAGCGCTTTTGGGTATGCTCTGGTTCTCGGGCGGGGCTGTGTGGATTTGTACAACCCGAAAGTGGTCCGAGCGAGTATGGGCGAGCTTGGTCGTGTCCCGATCCTCAGCGATGTAGACCTGATCGCATTTCTCCGGTCGGCGCCGGCGGATTTACCGGTGATTGTTACCAGCCCGCATGGTGAACGTTCTTTGCTGGAGGTTGATACTGCCGAGGGCTGCATCTTGGTGATCGGCAATGAAGCCCAAGGGGTCAGCCCGGAGGTGGAAAAAATATGCGGCAGGAGTTTTTATATTCCAACAATTGGGCAAGCAGAATCGCTGAATGCGGCTGTGGCAACGGCTTTAGCCATTTTTCAGACCGTTCGCGCCCACCTTTGACTTAGTTGTCACCACCGAACCCCTTGTGATATAATTGATTCAGTTTAGTTAGTTTAGTTAGTCAGTCGAGTAAAATGCCAGAAGGGGTGTGGTCATTTGTCTACTCCTGACTTAATTTGGAGCCTCTTCGAAGCCTCCGGGTCCATTGCCTTGTACCTATTCTATCGCATGATCGTTGATGAGTCGGAACAAGCTGAGTATCAGCAAGTTCATTAATCAGTTTAGATTTACGAAAACTTAGCAGATCTGGGCTTGCCCCAGATCAACTAATAACGATGAAGGAAAGAGTAAGCCTTCTGAGCACGGCAGCTCAGGGAACGGGTGCCGGTGACTGCAAGCCCCGTCTGTCGTAGAAGGCCGAAGTTTCGTTCCGGAGTTGGCCGGTTGAAATAGCAGTAGGCCGGTCCGGCCCCACCCCGTAATCGGTGGATTAACCAGAGTGGGCTATTGCTCATAGCCTATTAGGGTGGTACCGCGGGAGCCAGGCTTTCGTCCCTAGACGATTGCCTGGCTTTTTTATAAACAGCTCAGGGAGGGACAATCTGTGTTAAGCAAGATTTCACAGCTGCGCGAAGAAGCTATGGCCGCCATAGCCGAGGCCGACAGTCAAGAACGACTCGATAAAGTTCGGGTCCAGTATTTAGGAAAAAAAGGCGAACTAACCGCGCTCTTGCGCGGTCTAGGTCAGGTGGACCCCCAGCAGCGACCGGTGATCGGTCAGGCGGTCAACAGCCTGCGTGCGGATTTAGAACAAGCCCTGGCCGATAAGGGAGCGGTTCTCGCCGAGCAAGAACAGGCTGCCCGGTTGGCCAAAGAAAAGATCGACATTACCCTGCCGGGACGCCGGCCGCAAATCGGCACTTTTCATCCGTTAACTATCGTCTTGCGCGAGATCCAGGAGATCTTCCTGGGCATGGGTTATGAGGTTGCCGAGGGGCCTGAAGTTGAAACGGATTATTATAACTTCGAAGCTTTGAATATTCCGGCAGAGCATCCGGCCAGGGATATGTGGGACACTCTTTATACCGCCGGTAATACCTTGCTCCGGACGCATACTTCGCCGGTACAGGTGCGGACGATGGAGCGCATGCAGCCGCAAGTGCCAATTAAAATTATTGCTCCGGGCCGGGTTTATCGGCGCGATGCCCTCGATGCCTCGCATTCGCCCGTCTTTAACCAAGTTGAGGGTCTGGTCGTTGACCGTGGGATTACTTTTGCCGATTTAAAGGGCACTTTGGTGCTGTTTGTCCAGAAGATGTTTGGCAAGGATCGTCAGGTGCGTTTCCGCCCGAGCTTTTTCCCGTTTACCGAACCCAGTGCCGAGGTTGATGTTTCCTGTATCGTATGTAACGGCGCAGGTTGCCGCTTATGTTCGCAGACCGGCTGGCTCGAGATTCTGGGCGCCGGTTCGGTTCATCCCCGGGTTTTGGAGATGTCCGGATATGATCCGACGGTTTATTCGGGTTTCGCCTTTGGTTTAGGGGTTGACCGGATCGCCTTATTGAAATACGGGATTGATGATATCCGTCATCTGTACGAGAACAATTGGAGTTTTCTGAAACAGTTTAGGACCGAGTAGGTATCAAGGGTACAGGAGGTACGAAAAGATGCGTGTTTCCCTGAATTGGCTGCGCCAATATGTGGATATAAATGTGCCGGTAGAAGAGCTGGCCGAACGCTTAACCATGGCCGGTTTGGCTGTAGAAGGTATCGAGCGCTTGGGCGAGGAGATCACTAAAGTGGTGGTTGGCCGGATTACCGAGGTGGCCTCGGTTCCGGAAACAGATAAGTTACGGGTGGCCCGGGTGGAGGTCGGCGCCGGTAAGGTCTTGACCGTGGTCAGTGGAGCGCCGAACATCGCAGTCGGAGCCAAAGTACCGGTAGCTTTACCGGGAGCAACCTTGCCGGGTGGAGTGCAGATCGTTGAAACGGTGATCGGCGGCATTAACTCCCAGGGTATGCTCTGCTCGGAGGAGGAACTTGGACTAGCCGCCGAATCGGACGGGGTCATGATTTTGCCCGCGGATGCACCGCTGGGCCAGGATATTGTGGAGTATCTCGGACTCAGAGATGTGGTTTTCGAGATGGACCTGACCGCCAACCGGCCGGATTGCCATTCAATGTTAGGCATCGCCCGGGAAGTGGCGGCGATATTGGCAACCGAGGTGCGTTACCCGACCATTACCTATCCGGAGGCCGCGACCCACACTACGGAAAAACTGCAGGTCGAAGTGGTAGACCAGGATCTCTGCCCACGCTATATGGCCAAAGTGATTACCGGGGTTAAGGTTGGTCCCTCTCCGCTTTGGCTGAAACGGTATTTGCTCAGTGCCGGAATGCGTCCGATCAACAATGTTGTGGACATTACAAACTTTGTCTTGCTTGAACAAAATCAACCGTTGCATGCCTTTGATTATGATAAGCTCATAGGTCGCAAGCTGGTTATTCGTCGTGCCAAACCGGGAGAAAAAATAGTCACTCTCGACGAAACTGAACGGGTGCTCTCAGAGTCGATGTTGGTGATTGCCGATGCAGCCCGGCCGGTTTGTATTGCCGGCGTGATGGGCGGTGCCAATAGCGAGGTTGATGAGCAGACGACTACGATCGCCCTGGAGGCTGCCTGGTTTGATCAGGTCAGCATCAGACGGACCAGCCGCAGTCTCGGGTTGCGCTCTGAGGCCTCGGCCCGGTTCGAAAGAGGTCTTAATCCGGAGAATACTGCAGTGGCGCTGAACCGTGCCGCTCAGTTAATGGTAGAGTTATGTGGAGCAACCGCGTTAGCGGGAGAGATTGATGTTTATCCGCATCCGGAACAGCCGGTCGTCCTGGAACTTAGTTTACAGCAAGTGAACGGTTTGTTGGGCACCGAGCTCGCTGCCGCAGAGGTTTGCGAGCTGCTCGGCCGGTTGCCCGAGTTTGAGCTGGAGCAGTTGGGTGAGGAAAGCTGGCGCGTTTTCGTTCCCTCCTATCGGCGTGACATTTCGGTGCCCGCTGATTTGATCGAAGAGATCGCCAGGTTGTACGGATATGATACGATCCCATCAACCCTGCCGGCGGCTCCGGAGGTAGTGGGCCTTTTGACGCCTGCCCAACAGCGAGTGGAAAAGGTTCGCAGCACCATGGTCAGCGCCGGTTTCTCCGAAATAGTGACCTACAGCCTAGCTAATGAGCTTAGTTATGAGCGCTTAGGTTTAGCGGAGCGTCTGGAACGGAAATTGGATCTCGTGGTTCCCCTCAATGATCAGCTGCGGTTTATGCGGACCTCGATGCTGCCTTCGCTTGTCGATACGTTGATCTTTAATCTGAACCGTGGACATAAAGATTTGGCCCTTTTCGAGATTGGTCGCATCTATCTCGCCAATCCGGAAGGGCTGCCCACCGAAGAGAGAGTCCTCGCTGTGGGTATGATGGGCAATGCCGTCGCTCAGGCTTGGCATACTACGCCCAGGCCATGTGATTTTTACGATCTCAAAGGGGTGATTGAAGTCGTCCTGGAAGCCCTGGGTGTGAACGATGTACGGTATCAGCCGGGCGGTGAAGTTGCTCCCTACCATCCGTGGCGTAATGCCCGGATCTTGTGGAGCGGGGCTTGTATTGGTTCTTTCGGGGAGTTGCATCCTAAATATGTTAAAGAGTATGGCTTTACCGGGCCAGTTGTCATTGGCGAGCTTAATCTGGAGACTTTGCTCAATTATGCGCCGGCCAAGGTAACTTTCCAGAAGTTGCCGAAGTATCCGGCCTCCCGCAAGGATCTCGCGCTCGTGTTGGATAAGGCTGTGCCATCGGCTGAGGTGAAGGAAGCCATCCGGGAGTTGGCCGGTGAGTTTTTGGAATCGGTGGAGGTTTTTGATCAATATGAGGGTGCGCAAGTCGGAGCAGGGAAAAAGAGCTTAGCGTTTAGCCTCTTGCTGCGGCACCCGGAGCGAACCCTAACCGAAGAGGAGATTAGTGCGCTTCTCGGGCGTGTTGCGGACGGACTGGAGCAGAGATTTGCCGCTCAACTCCGTGGGTAGCAGGATTTTCCCCGAAGCCAAGCTAAACCTAGTGGGTATAGGGGGCATCGCAAATGAACTGGCTTGATGTCGTAATCAGTATAATCTTGGGCTACTTCTTGCTCAAAGGGCTCACCCGCGGAATCGTCAGGGAAGTGGTGGATATTAGCGCGGTAGTGCTGACGCTGATCCTGGCCGGGCGTTATGGCAGCCTCGTCGGAGAGCAGATTACGGCCGGCTTCGGCTGGGATCCGGCGCTCAGTGGATTGCTCGGCTTTGTAGCGATCGCCATCGGGGTAGCGATAGTGGCTTCAGTGATCAACTTTCTCTGGAGCAAATTAGGCAGCTTAACCCCGCTTTCACTATTTGACAAGGTGGGGGGAGCGGTGGTCGGCGCCGCTAAAGCGGTGATCCTCATCCTGATTTTGCTCGTGGTCATGACTTCCTTGCCGATCCAGGGATCGGCCGAGTCGATCGCCGAATCCGGTCTGGCCCAATCATTCTTGGGCACGCTGCCTGCAATCTACCGGATTCTCGATCCAGTCTGGCCGGAGGAGTGGCCCCGCTTATACGTCACTCCGGAGGGCTGGTGGCTTCAAGAGGAGCATGTTCTGATTACGGTAACCGAAGAGGTGTAGCGGTGGAAAACTATCATGTTGCCTGGGCCTTACAGGAGCTCGCGGATTTGCTCGATTTAACCGGAGAGAGTCCGTTTAAGAGTCGAGCCTACCGGATCGCTGCCCGCCGCATTGAGAGCCTGACCGATGATCTGGCCGAACTATATCGGGAAGGGCGCTTAACCGAAATTGACGGGATCGGCAAATCGATCGCCCAGCAGATTGGCGAATATCTGGAAACCGGGACAATTAGTTTAGCCCAGCAGCTCAAAGCCGAGCTTCCAGCTGGGCTTTTTTCCATTCTGACCGTGCCCGGTCTCGGTCCTCGCCGGGTCGGGCAGCTATATGCCGAATTGGGCATCACTTCGCTCGCCGAGTTGGAACAGGCGGCTAAAGAACGGAGGATCCGGCGTTTGAAAGGGCTGGGCGTGAAAGTGGAGGATGCTATCTTGGCCGGTATCGCCAGAATTGCCAATTCGGAGAGCTCCGGCCGGATGCTACTAAATATGGCCTCGGAGCAGGCCGCGATCCTGAGGGAGCGCTTAGCCAGGCATCCGCTGGTTAGCGCGGTGGAGATCGCGGGCAGTTTGCGCCGCCGAGTTGAAACCATTGGCGATCTTGACCTGGTGGCAGCTACCGCTGAGCCACACAAGGTTGGAGAGTTTTTTAAATCGTTTCCCGAATCTGTCGAGATAATCGCCGATGGCCCGACTAAACTGAGTGCCATTCATCGCAGCGGTTTCCAGGTAGATCTGCGCTTGGTGACCGCCGAACAGTTCGCCTCGGCCTGGCTGCATTTTACCGGGTCGAAGGCTCATAATATCAGGTTGCGGCAACTGGCTAAGGCAGCTGGATTCCGCCTCAGCGAGTATGGGCTGGAGAACTTGGTTGATGGCTCGGTAACCACCGTGGAGACCGAGGCTGAACTCTATGCGCGGTTGGGGCTTCCTTTCATCGAGCCGGAACTGCGTGAGGACCGCGGGGAAATCGAAGCAGCCCAGGCGGGCACCCTCCCGAAGCTCGTCACCCGCGCACAGATCCGTGGCGACTTGCATATGCACAGCAATTGGAGTGACGGAACGGCTACAATAGCGCAAATGGCGCGGGCTGCCGCCAAACTCGGCTATGAGTATATAGCCATTTGCGACCACTCACAAAGCCTTAAAGTAGCGCATGGTCTGGACTGGGAACGGTTACAAGCGCAGCACCGGGAGATCAGAGAGTTAAACCGGCAAGGCGATCTCGGCCTCAAGATTTTGACCGGGATCGAGGTCGATATTCTCGCCGACCGTCTGGACTTTCCGGATGAGGTCCTCGCCCAGATCGACGTGGTGGTTGCTTCGATCCATAGCGGCTTTCGGCAGTCGCAAGAGCAAATCATGGCCAGGATCGAAATGGCCATGCGCAATCCACATGTCGATATTCTAGCCCATCCAACCGGCCGACTCTTAAACCGCCGGGACGGTTATGCGGTTGATATCGAGCGGATCATCGATTTAGCGGTGGAGACTGGAACGGTCCTTGAGATCAATTCCTTCCCGGACCGGCTCGATCTGAACGACTTAACTGCGCGGAAAGCGCTGCAGAAAGGGGCAACCATTGTTATTAATACCGATGCCCATCATAGCGAGCAACTGGCGTACATGGATTTCGGGGTCGGGGTGGCGCGCCGGGCCTGGGCGGAGTCGCACCAGATTCTAAACTGCTTGGACTATCAGTCCCTGCTGCAGCGGCTAAACCGTTAGGTTCTATCAGCCGGGAATCCTCCATAAGAATTATTGTGTTTGCACAAGGAGGATTCCGGGTGTTTTGGCATTTTCGCTTGCGCAATTCTTTGCTGCTCAGCGCTCTTTTCGGGACAGTCGTCATGATGGCCGTTCTGTTGGGAGGCGAGCCTGCTCAACCGGTGACCGGCCAGGGCGCTACCTCCAATGTGTTAGTTTCACCGCTTCCTTCGTTAACCGGCTTTGCCCCACCGATATCGGTTTCGGCCGACGCAGCCGTGCTGATGGAGGCGCGAACCGGAGCTATTCTGTTCGGTAAGAATGAGCATGTGAGAAGGCCTCCTGCTAGCACAACCAAAATATTGACCGCGATCGTTGCCTTGGAACATGGAGATTTGAATGCAGTTGTAGAGATTCCCCGCGAAGCGACCCGGGTAGGGGGTTCGCAGATCTGGTTGGAGGCCGGTGAAAAGCTGACCCTCCGCGACCTGCTTTATGGTTTGTTGCTTAAGTCAGGCAATGACGCGGCGGTGGCCATCGCTTACCATATTTCCGGCGGCGTGGAGGCTTTTTGCCGGTTGATGAATCAACGAGCCCAGGAGCTAGGGGCGATGAACACCGTCTTTTCCAATCCCCACGGCTTGCCGGAGAAGACCCGTCCACATTACTCATCAGCTTACGATCTTGCCTTAATGGCGCGCCGCGGCTTGCAGATTCCGGTTTTTCAAGAGATGGTTCGGACAAAATATGAACAGATCCCCTGGGGTGAACATAACTGGAGCCGTAGCCTGGCCAATACGAATCGCTTGCTGTGGTATTTTGGCGGCGCTGACGGGGTGAAGACCGGAACGACCAGTGCGGCCGGTAATTGCCTGGTGGCTTCGGCAACGCGCGATGGCTTTCAGTTGATCGCGGTAGTCTTACACTCCGATAACCGCTGGCAGGATGCGGCTAAGCTTCTGGAATACGGTTTTACCCATTTTCGCCCGCGCCTGGTTTATCCGGCGGGAGCGGTGGTCTCGCAAGTAGAGGTGCGCGGCGGCGCCAAAAAAGAGGTCGGCTTGGTGCTGCGCAGCGATCTGGCCGTAGTGGTGCCGGAGAAGATGTGGGACCAGATTCAAGTACGGATCTGTGCCCCCGAATATCTGGTTGCTCCGTTCTGGTCCGGTGAGGAGGTCGGCACAGTCGAGGTTTTATTAGGTGATTCCGTTCTGGCTGCCGGTGTACTGACCACCCAGGAACCAGTCGGGCGTCGCCGGTTCTGGACGCCATGGCGGTAACTTTGCTATAATTTACTCATATGGATACATTACCTGAATTATTGGCTCCGGCCGGAGACTGGCACTCATTTGTCGCCGCGGTGCAAAATGGAGCCGATGCCGTCTATTTAGGCACCACCCAATTCAGCGCCCGCCAAGAGGCGGAAAACTTTTCGCTTGAGCAGCTATCAGAGGCTGTTTCTTATGCTCATTCCCGTGGCTGTCGAATTTATGTTGCTGTTAATACTTTGATTAGCGGCGCGGAGATGCCCGAGGCGATCAGATTGGCTGAGTCCTTGGGTGAGATTGGTGTGGACGCCTTAATTGTTCAAGATTTAGGCTTGGCCGCGAATCTGCGGCTTTTATTGCCCGAGATCCCCTTGCATGCCAGCACGCAGATGAGCATTCACAATACGGCTGGAGCGGCGTTTCTCGCGGAGTTGGGCTTTACCAGAGTGGTTTTGGCCAGAGAATTATCACTGGACGAAATCGCTGCGGTTGTCAAGGGCAGCCCGCTTGACTGCGAGGTCTTTGTACATGGCGCCTTATGTTTTTCATATTCCGGGAATTGCTTGTTAAGCAGCATGATTGGCGGCCGGAGCGGCAATCGCGGTCGGTGTGCCCAACCCTGTCGCCTGGAATATTCGCTGGTCAACCGGGAGGGAAAGGTTGAAGCAGGAGAGGTTGGCGGTCCTTATCTGCTGAGCCCCAAGGATCTGAATACCCTCAAGCACTTAGCCGATTTGGTTAAGACCGGGGTAAAATCTTTAAAGATCGAAGGCCGACTGAAAAGGCCGGAGTATGTCGCTACGGTTGTTAAAGCTTACCGATTAGCGCTGGATAATCTCAAGCGGCCTGGCGGTGTCGATTTTACGCGGGTTCACAAAGAAGTGGAGCAAGTATTTAACCGTGATTTCACCTCCGGTTACCTCTACACCAATCCGGGGCGCGACTTGATCAGCTACCAAAAGCCCAGTAACCGAGGGAGATTACTGGGCAGGGTCAAGCAGGTCTCCAAGGGTGTAATCTGGGTTGAGCTATCCGAGCCATGTGCGGTCGGAGATGGCTATGAGATTTGGCAGAGCGGTAACGGGCGCTCCGGCGGCACGATTAAAGCGTTACTGAAAAACAGTCACCATGGCTGGCAGGAGGTTCAGCAAGCCGAGCCGGGCGAAATAGTCGGCTTTCACTTTACCGGGACAGCCAACGTAGGCGATCTGGTTTACAAGAACCGGGAAAATCAACTGCTACAGCAGGCGGGCAGTACGTACAAAAGTGAGCATGAGACCCTGGCCATTCCGGTTACGCTGCGGGTGACCGCGAAGATCGGCAAGCCTTGTACGGTCAGTTTCACCGATCCGCTGCATCTATGTGGAACCGCCAAAACTGATTTTATCGTGGAACAGGCCGTACATCATCCGATGGATTGCAGTGACCTCTTGCAGCAGTTGAACCGCTTGGGGAACACGCCGTTTGTCATCAAGGACTACTATTGTGAGGCCGACCCCGGGATCATGGTGCCGAAAAGCGAGTTAAACCGGGTGAGGAGAGAGGCGATCGCCAATCTGTTCAAAGCTAGGCTGAGCTACTTTGCACCGATCCGTTTGGCCAGCTGTGAACCGGCACCGCTAGTCAAACGCTATAGTGCCTGTTTGGAAGGGCCACGCCGCCACAGAGCTGTGCCGGAGCCGCTGGTTGGTGTCGTTGTCGATTCATGGGCGAGTCTGGAACGGGCGGTAATAGCCGGCGCAAACCTGGTTTATCTTGCCGATACCGGTTTCAACCCGACCGAGCAAACCTTTGATACAGCTGAGAAGCTTGGCGCGGCATTGGATCTCTGCAGCCGGAACGGTGTGCGCGGCATTTTCTGCTTATCACCGATCAACACCGATCGACAACTCGAGCGTTATCAGCAGATTATCGAGGATCTGTTAGCTGAGCACAAGTCGCTGATCGTTTCCGTCGGCGACTACGGAGCGCTGCAAATCGTCAGTAAACTGGGTGTGCCATTTTATACCGAGGCGCAGTTGAACACGTTTAACGCTTATACCGCAGACTTTTTGACTTGTGCCGGAGCCGGACTGGTTCAGTTGTCTCCGGAGCTAACTTTGAAACAAATAGGTGAGCTCAATCAGGCTTCTGTGGCTGCCGGCGAAATATTGGTCCACGGCCACCAGGTAGTGATGATTAGCAAGCATTGCGTCTTGGGCAGTGTCGCAGGCGGACTGAGCGCTACTACTCCTTGCCAAGCTCCGTGTAGAAGTGGTGAGATTTATGGGCTCAAAGACCGGCTAGGCAAGGTTTTCCCCTTGCGCACCGATCGGCAGTGCCGGATGTATTTGTTTAACTCGGTCGAGTTGTGCTTGATAGAGCATCTTCTGGAAATCGGCAGAGCCGGGGTGTCCAGCATTCGCATTGAGGGCCGCCTATACGAACCCGCTCAGTTAGAGCAGATAGTCCGTAGATATGTCGAGGCGTGGAGTCTGGTGTGGGCCGGTCCCGAAGACAGTGAGTCGGCTAAAGAACGTTTGCTTCAGTTGCGCAATGAACTTGAGCCCCCGACCGGCATAACTAAGGGGCATCTATTTCGGGGGGTTCTTTAAGATGAATCAGAAAACTCTTGAGCGTTTGGAATATCCGCGTATTCTAGAACTTCTGGCCGAGCGGACGAGCTTTGCGGTGAGCAAAGAGCTCGCCTTGCAGCTTGAACCGTCCGTTGACATTGACCAGGTGGAATTGGCGCTCCGAGAAACCACTGAGGCGCGCAATCTTCTGGACAAAGTTGGCGAGGTCAATACCGGGGGACTGCGCGATATTCGGACGAGCCTGGATCAGATCAAATTAGGCAGAACTTTGGAGCCCACAGAGTATCTCGAGATGCGTGACTGTTTGCAGGCGATGACTCGTCTCGGACGATATCTGCGTCAACTGCCGGCCGATTATCCGACTTTTGTTAATCTTGGGGCCGGGATGAGTGATTTGCAGTCCCTGGCCGATCAGATCACTAAGATCTTCGATGAGGCCGGCGAGGTCAAGGACTCGGCAAGTCCGAAATTACGCTCCATCCGGACCCAGATTAAGACCGCCCGGCAGCGAATTCGCGACAAATTAGCCGCGCTAATTGGTTCTCCGGAGCTCCAGAAACATCTCCAAGACACGGTGATTGCCGTACGGGGAGACCGGTATGTAATACCGGTGAAGAGCGAAAGCAAATCGGCGGTGCCCGGGGTGATCCATGATCGCTCGGCGAGCGGGGCAACCATCTTTGTCGAACCATTGGCTGTCGTGGAGATTAATAACGCGCTGAGAGAGCTCCAATTGGCTGAGACCGAGGAGATTGCCCGGATTTTGCGAGAGTTAAACGACAAACTATTGGCGCGGCTGGCGGAGATCAGGCAGACATTATTTAGAGCAGCTGAGATCGATTTTCTCCTGGCCAAAGGGCGTTTAAGTCAGGATTTACGCTGCAGTTGTCCCCAGGTCAACCGGAAAGGGATGGTTACTTTACGGCAGGCCCGTCATCCCTTGCTCAGAGAAGCGGCCATACCCATCGATATCCAGGTTGGCGATGGGTTCCGGCTCTTGGTGATTACCGGGCCGAATACCGGGGGCAAGACGGTGACCCTCAAGACCGTGGGGCTACTCACCCTGATGGCCCAAGCCGGCTTACATTTGCCGGCTGCCGAGGGGACGGAGGTCTCGGTCTTTTCCGGTGTTTACTGCGATATCGGTGATGAGCAGTCGATTGAACAGAATTTATCGACTTTTTCCGGGCATATATCCAATATTAGCGCCATTTTGCGCGAGGTAAACGCCAATTCACTGGTCTTATTGGACGAACTCGGTGCCGGAACCGACCCTCAAGAAGGTGCTGCACTCGCCATCGCTATTTTAGACTATTTGCTGGAGTTGAAGTGCACCGGGGTGGTCACCACCCATTACAGCGAGCTAAAGACGTATGCACACGCCAATCCCCTCATTGAAAACGCCTCGATGGAGTTTGACGCGACCACTTTGTCGCCGACTTTCCGGGTAATCCTCGGTTTACCGGGGAAGAGCAATGCGCTCGAAATCGCTACCCGACTGGGTTTGCCGAAGCAGATCATCGAGCGGGCCAGGCAAGCCAGGGTTGGCCTTAGCACTGAACTGGATGAGGTTCTTGGTGAGATCGGCGAGGAGTTGAAGCTGGCTCGGAGGGCGCGGGAGGAGGCCGAAGCGGCCCGGCGGGAAGCTGAGCAACTCCGGCGGCGGTATGAGCAGTTAAGCGAAGAGCTGGAGACCAAGCGGGCCGAGATATTGGCTGAAGCCCGGAGGGAGGCCAAACAGCTGTTAGACCGTTCGCGGGCTTCCTTGGAGGAAGCGGTTCGCCTGGTTAAAGAAGAGAAAACTGCGGAGGCGATCAAGGCCGGGCGGCGTACACTGGAGGAGGTTACGCGCAAACTTAAGCTCAGCCAGGAATTAAGGCCTGAGAGAGACCTGGCCAGAGAAGCACAGGCTGCCGAGTTCGCGGTTGGTGACAAGGTTTATATCCGGTCTTTGCGCGGTGTCGGCACAATTCTGGAGACCAACCCGGCGAAAAAAGAAGCTTTGGTCCAAGCCGGGCAGCTGAAAGTAACGGTGCCGTTTAAGGATTTGTCAGAGGCGCAAGATGACCAGACCGGTGAAGTCATTTCACGTGGGCAGAGCTCCTCGATAAATCGGGTGATCACCGAGAAACGGTTGCATGTTCCGAGCGAGCTCATGGTCAGGGGCATGACTGTTGAGGAAGCCTGGGCTGAGCTCGATAAGTATCTGGATGACGCTTTATTGGCCGGTTATGAAAGTGTCCGTTTGATTCATGGTAAGGGCGAAGGCATCTTAAGATCGGCTTTGCGTCAACGCTTGGCTGAGCATGCGGCCGTAAAAAGATTTGAAGAAGCCGCCTATAATCAAGGCGGCTCCGGAGTGACAGTCATTTATTTACGTCAGTAGCATGGGTTAATTGCCGAAGAACCAAAACCCAGGGTTTGCCGTGGGGTTGGTGCCGAAAAAGTTCCAGCCCCGGTTGGGTTGGTAGGTATGAAGCGTGCAATACTCCTTCGGCTCTGTGCCGGTAATAAAGATTTCCGAGCGCACTTTTGTGCAGTTCTCAGTTGCTAACTGACCGGATTCGGCACAGATCGTGGCGTTTTGAATATTCTTCGGTCGTTCGAAGTTTTTGATCGGGGTGCCGGCTACCACTTTGCGCATGTAGTTCCCCCAGATTCGCGCGGCCTGGTAGCTGCCCCATCTCACCCCATCGAAAATCATTTGCTCGCTTTGTCTGTCAATGCCAATGTAAACCGCCGTCACCAGATCCGGGGTATAACCGATAAACCAAGCATTGGTAAAGTCGTCGGCAGTACCGGTTTTGCCGGCCGCAGGGCGACCGATGTTGGCGACTGTAGCGGTACCGCGTTCAATCACCCCGCGCAACATATCGGTAACCACATATGCTGTGGCTTCATTCAGCACGATCTTTCGCTCCGGCAAATATTCCTCCAAGACATGCCCTTTGGAATCTGTGACGCGAATGATCGCATGGGGTTCGACCCAAATGCCCTGATTAGCAAGGATGCCGTAGGCAGACGCCATTTCCATCGGTGTGACCCCTTGTGTCAGGCCGCCGAGCGCCAGGGCCAAGTTCACGTCGTTTTTCGTGCCCCGTTCGACCAGGGTGGTTATCCCCATCTTTTTGGCGTATTCAATTACCGTTCTGACCCCCACCTGGTCGAGCAGTTTTACTGCCGGAACGTTTAGCGAATCTTCGACCGCAGCTCGTAGGGTTACCGGGCCACGAAATTCACGATTATAGTTTTCCGGTCTCCAGATATCGCCATTGGGCAGATGGTATTCGACCGGGGCGTCATCTATGATTGTCGCCGGCGTTATACCGCGATCAATTGCCGCCACGTAAATGAATGGCTTCATTGCCGACCCCGGCTGTCTTTTTGCTTGTACGGCCCGGTTGAATTTGTCGGTGCCACGCCCGCCGACCATGGCTTTGATGTGGCCGGTAGCCGGTTCAATAGTGATAATGGCGCCTTGGGGTTGAACCACATCAAGCCCCTCAATCTGCTTCTCCGGAAGGTTGGCCAAGAACGCTTCCTCGGCCATTTGTTGCATTGAGAGGTCTAAGGTGGTGTAGACTTTGAGTCCGCCGCCATAGACTTGCTCCTCGCCATATTTATCCAACAGATACTGGAGGATGTAGTCTACGAAATAAGGTGCCTTACTGACCCGTGGTTTCAAGCCGGCTAATTTGATCTCTTCGGCTTTGGCTTGTTCCGCCTGTTCAGGCGTGATCATGTTCAGCTCCACCATCCGGTTAAGCACTACCGCCCGGCGTTTGAGGGCATTTTCCATACTTAAATACGGCGAATGGACACCGGGGATCTGGATGATGCCGGCCAGCAGAGCCGATTCGGCCAGTGTTAGGTCTTGGACATGCTTACCAAAATAGACCTGGGCGGCAGCCTCCATACCATAGGCGCTGTGACCCATATAGATTTCGTTTAAATAGGTCTCTAAAATCTCATCCTTGGTAAATTTGCGCTCGATCTGGATTGTCCAGATCAACTCATTTAATTTACGTGACCAATGCTTTTCCAAAGTCAGGAAGGCATTACGGGCTAATTGCATAGTGATCGTGCTGCCACCTTGGGCCTTGCGACCTTCCCGAAGGTCAACGTAGATTGCGCGCAGGATGGCCTTAAAGTTGATGCCGTTATGCTCATAGAAATGGTCGTCTTCGATGGCGATAACCGCTTTTTGCAGATCCAGGGGAATTTCATCTAAACTGACCGGGATCCGATTTTCTCTGTACAGTCTGGCGATGACCTCACCGTTGATATCGTAAATGTAAGTCGTTTTATTCTGATCAAAAACTACATCATCTAGACTGGGCGCGGTAGATAAAGCGCCGGCCAAAATACCGATGCCGGCTCCAAAACAGACACAAAAAACAAAGATAACCATACCGAGCAGGACTCGTTTTATGGTAATCCGGATTTTACCCATTCTAAATCCTCCCCTAATAGCGGGCACACAATTAGCTAGCGCAAAATACCAAGACTAATTATACCATAGATTCTTTACATGCTTAGATACAAAACTTACGGAGTAATACATTGCTTGCCGTTAATGGGTTGTGCTATAATAAATGGAACTTTTGGACAGGTTAAGTTGAAGCAATGAAGGAGCTGACCGGCTTTGAAAGCATTACCTATTGATGAGCAACTCTCGATTCTCTCACGTGGTGCGGCCGAGATCATCAGCGTCGAGGAATTACGGTCCGCACTGCAGCGAGCAGCAACCGAAAACCGTCCGCTCCGGGTTAAGCTAGGGACTGATCCCTCAGCCCCCGACATCCACCTAGGCCATACCGTGGTCTATCGCAAACTCAAGCAATTCCAAGATCTCGGGCACGAGGTCTATTTTCTGATTGGTGATTTTACCGGGCGCATCGGTGATCCTACCGGAAAGTCTTCGACCCGCAAGCCGTTGACTCGCGAAGAAGTCGAAGCCAACGCCAAAACCTTTGCCGATCAGGTGTACAAGATTTTGGATCCGGAGAAGACCAAAATCGTCTTTAACAGCACCTGGTTGGCGCCGATGACCTTTGAAGATGTGATTAAGCTCGCTTCAAAATACACTGTGGCCCGGATGCTGGAGCGCGAGGATTTTGCCAAGCGTTACCAGGAGAACAAGCCGATTAGCATTCATGAGTTTTTCTATCCCTTAATGCAAGGATATGATTCGGTCGCCTTGCGGGCAGATGTTGAGCTGGGCGGAACAGATCAGAAGTTTAACTTATTGGTGGGCCGAGAACTCCAGCGGGAGTTCGGGCAAACGCCGCAAGTCGCGTTGATGATGCCGTTACTCGTTGGTACGGACGGCGTGCAAAAGATGAGCAAAAGCCTCGGCAATTATATCGGTATTGACGAAAAGCCGGAGGAGATGTACGGCAAGGTGATGTCGATTCCGGATGAATTAATGCCCAACTATTATGAGTTGGTAACCGAGGTTCCGATGGATGAGATCAAGACAATCTTCGCCGAGTTGGCGGCCGGTCGACTCCATCCGCGGGATGTCAAAAGGCGGCTGGCCAGGGAGATTGTCAGCTTATATCATGGGCTGGAAGCGGCCAAGACGGCGGAGGAAACCTTTGATCTTGTCTTCAGGCGGGGCGATATCCCGGAAGACATTCCGCTGGTTACCGTGCCGGCCGAAGAATTAGATGGTCCGGGCCAGATCTGGGTAGTGAAATTGTTGGTCTTGGCCGGGCTGGTCGGTTCCAGCAGCGAGGCGCGGCGGATGATTAAACAAGGCGCAGTCAAGCTCGATGGTGTACGGATTGAAGAGGAAAACGCTCAGGTTGAGCTGGCTTCCGAGCGGGTTATTCAGGTCGGCAAACGCAAATTCGCCAAAGTGGTTCCGGCCTAAATCAGTTGAAAAATAGTCTTTATCGGAGAACACTTCATAATGTATAGGTGAAGTGTTCTTTTATTGCGGGGGAGGGGTTCGGGCGTGGGCCTGGTACGCCGAAATCTGCGCCGGTTGCAGCTTGGGGTGCGTAAAGTCTCCCCCTATCTCACCCGGTTCGTCGTGGTCCTGCTCATCATCGCCTTAATCGGGTTTGTGATTTTGGATTACCGGCTAAAACCAACCCTTCTAAGAATCGCCAACACCAGAGCGAATATGATCGCTACCAGTGTGATCAATCGCGCAATTCATGAAAAAGTGGCACGGTCTTTAAAATATGAAGACTTATATTTTGTCCGCCAGGACAACCAAGGCCGAGTCGTAATGATGCAGCCGAATACCGGAGAGATCAATCGGATTGCTGCCGAAGCCACGATTCAAATCTCGGAGGCCCTCAAAAACATCTCCGAAGAACGGATCAGGATTCCGCTCGGACAGGCATTAGGCAGCTATCTTTTTGCGAGCATGGGACCGTGGATTTCTGTCCGGATCATTCCGGCCGGTACGATTCATGTAAATGTGACCGACCAGTTTATTCATTCGGGCATCAATCAAACCAGGCACAAAATCTATTTGGATGTTACCGTCGGCATTAGGATTGTCGTACCATTGGTGAGCGAAAGAGTTACGGTCAACGTGAAAATGCCAATTAGTGAGGGAATTATCTTGGGAGATGTTCCTGAGGTTTATTTCAGCTTGAATGACCTGTTCCCCAAAGCCCAAGCGGGCAGCACCGATACTTATACCCTCGAACCGCGACCGGTTCCGTAGCTGATCGATTTCTCATATATTGTTTCGGGAAAACTCGGAAATGTAGTTTGGTGTAGAATTTTGCAGCCTAAAAGAAGATTTGGCTATTTTGCCAGGGATTCGCAAGAAATTCCGGCTTGCAGTTGGTGCGGGAAACGTGGTATAGTGTAATTCGCGCCGCCGCTTGGCGGCTCTGAACCGGCAGCGACATAGTACGACGATGACAAATAGAGGTTGACAACAAAATATGCTGCTGATATAATGAACTTTGTCGATTGAAAATCCAACAGATTTTCTTGGACCTTGAAAACCGAACAGTGTGAACGCAAGCGGACCCTGAGATTCTGAACGAGACTCAGTGGTTAAAGAGAAGAGCTAGGTGTGTTTGACGCTGCTGCTAAAGCAGTGTTAGAGATTTTTGATGGAGAGTTTGATCCTGG
>JAAYHC010000050.1 GCA_012735535.1 Bacillota bacterium
ATTATTTTCTCAGATTTCGTAGCTCCGAGCCCGCTCGCCCACCGGCGACTTTTGTATCTTATCATGGCCAAAATCGGCTGTCAACACCTATTTTAGCACTTTTTAGCCAACGTCGCCGGGTGTGTGAGTCTGCCCCAGCCTGGTTTTAGCATAACTTATTATATATATGCCCCATGGGTTAAACTTAGTACCAAAACTTGATTTACTCACTTAAATCTCGCTACAATTTAGCTATGAACTCAGAGGTACTATGGTTAAAAGTAACTTATCCAGGCCCGGCGCCTGTAAAGCTGGCGACCTTTCTACGGTCCACCGTTGGCATCTCGGTAACTTTATTGCGCAAGTTAAAACAGGCCGAAGCCATCTTCGTTAATGGGCTGCCGCAGCGCGTCGACTATTTGCTTAGACCCGGCGATACCGTAGCCATCAAGGCCATCGACGAGGAACCGGGCTTACCGGGAGAAGATCTCCCGCTCGATATTATCTATGAAGATGACTATATCTTGGTCGTGAATAAGCCGGCCGGAATGGTTGCCCACCCGGTCAAACATTATCATAACGGGACTTTAGCCAACGCGTTGGCCGATTATCTCTCCCGCGGTCCGATCTCCCGCCAGGTCCGGCTCGTGCATCGTTTAGACAAGGACACTTCCGGGTTGGTTCTGGTTTCTCTCAATCCGATTGTGCATCAAAAATTGATCGCGGCGCTTCAGACCAAACAAATTCGCCGCATCTACTGGGCCCTCGTAGCCGGCACGCCGCCCGCAGCCGGCACCATTGACGCCCCGATCGCGCCGGATGATGAGGTCAGCAGCAGACATAAGGTAGCGCCCCACGGTAGAGAGGCGATCACTCATTTTCGCACTTTGCGCAGCTGGGGAAGGAAAGCGAGCCTGGTTGAGCTCGAATTGGAGACCGGCCGCACCCACCAGATCAGAGTACATCTGGCCCATCTGGGCCATCCGTTATTAGGGGATTCCCTCTATGGTCATCCCACAGCCAAAGATCCGATTAATCGGCAGGCCCTTCACGCGAAACAGCTCTCCTTTGTACATCCGGTCAGCGGTGAACGCATCACGTTGGAAGCACCGCTGCCGGCAGACATGGATCGGGTGATCCGTTTATATGATCGCCTCGCAGAGCTAGGGCTGGCTGATTAGAGGTTTGCTTCCGGATAACCGCTTATCTGCAAACCTTGGAGTTTGGCTTGTTTTAACAGATAAATATACCGCTTTTCGGCCGCCTCCAACGAGTAAATCGCCATATCCACCAGATCCGGTTCGGAAACCTGCTCGAAGAAGGCGCGGGCATTAGTCCAGTCACGTTTAGCCGCTTCTATATCCGCGAGCAAAGTATTATCGTGCAGCTCAGCCGGGTCAGTAGTGGTTTTCAATCCGGCAAATTCCGCAAAAAAAGTGGACAGAATATTAGGCATATCTTTCCCTCCAAGTGCCTATTCTATCCACCTTATGTTGGCCAACTTATTAGGCCGTTATACATTTGCCGTTATAATTCGCGGCGCCCCTCGAGCGCTTTGGCCAAAGTAACTTCGTCAACGTACTCCAGATTACCACCAACGGGCAAGCCATGGGCGATCCGGGTGACCTTGATCCCCAACGGTTTAACCAGGCGGGCGGCATACATGGCGGTAGCCTCACCTTCAACCGTAGGCGAAGTGGCTAAAATGACCTCTTTGACTACCTCCGGCGATAACCGGGCGACCAGCTCGCGCAAGCGAATATCGTTGGGCCCGATCCCTTCCATCGGGGAGATAGCCCCTAACAGGACATGATAGCGTCCGCGAAACTCGCGGGTCTTTTCAAGAGCCACCAGATCTTTGGGCTGTTCGACCACGCAAATAACCGAATCATCCCGCGACGGATCTTGGCAGAGCCGGCAAGGGTCAGCCTCGGTAATGTTGTTACACTGCGAGCAGTACCTGATCTTTTCTTTTACTTCGATCAGCGCCTCAGCCAGCTTTTGCACCTCGTCTTTATTTTGGGCAATGAAATGAAAGGCCAACCTTTGGGCGGTTTTTGGACCGATGCCGGGCAGCTTGGCAAGCTCACTAATTAATCTGGCTACAGGTTCAGCATAATACACCGGTCTGATTCTACCTCGTTAAAACAGTCCGGGAAAGCCTCCGGCAGGCAGTTCCAAGCCACCGGTGACTTTGGCCAGTTCATTGGTGGCCATTTCATGAGCCCGGCGCATCGCATCATTAGCTGCGGCTACGATCAAATCTTGCAGCATCTCGACATCCTCCGGGTCAACCACTTCCGGGTCGATAGTCACCGAGACCAGCTCATACTGGCCATTAGCCACCACTTTGACCACGCCGCCACCCGCGGTGCCCTCGACGGTCTTCTCTTTGAGCTCGTTTTGAACCCTGGCCATCTCCTCCTGCAATTTCTGCACCTGCTTCATCATTTTGCCAATATTCATGATTAAACTCCTTTCTAATCGTAAATCGATGCAAACTGGGTTATTTCTCTTCTATTTTTACAATAGAAGCACCAAACATATTAATGGCCCGCTGCACCAGCGGATCTTGCTCCCAATTACTTATCTTCTTCGAATTGTCGGTAGGTTCCATACTCGGCACCTCACCACAGACAGCCTCTATCTGCCACCGGGTTCGGAAAAACTCGGCCGCAGCCGCCTCGAGTTCCTCGCGGTTGCCGGCTAGATTGATATTGTCGCGGTGAAAGGTCATCTCCGGCCGGAAAACCACCCATAACTTTTGTCCATCCAATTTCGGGGTTGCGTCGCGTAACAAAGCCTGCAGTTTTAACAGCTGTCTGGTCTTCAAATAAGCTAGGAACTCCGGCCACCGCTGGAGGGCCGAACTCGCCTGGCCTTCTGACGCGACCGGCTCTTCGCTGACCGGCGGTTCCGGCTTGGTCGCCGGCTTCTCCTTCCGGACAGGTTCGGGTTGCGTTACGGGTTGAGCCTCGACCGGGTTATTCACCACCGGTCGCGGGAAGTCGGCCGATTGCGCTTGCTCCGGCAACCCCTGTCTGGTCACGACTTTTAAGGCGACCAACTCTAACGGTAGCTTTGTCTGGTACCGGCGCACCTCCGGCAGGGTCTCTCCCAAAAGCGCAACCATTCCCGTCAGCTCCGCCAAATCGGCTGATTTGGCCTGTTCGACCAGTTTCGCCAGTTCGGCATCTGTATAATCCTCCGGACTACCGCCTCCGGCCTTGTACACCATGAGATCACGCCAGTACTCCAAGACCGCAGTTGCGAACTGGGTCAAGTCTTTACCCAATACCACAACCTGTTCAATGTCTTCTAATGCCCGCACCAAATTGCGCGCCAAAAGCGCCGCAGTAAAGTCGGCCACGAGATCAAACTCAACCACGCCCAACAACGCTTTGACATCCTCCACGCTGATTGCGGAGTCGGCAAAAGCGATACACTGGTCGAGCAAACTCAAGGCATCGCGCAGCCCACCCTGGGCGTTGCGGGCGATTAAGTGGAGTGCGCTATCGGAAACCTCCAGACTTTCTGCCTCGGCGATCTGTCTCAGCCGGGCCACCAAGTCGGTCAGAGCGATCCGGTGAAAACTGAAACTCTGGCAGCGGGATAATATAGTAGCCGGCACCTTATGCGGCTCGGTAGTGGCGAAAATAAAAATAGCATGGCTCGGCGGCTCTTCCAAGGTCTTCAATAAGGCGTTAAAGGCCTCGGTGGTGAGCATATGCACTTCATCGATGATGTAGACCTTGTAGCGGCCTTGGCTGGGAACAAACCTTACCTTCTCCCGCAAATCTCTGATCTCATCGATACCGCGATTGGAAGCGCCATCAATTTCGATGACATCCATGGACACGCCCTGTTTGATCTGCAAACAGTTCTCACACTCGTCACACGGTTCGGGCCCAGGACCCTTGGCACAGTTAACCGCTTTAGCGAATAGTTTGGCGATGGTCGTTTTCCCGGTGCCGCGGGGGCCGGAAAACAAGTAGGCATGCCCGATCCGACCCATTTGCAGAGCGTTCTGCAGGGTTCTGGTCACATGGGTCTGCCCGATTACATCACTGAAACGCTGCGGTCGCCATTTGCGATATAAACTAATGTAGGCCATGGTCCTCTCCTTTCTTCGGTAAAGTATTCACTTTGGGTCTCCGGTTATCCTTTTGGCTTTGAGTATTCAAGCCGGTTATTAGAGGAACTGCCATTGGCTTTCGGTATTGACTTTTTGAGTGCGTTAAAGGAGGAAAGGCGATGATCCCGCACATTGTCTGTTCCGGGAGCCCCAAAACGCTCGGTTTTGAATACGGCTTGCAGTGCCAGGAACTGATTGCCAACTGGATCACTGAGGTCGAAGCATTGATCAAAAGCCGACTCTTAGTCGATCCGGAGCAATTGTATGCACGGGCGCTGGAGTATTTTCAACCGCAAATCGCCAAATCCGCCCCTCATCTCTGGCAAGAAATCTTGGGCCTAGCTGAGGCCTCCGAACAGCCGCCGGCGAAAATCGTCTTTCTCCAGACCATCTCGGAATTTGCTTCCGGACTATTTCCGGAGAACACGCTGTTAGCCGCCTCCGGCATAGCAACCAGAGACGGCCATACCCTCATCGGTGTCAACCTTGACTTTCCGCATGAGTTCATCGAGCAGTTTTTAATCGTGCGGGAGCTACAACCTGAACAGGGACCCAGAATTATGCTGCTGGCGGTGGCCGGCTCATTAGGCTTAGTCGGGGTCAATGACGGCGGTTTAGTTGCGGCCGGCTGCAGCCTCGAATCATCCGGAATTCAAAAAGGATTGCCGGCCACCATTTTGCTCCGGTTAGCCTTGGAACAGTCCAACCTGGGCGCAATGGTTGATCTGGTCAAGGCGGCACCCCGGGCCGCCGCCCGCAACTATTTACTTGCTGACAAACTAACCTGCCTGAACTTGGAAACAACCATCTCCACCAGTAGCGAGCTCTGGCCCGAGGAAACAGGGGTGCTGGTACATACCAACCACCGTTTGAGCACCGGCTTGTGCGAATATGACCCGGCGCTAAGCAAATGGCCGGAATCACCGGAACGTTACCGGCGCTGCCTCAACTTGCTCCAGGATAAAGTGGCGTTGTCAGTTGACGAACTGGCCGAAACCTTGGCCGATCATGTGCTGTTTCCGAAAGGAATCTGTCGCCATGAGCATGATGGAATCAAAGGGGCCAGAACCTTCGCCTCCCTGATTATTCGGACCGCAGAGCCGGCACTAATGGTCTGTCCCGGCAGTCCCTGTCGAGGTAAGTATGACTGCTTCAACTTTACCGCGGAATAAACATTACCGAAATTGGCAAGTACTAACCGCATCCGGAATGAATTTAAATTCATGGATGATTGTCGATCACGGATGATCAAAAGCCACGCTCCAATTGGGCGTGGCTCTTCATATAAATTTACTGGCTGTGCACCCGACTTCGACCGAGTCCTTCCGAGCGTAACCATAACAGTTTGCTCCAATCAGGCACTCCTACGGCACCCAGGGGATTTTACTTACCGCTGCTTCCTTCCGGACCTGACGGGGTTCGTAAAGCCCTGCCGCGTAGGACCCAATCTTCAACGCCACTTATTATGGGCAGACCTCACAAGAGCCGGCCTCGGACGGGAATTCGACCTCGCTACAGCGGGTTGCGAGTACAGGGCACCGCTACCTCCCCGTCTAGCACAGCCAAACTATACAGATAAAATGGCGGAGAGAGTGGGATTTGAACCCACGATCGAGTTACCCCGATACACGCTCTCCAGGCGTGCGCCTTCGACCACTCGGCCATCTCTCCGCGAAAGATCTTGCTTGTTTGCCTAAGACATAGTGTATTATACCAAAAAACCGCGATTAAGCAAAACCTAATTTTTCTACTGGGTAATCTGGCGGAGAGGGCGGGATTCGAACCCGCGAGGCGGGGGCTGCCCACCTACTCGCTTTCGAGGCGAGCGCTATCGACCACTCAGCCACCTCTCCGCTTACCTGATCTGCGCGAAAAAACGTTGTAAAATTTGTCTGGACTCCTCAGCCAAAACCCCTCTGGTTACCTCCAGCCGGTGATTTAGCCTGGGATCGCGGACCAAATCCATCAGCGAACCAACCGCGCCGGCCTTCGGGTCATCCGCCCCATAGACCAGCCGTTTAACCCGGGCTTGCACCAGCGCTCCGGCACACATCGGGCAAGGCTCTATTGTAACATAGATTGTAGTCCCGGTCAATCGCCAAGTGCCCAACCGGGAGGCTGCATCTCGCAAAGCGACGATCTCTGCGTGGAGAGTCGGGTCTTTCTGCGTTTCCTTGAGATTGTGCCCCCGACCAACGATCTCCCCATCCAGGGTAATCACGGCTCCGATCGGAATCTCGCCCAGTTCATAGGCGCGCTCCGCCTCTGTTAAAGCAGCCTGCATAAAGATGAGATCAGCATTCTTCACAGCCAATATGGTACCACAAACCCGGCTCACTTACAACAGCTCAGCCGGACTATCGGCCGGGCGCAAGGACCCATCGGCCGGATCAAAGAGCCATCTGCCGGTGAGCTCTCCGGCGGTCAGGGCAAGCCCAAGTGCTTGGACTTCAAAGCTCAGGACCGGTCTGGTTGCCAACCAGCGCGGGTCAGTTAAGATGTATCCGGCCGGCCACCTGGTTTCCAGTCCCCACGCCAACCGCTCGCCCTGGCGATTATAACCCACCAGCCGGGTGCGGCCCCAAGCGCCGGAGAGTTCGACCGCCATCTGCTGCGAGTCGCTCGACCAAGCCACTTTGGTCACCAACTCGCTCGGGTAGCGGGCGATCTCGTGAAACCGCCCGACCTCACAATCCCAGAGCAACAAGAGGTTTTGATAGCCGCGTGCTGCGACAGCCAGATATTTACCGTCGGGAGATAATGATAAGTAGTTAATCGCACTCGCTCCGGAGATGTCGCGCACATCAGCGACGATCTCGTTATTGGCATCTCTCACCCAAGGACCGGTGGCGGTGTAGCTAACCAAATCCTGGACCTGATCGATCCGGATCGCAGCATCGTCCCTGAGTCTGGCCTGCTTGAGCGCGGTCATCCGCGGTGAGGCCGCCAGCACCCAAATGACGGGTTCCGGGTCTTGGCCGGCCGAATCCTCACCGAAGCCATAGCCGATTACCTCCGGACCAATACGTTCTCTTAACACGTAAAATACCATGTCTTCGCGTTCCACCCAGGCCGGAGTATCGACTCTACCCGGAACGACCAGCTCCTGCCCGGGTCGAATTGAATCCGCGTCGGTAAGGGCATTCCAAACAAAGACTTGATGGATAAAATCCATGATTTGTTCGTGCGTGCGGCGCCCAAAAGCCCGCGCGATTTGCCACAAGCTTTCGCCATTTTGCACCGTGTGCTTGTGCGTCGGCGTCAGGGCAATTTGCGCTAAGTCTCCCCCATTCTCATCTCGAAAGACTAACCGGGTAACCCCAGCCATTGTCGCCAGATCAACGACCTTTAGATCAACCGGATAGGTTAGCACCGCCGCGGTCAGTTCATCCGGCGCCGGTGCGGTTAAACGCACCTTGACCGTAGCCTCTGCGCCTTCCACTAAAACATCGCCAATTGCGATCTCGTATCCGGCCGACGGCTTCTCTCCCCACGTGACCACGATAAGCGCCGTTTTGGCGAAGTTGGGATTTAAGGCTTGGACCCTCTCGTTCGGCGGTAACTCTGTTTTGAGCTTTTCCCACTCAGCTTTACCGGTAATATAGTAACCCTTGAAATCCGTGCCGTCCGGACGGATTAGACCGTCAGCGGATACTATGGGGCTGACGATGCTGACGAGTATGCCGGTGATCATCCCAACCACCCACCTTGCCATTATATTTCGCCCGCTCACTTTTTACCCTCCTGTCTGGTGATTTGGTCGATTACCGCCTGCGCCTCCGTTTGGTTGATCCGTTCAACCAAGATTTCTTTCCCCCGCCGGATCGGTCGCAGATTAGCCTCCTGGAGCGCGGTGAAAATGCGTTCAACTTCGGCGGGATCGTCAGAAGAAAAGACTTTCACCTGATCGGGCTCGACCATCTCAAGATCGGGCTCGCCTCGTTGGTCAAGTCCGAACATTCTCAGCTCTTTCTCCGGACTCGGCAAGCTCTCCGGGGCAACGAACTTTTCTGCCTGATCCGGTTCGGGCAGCGGTACGCGGTCTTCTAGCGGCAGGTACAACACTACCAGAAGTAAGGCAACCGCGCCAAGAGCAATAGCCTGGAGATACCGCGGATTGGTCGTCCAGGCCCACCGACTGCGCTGCCGGCGTGTCCGGTCGCGCCGATAACGGTCGACCAGGCGCTCAAACCAGCCGCTCTGGGGGGGTATTGCTTGCAATACCTCACCCAAATCTTCGGTCAGCAAGACGCGTAGAGCTGTGATTTCTTCCAGCTCACGCCGGCAGCGCTCACAGTTTTCCAGGTGAGCCCGTACCACTTCTATTTCATCCTTATTTAACTGCTTATCCAGGTATTCATTAAGCTTGACAAAATCAGGGTGTGACTTCATTCTTGCTCCTCCCTTAACCGTTTCAACTCGGCGCGTAACCGACGGTAGCCGTTATACAATCTGCTCTTGACCGTCCCGGCCGGGATCTTTAGCGTGGCCGCAATTTCTTGAATGCTCAGATCTTCTCCGTGTCTGAGTACCAGCACCGCGCGCATTTCCGGCGGCAAGGTCTCTAAAGCCCCCAGCAGTTCGAGCCGATCGAGTGTATTTGGTATACCAGAATCAATTGGCGCCACGATCGTCAACAGATCACTTCCCGGGATTTCCCGCCGGCGGCGCAAAAAATCATAAGCGAGGTTATAGGCGATCCGCTGCAGCCAAGTGCCGAAAGATGCCTCCTGCCGGAATTGCCTCAGATTGTTTAAGGCTTTCAAAAAGGCCTCTTGTACAATATCCTCAGCATCTTGGTGACTGCGCACCAGCAGCAAGACGGTCGCATACACGCGTTGGCCGTAACGCTGAGCTAACAGACCAAAAGCCGCGGTATCGCCCTCGCGGGCTTTCATCACCAATTCGCGCTCCGACTCGTACAACCACTGACCTCCTCTCTAATCACTTCCTACTATTTAGACGGAAGTGAACCCCAAAAAGTTCAGCTGAGAAGCTCGAATTTGCTCGCCCATAAATATTTTGCACAAAATTACTAATACTAGCAGGAAATTGCATAGTGATGGAGTATAATTAGTAATGATTACTAATAAATAATATGGAGGTATGGATATGGATTTCAAAGTTCCTGGTTTGGCCGGCACTGAGACCGAAAAGAATCTCAAGGCTGCATTCTCCGGTGAGTCTCAAGCGCGTAATAAATACACCTATTATGCATCAGTCGCTAAAGCCGAAGGATACGAGCAAATCGCCGCTATTTTCTTAGAGACCGCCGAAAATGAAAGAGAACACGCAAAAACTGCGTATAAGTTCCTCCAGGGTATCGGCGACACCAAAGCCAACTTACAAGATGCCATCAATGGCGAAAATTACGAGTACACCATCATGTACAAGGATTTTGAAGAGGTCGCCAGAAAAGAAGGGTTCCACCAAATCGCCGACTTCTTCCACGAAGTAGCGGAAGTCGAAGAGCAGCATGAGAAACGTTTTAAAGCTCTGCTGGCCAATCTTGAAAACGGTACCGTCTTTAAGAAAGATACCGTTGTCAAGTGGAAATGCCGTAATTGCGGATACATCCATGAAGGCACCACCGCTCCTGAGGTGTGCCCGGCTTGCTTCCATCCGCAATCTCATTATGAGTTGTTGGCTGAGAACTACTAAGTTTACGCAAAACAACTTACTTAGGCATATAATAGCCCACCAAAGAGAGGTGGGCTATTTTGCTGCATGGTCAAAAACATCCGGCCGACCTTGGCTATGCCGAGATCACGGCCCAGCTGCAAGAACTGGCCTCGACCTATGACTGCCAACTCATCAGCATCGGTAAATCGGTACTCGGCTTAGATCTTTGGACGATTCGCCTGGGCACCGGTTCACGCTCCGTTTATCTTACCGGGGCCCATCATGCTTGTGAATGGTTAACTGCAACCCTGTTAGTCCGGTTTTGCCGGGCTTACCTCGCAGCAAACCGATCCGACGCGGAGCTAAGCGGAGTGAGAATTAGCGACCTTTTCCACCGCACCGCCGTCTGGGTGACCCCAATCGTCAACCCGGATGGGGTGTCATTGGCCCGGGATAATCTGCGCGCGATCCCTGCTCACCTCCAGGCCGATCTAATCAAATGGAACGGCGGCCGTACCGACTTTAGCACCTGGAAAGCCAATATTCGCGGAGTAGACCTTAATCGCCAGTACCGGGCCGAATGGCACCAAGCCTACCGACGCGGGCCCAAAGCTCCGGCCCCCAAGTATTATGCCGGCCGGTTTCCGGAATCTGAGCCGGAGAGCCGGGCGGTAGCCAAGTTCATCCGCACACTCGAACCAGCGCTCCTAGTTTGTTACCACTCCCAAGGCGAAGTCATTTACTGGGATTACCGGCGGGAAGCTCCCGCGAAGGCTAGACGAATTGCGCGGGAGCTCTCCCGGTTATCCGGGTATGCTCTGGTCGCCGCCAATCCCCAGAGCGCCGGCTCCGGAGGGCTGAAAGACTGGTTCATTCATGAATTCCGGCGTCCCGGCTTCACAATTGAAGTGGGCCGCGGGATTAATCCACTACCTCCGGCCGCCTTTGACTCCATTTGGCGCCAGAACCTGCCTTTACTGGCCAGGTTGCCGGCATTCGTGCTAACATGAACCATTCAAAATTATGGGAGGAGGTAGTCGAGTTACTCAGAATAGACTATAATATTTACCCAAAAACCAGAATGGAGGAAGTTGCATCATGTACCGCTCTGACCGGCTGAAACAAGTTTCCGGTACCATTTTTGCGCTTGTCGCAGCTCGGAAGCGCGAGTTGGAAGCAGCAGGCCGCCACATTATTGATCTAAGCATCGGCAGCCCGGATTTACCCCCTGCTCCGCATATTATCGAAAGACTGCGCCACGAAGTTGCCGACCCGAACAATTATGGCTACACGATCCAGTGTTCTGCCGAGTTCAACCAGGCGGTCGCTTATTGGTATGCACAGCGTTTCGGAGTGACGTTAAACCCGGCCACCGAAGTTTTGGGGCTTTTGGGCTCACAAGAGGGTTTGGCCAACATCTGCTTGGCCTTGTTAAATCCCGGGGATTTGGTGCTCGTACCGGACCCGGCCTATCCGATCTACCAAGCCGGACCGCAATTGGCCGGTGCCGAGATTTATCGCCTGCCGCTGACCGCCGAGAACAATTACATCCCGCAGCTGGACCGGATCCCGCCGGAAGTTTGTGCGCGGGCCAAGCTGATCATCCTGAACTTCCCCTCGAACCCACTCGCCGCTACGGTCGAGCTTGATTTCTTCTATGAGCTGGTCGAGTTTGCCCGCCGGCACTCGATCCTCATCCTGCATGACGCAGCCTACTCCGAACTGGCTTTTGACGGCTTCCGCCCGCCAAGTCTGCTGCAAGTGCCCGGGGCCAAAGAGATCGGGGTGGAAATGAACTCACTCTCCAAGACTTTTAACCTCGCCGGCTGCCGGATGGCGTATGCCGTCGGCAACCCGCTCATGCTGCAAGCTTTGGCGGAGATGAAAAGCCATTCCGATTATGGACCCTTTGAACCGGTGCAAAGAGCTGCCATCGCCGCCCTCACCGGTCCGCAGGATTATGTGCGGCAAACGGCGCTGATCTATCAACGACGACGTGATTTGCTGGTCTCCGGTCTTAATGCGCTGGGCTGGTCGGTCAATAAATCGAAGGCAACGATGTTTTTATGGGCGAAAGTCCCCGAGGGCCAGGATGACCACCATTTCACCTTCCAACTGATGGAGAAAGCCGGCGTCGCGGTCATCCCCGGTTCCGGTTTCGGCGAATACGGGCGCGGATATGTCCGGATCGGACTGGTCCAGGACGAAGAGTTACTTCAAGAAGCTGTCCGCCGGATTGCCGCCAGTGGCCTGATCCGCGCAGCATCGTAGGTAAACTCACCCGGCTTAGCACATAGTCCCCCCCGCGTAGCGATACACTAAGATGAAGTCGCACAAGGGGGGTCTGTTTTGTGTTCGATCGCAAACTGAAAATCCTGCTTGTTTCACCGGAAGTAGCGCCTTTGGCCAAAGTTGGCGGTTTGGCCGATGTGGCCGGCTCGCTACCCAAAGCCCTGGCTACGCTAGGCGAAGGTGAACTGGCGCCCGATATCCGAGTGGCCTTACCCAAATATCGTCAAATCACCGGAGGCCGTTATCTGACTGATTTCCCGGTTAGCATCGGCGGCACGGTCCAGACTGCTATCATCAGGGCCACGAGTTTACCGGCCAAGTATCAGAACTATCAAGCGCAAGTCCCGGTCTATCTCGTCGACAATCATCACTTCTTCGACCGTGAGGGGATCTACGCTCACCCTGATGATGCACTCCGCTTTAGCTTCTTCTGCCAGGCCGTTTTAAAGATGCTGCCCCAACTGGACTTCAAACCCGATCTGATCCACTGCAACGATTGGCAATCGGCCCTCATTCCGTATTATCTACATGAACTAGCTGAAGAGAATGATTTCTACGCCCATATCGCCACTGTACTCACCATCCACAACCTGCAGTATCAGGGTGTTTTTCCACCGGAAGTCCTGGCGGAACTGGGCATCCCCGCTGAGTTATTTACCCCGGAAGGTTTCGAGTTCTACGGCCGGTTTAATTTCCTCAAAGTCGGCCTCGTCTACAGCGATCTGATCAACACCGTCAGTCGGACTTATGCCCGCGAGATCCTCACCCCCGAGTACGGTGCCGGGCTGGATGGACTCTTGCGCCGGCGCCAAGAAGATCTGACCGGAATCGTCAACGGCATCAACTATCACGAGTTTAACCCGGAAACCGACCCGCGAATTGTCCAAAACTATTCCGCACAAACACCGGAGTTAAAGAAACGAAACAAGCCGGCTTTGCAGCACGAAGTCGGTCTGCCCCTTCGCGAGCTCCCGGTTTTCGGCTTAGTATCTCGATTGGTTTCACAAAAAGGACTCGATCTCTTGCCACCGATTATTGATCGGCTCCTCGCCGAAGAGGTACAGCTAATTTTTCTTGGAGAAGGCGATCCTTATTACGAAACAATGCTCAAAGACTTCGCCCGCCAATATCCGGACAAGGTTTCCACGACCATCGCCTTCAATCCGATTCTGGCCCAACGGATCTATGCCGGGGCAGATCTGTTCCTAATGCCTTCGGCCTTTGAACCTTGTGGCTTGGGTCAATTAATCAGTTTGCGCTACGGCACGATCCCGATTGTTCGCGCCACCGGCGGTTTGGCCGATACCATACGCGACTATACCCAGAACCCCACCTATGGTAACGGCTTTGTCTTTACGGAATATACCCCGGAGGCCTTGTGGGATGCCATCAAGCGGGCCCTCCGCGTCTATCGCGACCGCCCGGGTGAATGGGCAGAGCTGGTCAGACAGGCCATGCTCCAAGACTTTTCTTGGGCTAAGTCAAGCGCAGCCTATCTCGAGTTGTACCAACGGGCCTTGGCCAAACGCTGTGTTCCGGCTAATTAACATCTTTAGCCCTCGGATTGAACTTCGGGATCGGCCCTTCTTGGTGCGTGACGATCGGTTCACGGTGCCGGGCCGGGCCATGGTAGATCCGGCTCATCACGATGGCTTCGGTAGGACAAACTTCGACGCACATCCCGCAAACGATACAGCGATATTGATCGACACTCCAGGTCTGCTCTTTTCGGTTGACCACAAGACAGTTGGCCGGACAAGCTGCTTGGCATTTCAAACAGAAAATGCACCGCTCGATCAGACTTTCTATGCGCCCCCGGTAGGTTGGAAAAGGCTCACGCCGCTTGGCCGGATATTCGCGGGTAGCCGGTTTGGCAACGAGATTCTGCAGGACTGTCGCTAACATCTCAAACACTGTTCGTCCCTCCTAACGCTCGACACAGGCGATACAGGTATCGATGGACAGGGTTATCAGCGGCACATCGGCCAGCCGGGCTCCTTTAACCATATGCACAAGCGGCGGCAGGTTGCTGAGGGTCGGAGTGCGAATTCGCCACCGCGCGAGGCTCTTGTCTCCACCGGCCTTGAGGTAATAAAGCAGTTCCCCGCGTGGTTGCTCAATGCGCATAATCACCTCCCCCTCAGGCCGGCCTTTGACCTTGACCAAGACTTCCCCGGGGGGTAATTTGGCGATCGCCTTGCGAATCAACTCAATCGATTGAAAACACTCCTTAACCCGGACCAGCATCCGGCCGTAGCTATCACAACTGGTTTCGACTACCGGCTGAAAATCCAACTCCCCGTAGGCGGCGTAACCCAACAAACGCATATCTTCAGCGATGCCGCTCCCACGCGCCGTCGGTCCGACCGCCCCCAACTTGATGGCATCTGCTTTGCTCAAGAGGCCCACCCCGACGGTGCGCTGTTTGATTAAGGGATCATCACTAAATACCGGATAAATATCGTTTAAGGCTTGCTCCAAGTGCTCGAGCTTGTGCAGCAGAAATTCCAGACTTTCGGCGTGGAGATCGCGTTTCGTACCGCCGATCGTTATCGATCCGGTCATAATCCGCGAGCCCTCAGTAAACTCGATCATCTCTAAAACAACTTCCCTGGCTCGCCAGGTTTGCATGAACAGGCTCTCGTAGCCAATGGCGTCAGCGGCCAGCCCCATCCAGAGCAGATGGCTCTGCAAGCGGCCCAGCTCAGCCCAGATCGTGCGCAGATATTTCGCCCGCGGCGGTACCTCGATTCCCATCAGTTCCTCAATCGCCTGCGCATAAGCCAGCGTATGCATCACACTGCAAATGCCACAGATCCGCTCCGCCAGATACAGTGTCTTAGTAAAGTCTTTGACCGTAGCCAACTGCTCGATGCCCCGATGCATATACCCTAATGCGGGGATCGCATCAACCACCCGCTCTTCCTCCAGTATCAAGCGGAACTGAATAGGTTCGGGGAAGACGACATGCTGGGGGCCAAAAGGGATTACCGTTCTCCTCTTCACTCCGGCAACACCTCTGTACCGCTGGCAGCTGCCGCCCTCGGAGCCAACGGAGTCTTCACCGGTGTGAGCTCGGAAAGGATGAAGAGTTGGCGGTAGTTTATCGGCAGATTCGCAATCTTGATCCCATGAAAATCCTTCAGCTCGTTTTCCGGAACAAAAGCGCAGAAATAAAAGGGAGTAATGCTCGGCACCTCTTGCTCATAACCGATGCTAAAACGCAGATTCAGCATGGTCATACCCTGCGCGAAATGATAGATCAGGTCAAAGCCTCCGGCGATCTCGGTAGCCGTGATGCTGAGCAAGCGATAATTATCCCGTGCTAATTCCTGAACCGTTTCGAGCAGATCATCCTTGCTGATCAGGCGCACGTTGGTGAGCATGCTGATCCCTCCTTCTTGTCTCGGCTAACAGATCCGCCGCTGTTAGCAAGGCATCGATGATCGCCTCCGGCCTAGCCGCACAATTGGGAAGATAGAGATCGACCGGTACGACCTTGTCGGCACCCGGCGCCAAGTTGTATCCGTCATGAAAGATCCCGCCGGTACAGGCACAGACCCCGACCGCGACCACAACCTTGGGCTCGCTCATCTGTTCGTACAGGTTACGGAGCACCCGGCCGGAACGCGCGTTCACACACCCGGTAACAACCAGAATATCGGCGTGTTTGGGGTTGCCGGTATTAAGCATCCCAAATCGCTCCAGATCATACAGTGGGGTCAGCGCCGCAACGAACTCGATCGCACACCCGTTACAGCCTCCGGTTTCGTAATGCAACAACCAGGGCGAACGTTTTCTCGCTGAGCTTACCCAAGCCATGCAGACCACCTATTTCCAAAGATATAACCAGGCCACATTAACCACCGCCAGCCCCAAGCCAACCTTCCAGACAAACTTGACCATCCAGGAGTAGGTAACGCGGGGGGTGATATTATCGATCACGGTTACGGCGAAGAAGAAGATCGCGGCCAACAGCAGCCCACCTACCCAATTGGTAGCCCAAAACAAGCTGACCAGGGCTAATAAGAAGACAAGCTCATACCAGCTGGCGAGCTCGATCAGGGCCAGGTATGGACCGGAGTACTCGGTGATGATTCCTTTTACCAACTCCTGGTGCGGTTCGTGCAACTGAGTAGCCAGATCAAAAGGGGACTTACGCACCTTGATGATGAATACCGGTAAAAATGAGATCAGCACCAACGGCAAGGTAAAAAGTAAAGGTTGCTCCAGGCTCCGGGCCTGGCTAACCATGAAACTGCCGGTAACCTGGTAGTAGGCGATCACCAACAAAACCAGAATCGGCTCATACGTCACGAGTTGAATAATCTCGCGTTGGCTGCCGATCCGACTATAGGGAGAATCAACACTCAAACCGCCCAAGATCAAAGCAACCGTCGCAAACGAAAAAATGAATAAGATCAGCAAGAGATCCTGGCCGAGTAAGAAGGCCAAGAGACTGGTGACCATAAAAAACAGATGGGCATAAACATAAACAATTTGAATCCGATTAGCCGCCTGGGGCCGTTTATGCCACAACTTAACCAGGTCATAAAAGGGTTGGGTGAGCGGTGGACCCACCCTCCCCTGCAAACGCGCGATCACCTTACGTTCAAGTCCGGTCAACAACCCACCCACTACCGGTGCGAGCAAAAAGGTCGCCAGGATAATGCCAAGACCGGCCGGATAGCTCATCTGGCCACCCCCAGAAGCAACAAGAGCAAACCGGTGGCTAAGGGGACCGCCCAGCGCGTGACCGCTCCTTCGCCAAAGATGGCCTCAGCATAATAGTTACCGACGGTAGCGGTAAACTCAGAATCGCGTGCCGAAACAAAAGTCCGCCCAGGCTCCTGCCGGCTATTCTCCCCGCATAAATACGGGCCGGTGATATCTTGCGCGCGCAGCCGGCGTAAAATACCGGGAAGGCCAAGTAACAAGATGGCCAAGACCGCAAAGATCGGCCAAGGCAAAAAACCGCCCACCGGGGTGTACAGGCCGCCACTTTCGCTATACACCGGCACCACGCTATAATGCAGACCAACCACCGGGAGAACGAAAAACTCGCTGACCCAGCTGAGATAAAAGCTAGCTAAGACCACCACAACCGCTAAAATTGACAGTGGTAGCCCGGTCAACAGGGGCACCGCCTCAAATCTGATCATCGTTCCGCCGACCAGAGCCGAGGTAGCCATCATCTTACCCACCCACTTGGACCAGAACGCGACGGTAAAAGCACTGCCGAAAATGATCAATAGCAGCACCAGCGGTTCATTGACACTAGCCTCGATCGCCAGCCATTTGCCGACCAAGACCCCAAAAGGCGGCATCATCATGCTGATCATCCCCACAACCGCCAACAATGTGGTTACCGGCAGTTCTTCAAACAGGCGGTCCATTTTCTCAATTTGCCGGCTGCCGATGGCGTGTTCAATAGCGCCAACGGCCAAAAAAAGCAATCCTTTGGAGATCGCGTGGTAAATCAGAAGCAAGAGCCCGGCCGTCAAAGCAAGGGGATTGCCTAAAGCACCCATACAAATCGCCAGCCCGAGATTGGCGACTGTCGAAAAGGCCAGCACGCGCTTGGCATTCCCTTCGCCAATGCCCATCGCTGAAGCCGCGACAAAACTGACCGCCCCGAGCAGAGCGGTGACCTCACCCAGAAGCGTACCACCGAGAGCTGGGGACAAGCGAAAGATCAGATAGAGCGCGCTATTGACCATCGTACTGGAATGCAACAGAGCGGATACGGGTGTCGGCGCCACCATGGCGCCTAAAAGCCAAGTATGAAAGGGGATCTGGGCGGCTTTGGTCAAGGCCGCGATCACCAAAAGGCCCAACGCCAGCATCAAACGGGAGTCGGTCGCGGCAAAATTGACCAAATCCGAGAGGGAGGCACTCTGCCGGATCGTCCCCAAGAGGGCGATCGCTCCCAGCAGAGCAGTACCCCCCAGCAGGTTCATCCAGAGAGCCCGCAAGGAATTCTCGAGAGCCTCGGAGTTCTTGTAATGCGAAATCAACAGGAAACTGGCGAGAGTGGTTATCTCCCAAAAGAGGTAGACAAAGCGCAGATTATCCGTGCTAACCAAGCCGTTCATGGCACCGAGAAAGATCAGCAAGATCGCAAAAAAGCGCGCTAGACCGTGGTGCGGACGATCTTCGTCCGCCTCCAAATCAGCCATGTATTTAGTTGCAAAGATAATAATCAGCGATCCCAAAAAAGTAACGATAATATTCAGGATAATCGTCAACTGATCAACCAGCATGGTATCGCTAGCTGTCCCGGGCACCGCCACCGCCAACCAACCGACCAGCATCAGTTGGAGCAAGGCCAAAAAGAGCACCGAGGACCTCTGCCAGCGCCAACCCACATAGGCGGCATAGCCCAGCAGCGCCAAATCAAGCACCACAAACAGATGCTCGACCAGCTCCTCCACCGCCGGCGCCAGGCTCACGCGGAAGGGGGCCTCACCGATCAGCCCGGCAGTGGTAGCGACTAGCACCATAGTATTTAGGCCGATGAGTGCAGAACGCAGGGCCCGACTGGGAATCAACCAAATCAGGAGCCCGGCAAGCACCGGAAGGCAAACAGCCCCGACGACAAGGAGAGCGGGCAAAATACTACCTCCAGATACAATAAACATTACTTAAGTAGTATCAGCCCGCTCCTCTATAACTTATACCAAGCCGATTAGCGTTGCCAGTAGACCAAACGCCCCGCACCAGCGAAGTTGTTCTGCCAGTACTGATTGCGGATATTATAAAAAGTCTCAATAACCCGACCTCTACTCGACGAGGGGATGACAAAATAGACCAGATCTCCTTGCTGCCTGACAAAGATCCCGACCCCGCTGATCTGCCCGGCGTTGTTTTTGAAGAACAATAAGTCACCGGGTTGGACCTGGGCCATACTGATGGCCAGCGTATTCCAGTTGAACAAGTGACTGCTGGCGACATCTGCAACCAAGACCGGCTTTTCTCCGCCACCGGCAGCAAACCGGATATCACCCAAGACACTCCGGTAGACGTTGACCACTAAGCCGGAAGCATCGATACCTTTGTCCGGCGTGGGATTGGCGAGAAATTCCTCTAAGGTGACCTGCCCGCCCAACTTGTAATAGACCCCGTGTTTAGCATATTCTAATGCAACCTGACAGGCAGCCCGGGCCTCTTCGGGCGTAACGGTCTTTTGAACATAATCCGCGGCGGCCGCCGGCAAAACGCCGAGGCCCAGCAGCGCAATCAATAGCACAAGAGCGATTTGACGTCTCATCAGCATCAACCCCTTATTAGCCGTTATTACTTACATTTCTGGTTTGCAGTGTTAATTCCTACGCCATTTTCGTTAATTTTACCTCCACCGGAAGGAATCGGCCCTGCAGAGCAGGAAATATTTAAACGTTTAAATATAGGAGTGAGCCAGATGAAGGCTGTCACCATTAAGGACGTCGCCAAAAAAGCCGGTGTATCTATCGCCACCGTGTCCTATGTGTTGAATGGCTCCCGCAAGGTATCTGCCGCCACCGCCCAAAAAGTGCTGGAAGCTGCAGCTGATCTTGGCTATACGCCCAACACGCTAGCCCAGGCTTTGGCCGGCAAACAGACCAGATACTTAGCTGTCGCCGTAACCAACAACTTTTCGCAGCTCAGCTCAGATTCCGGACTAAGCGAAATCCTATACGGTATCGGTGAAGCGACCTATGCTGCAGATTACAGTTTTTCGCTTCTCTTTGCCGACCAGATTACACCGGAGTTAATTGCCGAACTGGCCGGGAAAGGCGTGGAAGCCCTGCTGGCTATCGGTTTTCCACCGGCCCATCTCCCAAAGGCACCTTTTCCGATCATCTGCGGCGGACTTTCTTACTCCACAAACCCTGACCCCGCTGGAAACGGAGTCTGGTTTTCCTATCAAGACGTGTTAAATTTGGCCACCAAGCACCTGATCGAGTTGGGTCGGCGACACCTCTTGTTGCTGGCGCCCGCAGGTGTCTGTTCCGCGGCACCGACTGATTTGCCGCTCGCGCATGTGCTTGCCGAGCCAACCAGTGCCGGCGGCTATTGGGCGATCGACAAAATCGCCCGGACCCGCACCTTTGACGGGATTATTGCCTTTAATGACGGCATGGCCATCGGGGCCTTGCGCGCCCTGGGCCGCCACCACATCAAAGTACCCGAAGAAGTCGCGATTGTCGGGTGTACCGATGCTCCGGTTGCCTCGTACTCGGAGCCGCCGTTGACTACGGTCCGGCTCCCCTGGCGAGCCTTGGGACAAGCGATGGTCGCACGCTTTCTCGGCGATAAGATCCCAAACCTGATTCCGCCGAAACTGGTCATCCGGGAATCCTGCGGATCAGCTTTGTGGATTTAGATAAACTTGAGGAGGATCAAATTGAGATGGCAAGAGTAGTATTAAAAGATGTTTGCAAAAATTTCGGTACTTTCCAGGCGGTCAAAAACGTTAATCTTGAAATCGCCGACAAAGAGTTCGTTGTTCTGGTCGGCCCTTCCGGGTGTGGCAAGTCGACCACGCTCAGAATGATCGCAGGGTTGGAAGAAGTCACCTCCGGTGAGATCTACATCGGCGACCGCTTGGTCAATGATGTTCCGCCCAAAGACCGGGATATCGCCATGGTTTTTCAAAACTATGCCCTCTACCCGCATATGAATGTTTATCAAAATATGTCCTTTGCGCTGCGCCTGCGCAAAATGCCCAAAGCGGAAATCGACCGCCGAGTTAAGGAAGCCGCCGAGCTGCTAGGCATTGCCACGTTATTGAAACGCAAACCCAAAGAGCTCTCCGGCGGCCAACGCCAGCGGGTAGCACTCGGCCGAGCCATTGTCCGCGAACCGCAGGTCTTCTTGCTTGATGAACCCCTCTCCAACTTGGACGCTAAGCTCCGGGTGCAGATGCGCTCCGAAATCAGTAAGCTGCACCGCCGCCTGGAAGCGACGATCATCTACGTTACCCACGACCAAACCGAGGCGATGACTATGGGCGACCGCATAGTGGTGATGAAAGACGGGGTCATCCAGCAAGTCGGCGCACCGCTCGACATTTACGAACGCCCGGTGAATGCCTTCGTAGCCGGCTTCATCGGCAGCCCGGCGATGAATTTCATGTCCTGCACGCTTGTTGAGGAAGCCGGACAGTTTTCCGTGAAGACCAGCGGTTTCACGCTGCCGATACCGGCTGAATTGGTTAAAGCGGAGGAACTCCGGCCCTACGTTGGAGCGGAGTTGCTCTTCGGCATCCGGCCGGAAGATATAGTCGACGCGAACGATCAACTCAACCATGAAACCGAGTTCCTGAACGTACAAGTGGATGTCGTTGAGCCGATGGGAAATGAATGTTATGTTCATGGTTCACTGGGCGCAGATGCCTTCATCGCCCGCTTCGGCGCCCATACCGGCGCCAGACCCGGCCGGCAGCATCAGGTCAGTTTGCGGATGAGCAAGATGCATCTCTTCGACGCCAAGACCGAATTGGCGATCATCTAAACAGCACATGTAAATAGCCGACAAACAACTGCTTCACACGGGGTATGAACGATCATACCCCTTTTTGTTGCCCTCTGTCGGTGCGCACAGACCAAAACCACTTGACAATGTAATAATAATATTCTAATATTCTTATATCATAATTTGTTCGCTCAAACCATAATGAAGGAGGCAATTCCAGTGGCACAGCCAATCTCACGCCGAGAGTTCCTCAAGCGCTCCGCCTCGGCAGTAGCAGCCGGCACCGCAGCTGCCAGCGGGCTAGCAACAACAGTCCAAGCCGCTAGCGGGGCCAAGCGGGTCGGAATGGTCATTGATCTCACCCTTTGCGATGGTTGTAACGAATGTAGCTTAGCCTGCCAACGCAAAAACGGCCATCCGATCAATCCCAATCCCCAAGGGTTAACGCCCGAAAACTACTTGTACGTCCAATCAGTCAGCATCGACACCCCGAGCGGCACCCAAGAAGTGCACATTCCCAGAAAGTGTATGCATTGTGATGATCCGGCCTGCGCCGGGCTCTGTCCTTTTAGCATCAATACAAAAACACCGGAAGGACCGGTCGTCATCAATGAAGATTACTGTCTCGGCGGTCAAAAGTGTAAAGCGGTCTGCCCCTGGGGTATTCCGCAGTTGAAAAAGGGGGTCGGTTTCTACAAAAAGCTCGAACCGCTACCCTTCGGCGCAGGGGTAATGTACAAATGTGACGGCTGTATCGACCTCGTCAGGGCTGGAGAAGCTCCCGCCTGCGTCACCGCCTGCCCGCAAGGAGCGATTAAGTTTGGCTCCCAGGAGGCGATGCGAGCATACGCCCATGAACGCGCCGCCGCCATCTCCGGTTATGTCTACGGCGATCAAGAGGCCGGTGGAACCTCGACCTATTACGTTTCCGCCGTTCCCTTCGCGGCGATCGATGCCGCACTGGCCGTCCAAGGCGAACAACCGCGAATGCCTGTTAACGCGGAAAATGTCCTGCATGGTGTTAACGGCATGGCCCAGGCTTTGCTGATCGCGCCGGTCGCCGGTATCTTTGCCGCCGGCTTTGCCGCCCACAAAAAACTGACCAAAGGGGATGAGGCCAATGAGTGATCGGATTCTCTGGAAAGAAGGCAAAGTCAAACGCCAAAGCCTCAGTTCGATACTCGTACACTGGAGTGTCGCCCTCTCGACCTTCGTGCTGATCTTTTCGGGTTTTGGCCAGTTGCCGATGTATAAGCGTTTCGGGATCGTCAACCTCCCCGGCCTCGCTTGGGCGGGCGACTATCCGCTGACCCTGAAGATGCACTACCTCGCCGCAATCGTTTTAACCTTAGCGGTCTTTTATCACCTTACGGAAATAGTACTCACCAAAGATTTTGACCTCTTTCCGAAAAAGGGCGACCTACGTGAAGCAGTGAAAATTCTTTTGGCCATGGTCGGCATCGGCAAAGAACCGCCATCAGATAAGTACCTGGCCGAACAGAGGCTTTCCTACGCTTTCATCGGCAGCAATCTGTTCATTCTGATCCTGACCGGCATGCTCAAAGTATACAAGAACCTGCCGGGCATCACAGTCAATAATGCACTGGTGCTCTGGGCTACCCAACTGCATAACCTCGCCACCGTCTTGTTGGTCCTCGGGGTACTCGGTCACCTGGCCGCCTTCATCGCCAAACCCAATCGCAAACTGCTGCCGGCGTTGTTCACCGGTAAGGTTGATTTAGCCTATGTGCAAAAGCGGCACTCCTTGTGGTTTAAACGCCTAGAGCGCCAAGCCTCTTCAAGCCAAGACTCGCGCCACATCGGGTAAACCGGCGCCTTGCTCCGAGGCAGCCGCTCCGGCAAGGGGCTCGGCTGCCTCCACGAGCAGATCATAAACCTCATCCGGGCTTAGTTCCGGCCGCCAGGCCAGAACCAGCGCAGCTACTCCGGAAACATGGGCGGCCGCCATGGAAGTGCCGCTCATGGTCTTGATACTGCCACCAAGGTAGGTTGACAGAATGTCTTTGCCTGGAGCAACCAGGTCCAGCCCATATCCTCCGGTACTAAAATCAGCCACCTCATCAAGGATCGTGCTTGCCCCTATCCCGAGAACACCCTGCAACCGGGCTGGGTAACCAGCCGCCGACTTGCGCCCGTCATTGCCGGTCGCCGCAACCAAAACAATCCCCTGTTGATGGGCCGCATTCACCGCTCTGCGCAAGGCCAGACTGGCCATGCTCATGCCAAAACTCATGTTCAGAACGTGAATATGGTTTCTCACCGCCCACTCTATCCCCTGGACAACCGCGGAAAGGCGGGCCGCCCCTTTATCATTAAAAGCCTTGATCGGTACTAGGCCGGCCTCCGGAGCAACACCGATCACTCCGCCGCCGGTGCGGGCAGCCCCGACTATTCCGGCCACGTGCGTACCGTGTCCGTGATCATCCTCCGGGGGCTCATCAGGGTTCAGGATATTAACACCCTTGACCAAGTTAGGGAGCAAATCCGGATGGTCCAGATCTATGCCGGTATCCAAAATGCCGACCCGCACACCTTGACCGCGTGTTTGTTCCCAGACCTTCGGCGCACCAATCCGCCGCACTCCCCAGGGCACGGAGTCAAACAAAACCGTCCTGCCGTAACCGGTCTCCCGGCCGACGACGTAAATGACATAATCCTGTTCGACCCATTGCACACTACTTAACGAGTTCAGTTTCTGCACATTTGTTTCCGGCAGAAGACAGACGAACCCGTCGACCAGCGGCAAAGCTCGCACAATCTCAACCTTCCGGGAAACCAACTGCCGATAGAGATCCTCGCCGGCACCCACACCGGCGAGGACAAGGTACTGAACCGACGACATCAGGACACCCCCTTCATTCCCTACAGAATATGCGTCACCCCGCTGCCTGTCCACTCATAAACTAGAGTGAAGCAGTGGATAAGCTGCCATAGGTTTAGGAGGTGGATGCAATGTCCTTACCGGAAGATGAACTCAAGAATCCTGCCGGCGAACAACCAGATTCCCAACCGGTTCCCAAAAGAGGAAGAGTCTTTGGCCATCCAGCCAGAACAACAGCGGCACTCCAATCTGCTGCCAATTCCGTGATCAAACTGGGAAATAACCTCAATGAACTAACCGCCGCCTTGGACAACCTGGTCAAAGTAGCGGAAAAAATCCGCGGCCAATCGCTGTAATCGGGCGGAGAGCTTGTACACAACCGCATTGCGACTGCATAATATGCTACCGTAGGGAAAGGAGGTCATGCGGATGTTGGGATTGTTCGGGAAAGACGGCAAATTGAGCGGCCTGTTAGACCTGATTATTGCTTTGTTCGTCATTGATTTTCTCGTCGGCGGAGGTCTCTTTGACTTGTTCAATCAAGAGTAAGAACAGCGCAATTATCTATACTTCCTTTAGTCATTCACAAGGACGGGCGACCGTCCTTGTTTGGTTCTGAATAGCCTATAATATGAAATCTACTTAGGAGAGGATGACAATGTCCGAAGAACTGCAACCAACCCACGATACTGTGGAGGCCATACCTGATCAGGAAAGTAAACCTAGCCAGATCAGCAGCTCAATCAATAAGCTGCGCGAGGTCTCGGCGGCCCTAACCCAGCTGGGTGAAGATCTAAACCAACTGGTTACCGCACTGGAAGAATTGACCGCCATGCTGAGTCTATTCGCCAACATCGGGAAAAAGGGAATTGGTCCTCAGGGGAGCGGGTTCCCCGAGGTTAGTCAGCTGCTCTTGGCCCTTCTTGGTCAGCAACTGAGTCAAAATAAATGAATCGTGAATACCCTGAGACTGAGGAGGCATAGACAAGCTTACCCATTAACAGAGCTGAAAGGGGGCAAACCCGAATGTCTAAGAGCTTCTTTGGCAATGACTTATTCAGCATCATCATTTTACTCTTCATACTGATGCTGCTGTTCAATCATTTCTAACAGATCAATTAGGGGGGCTTGTCCCCCCTAATTACTTAATGAGATCAGTTAAGTGTTCCAACCAAAGATGTGGCTCGCGCCCCTGAAAACTGGCTGGCGGGAAAATCGTCCATTTCAGCCCGGCCGTAGTCGTCCCGGCCCGCAGGCCCGCCTCGATATCGTAAGGACTGTCTCCAACCATCAGCGCTCGTTCGGGCGGATAATGCAAGCGCTTTAAAGCCAGCAAAACCGGTTCCGGTTCCGGCTTATGCACCTCCGTCTGGTCAGCCCCGACCAAAGTATCGACATATCCGTCAAGCTTGAACAGGCGCAACCCCCGCCAGGCCGAATCGGTCTTTTTGCTGGTGACCACACCGACGGATTTGCCTGCCTCTTTAAGCGCCCGGAGAGTTTCCAGCGCCCCAGGGGTCACTTTGGCCAAAGCATCATGATGCGCCAGATTATGCTCGCGATAGACTTCAACCATCTGCTGTGCCTGCTGCTCATCATCGGCGAATAAGCGCATCTGGTCCAAGAGCGGCCGGCCCCAAAAGCGGTAGAGCTGCTCCCACGGTACCGGGCTCCCTTTAACTACGGAAAAAGTGTACTCAAAAGAAGTTTCAATTAACTCCGTCGTATCCAAAAGGGTACCGTCCAGATCAAAGAGAATACAGTCTTGACTAACCATGTGACCACACTTTCTGTCGAAGATACTAAGGATTATACCTGTTATCACCAGGTTAGTCAAAAGAACGTTTTTTCTCCCGGGAGTGCTAGCATTGTATAAGCTGGTTGCCACTTTCTCCAAAGCACTTGATCTATCGGACTTAAGAATTCTCAACCACTCGGAACGAGTCGCTTACATCGTTCTCAAATTAGCTAACACGCTAGGCCTGCCCGAGGCTGAAAAAAACGCTGCCGTGTTGGCAGCATTAGTGCATGATATCGGAATCTCCTCGACGCACTGGCGGGTTGAATCACGTAGCCTGCGCCCACCGCAAAGTTTGATCACCGAACACTGTCTAGCAGGGGCCGAACTGCTCCGCAAAGTCAAGTCCCTGGCGCACCTGGCGGAGATTGTTCTCCACCATCACGACCTCTGGGACGAGGCAGCCGGTACCCCCAGAGCCGCACTCCTCATCCACATGGCCGACCGCGTCGAAGTACAGCTCCGCCCCGACCGTTATATTCTCGGCCAGGTCGCCTCCATCACCGAACACCTCGACCAACTGGCACCGAACTTTTGGCCCTTGGCCTTGGCGGCGTTCCAAGAAATTAGCCGTAGCGAATCCTTTTGGCTCGATTTGGCAACCGGAAACTATGTCGAAGAGCTGACCGACTTTATCGAGAGAGCCGACAGCGCGGCCGAACAGCCCGACTTGGCGGAGATCGCCGGCTTATACGCGACCGTCATCGACCGTAAAAGCCCCTTTACCTCCCGGCATTCACGCGGTGTTGCCCAAGTCGCTCGCTGGTTAGCTGAGGCTGCCGGCCTTGGTCCGGATCAAGTCAAAGATATGCAGATCGCCGGACTCCTCCATGATCTGGGCAAATTAGCGGTTCCGGACGTGATCCTCGAGTTTCCCGGCCGGCTTTCCACGGAGCAAATGCTCGTGGTCAAGCAGCACACTTACCATACCTACCATTTACTCAGCGTGCTCACCGACCATCCCCATATCAAAGAATGGGCGGCCTTTCATCATGAAAAGTTAAACGGCACCGGTTATCCGTTCAGGCTGGATGCCTCACAGCTCGATCTCGGCGCCAGAATTATGGCCGTCGCCGATGTTTTTCAAGCGCTCCACGAAGACAGGCCTTATCGCCAAGGATTGAGCCTCGCGGAAATCACGCCAATCATGGCTAAGATGGCTGCCAACAATGAGATCGATCGCGAGCTGACCGATTTACTCTTAACCTCTTATCCTGTAGACGAAAATTAAACTAGAACAAACCGATCGCATTGGCAAAGATCAAGCCGATGGCGAGCGGAGCAATCGTCCGGACGAGGAAATACCAAACCTGAGCCATGCCGGTGGTCATACCCCCACCTTGTAACGCCTCGGCCAAGACATCTTCTTGCCGCATACGCCAGCCGACAAACAGAGCGGTCAAGAGTCCGCCCAGCGGGAGCAGGATATTCGAGGTCAAGTAATCCACCGCATCTAAGAAACTTAACCCAAACACCGTCAGATTAACGGCTCCTTGCGATAGAGCCGATGGTATCCCGGCGAGAAAAGCCAAGCCGCCCCAAACAACAGCAGCCTGGCGCCGCCCCCAGTCTTTCTCATCGACAAAATAGGCTACCACCGTTTCCAACAGCGAAATTGACGAAGTCAGTGCGGCGATCGCCAAGAGTAAGAAGAACAAGCAGGCAAAGAACTGACCGAGCGGCATCTGCGCAAAAATCGCCGGCAAGGTGATAAAGACCAAGCCCGGGCCGGCACCTGGTTCGATGCCAAAGGCGAAAGCCGCCGGGAAAATGACCAGACCCGCCAGTAACGCTACAAGGGTATCAATTAGCCCAACCTGACCGGCAGTCTTGACCAGACTGTCTTGGCGGGAAATATAACTGCCGTAAGTAATCATGCAGCCCATCCCCAGGCTCAAGGAGAAAAACATCTGTCCCAAAGCAGCTAAAACCGATTTGCCGGTCAACGCGGAAAAATCAGGCTGCAAGTAATAAGCGATGCCCGGGTGCGAACCAGGCAGGGTTAAACTCCGGATCACCAGGATGATTACCAGAATAAAGAGACCGGGCATTAAGATCTTACTCCACTTTTCAATCCCCTCTTGTACCCCTGCCGCAACGATATAGACCGTGAGAGCCATAAACAGCAAGTGCCAGAAAAGAGGCGCCCAGGTGCCGCCGATGAACTCTGTAAATAAAGCGGCAGCTCCCTCCGGGTTCAACCCGCTTAACGCCCCCAAGAGTGAAGTTACGGCATAGCGCAATACCCAACCGGCAACTACGCTATAGAACGAAAGAATCAAGAACCCGGCGACCACCCCTGATATCCCCGGTATAACCCAGGCTGTCCCCGGAGCTAGCTCGCGAAAGGCGCCCCCCGGATTGCGGGTGGTCTTCCGGCCCACCACAAACTCGGTCATGATGAGCGGAATTCCAATCAGCAATACAAACGCTAGGTAAAGCAAGACGAAAGCCGCCCCGCCATTGGCACCGACCAAATATGGAAACTTCCAGATATTACCCAGTCCAACGGCTGAGCCGGCCGCGGCCAAAACCGCTCCCAGACGCGATTTCCACTGACTTCTCGCTGCTTGTGCTAATTCCATAGTTCGACTCCCCCACTCGGCTAGATTTAGTTTTCCTCGTAAATCTCGCCAAGACAAGCCTCGGCTCCCCGCAAAAAGGTTGCATAGCCCCACGGGTTCTCGGCAGCTTCAGTAAAGTATAGTCTGATAGTCGTCTTAATTTGCTCACGAAAAGCTTTAGCTACCGTCGGTCTCCACCGGCTGAGGCTGGCCAGGTTAAATAAGGTTTGGCCCAGTCCCGAAGGCAAGGCCTCGTCCAAATCATCCTTGGGCATAACCGGTAGCCCGGCCGCACGTTCAGCCATCCGGAAACCGCCCTCCTGCGGAACGTAAAACCTGGCAAATTGGCTGGTTTGCCACTTCAGCGCCTGCTCCAAATAGCTTTCGTCATGTGTAGTCTCATACAAAGCTAAGAGCGCGGCGATCAACTGGGCGTAATCCGCGCAAAACCCCGGCACCTCCGATCTACCCGCCAGATAACTGCGGCTGAGGGAGTGGTCCGGAGCTGTCAATTTCTCGAGAAGAAAACGCATCCCTTGTTGGGCGGCCGCCAGGTACCGTGCGTTGTCAAAAACAGCCGCAGCCTGGGCTAGAGCCTTGATCATTAAGCCATTCCACCCGGCGATGACTTTTTCATCGCGCAAAGGCCGCCGGCGCTGCTCGCGGAGAGCCAACAAGCGACCGACTGCAGGTAACAGGGACTCCGGCACCGGTCCGGTCTGGGTGCGGTGCAGGACCGAATGCCCGTGCTCAAAATTGCCTGTCTCTGTAACCCCGAAATATGCTTTGATCCGGTCGGCCTCGGCAGCGGGAAAGTGGGCGTCGATCTCCTCGGCGGTCCAGAGATAATACAGTCCCTCTCTACCGGCCACATCAGCATCTAAGCTCGTGAAAAACTCGCCGAGCTCACCGCTAAACTCGCGCAGAACAAATTCTGCCGTCTGTCGGCAGGCTTGGGCGATGGTCTTGTTTCCCGTAGCCAGGGTTACCCGGGACATCAGATCCAAGAGCAGCGCATTGTCGTACAGCATCTTTTCAAAGTGAGGAATTAGCCAAGCTTCATCGGTAGCATACCGATGAAACCCGCCGCCCAACTGATCATAAATACCGCCGGCGATCATCTTTTCGAGGGTGAACTCAACCGCCGCTTTGTGTTGTGGCACCGGCGAGGACCATAATAGTTCCAACTGCGGCACGGCTGGAAATTTCGGAGCCCCCAGCAGTCCGCCGTGCTTGGAATCAAAGTAGCGATAGATATTCTCCCGCGCAGCTTTGACCACCGATGGTATTCGGCTGACCAAATCGATGTCTTCCTGCGCTGGGCGGACCGTCAGCGATTCAACGACCGCTTCGGTCAATTGCTCAGCCAGCGATTCAAGCTCCTCCGGCTTGGTGCGATAAGCCTCACCGAGCCGACGGACTAGTTCGCCAAAGCCCGGATAGCCGTGGCGCGCTACCGGTGGAAAATAGGTCCCGGCATAGAAAGGTTTGGCCTCCGGGGTGAGAAAAACGGTCAGCGGCCAGCCCCCTTGACGCGTTAGTATGCGGCAAGCCTCTTGATAGACCCGGTCGATCTCGGGACGCTCCTCCCGATCGACCTTGATATTCACGAAATATTCATTCATGAGCCGGGCAATCTCCGGATCTTCGAAGGACTCATGGGCCATGACATGACACCAGTGGCAGCTGCTGTAGCCACAGCTGAGTAGGATGGGTTTTCGCTCCTCAAGGGCCTTAGCCAATGCTTCCGCTCCCCAGGGGTACCAATCTACGAGGTTTTGTGCATGCTGCAACAGATAGGGGGATCGTTCGCGGGCTAATCTATTCGTCCGGCTGGCGGGTTTCGGCATCCAATTACCTCCGCTCGGCATGAAGCCTGATTTATTTGTTATTATTCCCGCTTAACGATCCCTATCCTTGGTCATCTTCTACTTACGAGGCGTGGCTGGAACGCCGTTTTTTCTTATCCAAGACCGCTTTGCGCATTCTGATACTCTTGGGAGTAACCTCGACCAACTCATCCTCAGCGATGAACTCCAGCGCATCTTCGAGGCTCATCTGCTTCGGAGCATCGAGCTTAACGGTGATTTCTGCGGTGGATGAACGCATATTGGTTACATGTTTCTTCTTGGCGATATTCACATCCATATCCTGCGGACGCGAGTTAGCTCCAATGATCATGCCTTCGTACACTTCCACACCGGGTTCGATGAATAATGTGCCGCGTTCCTGGATCGAGGTAATCGCATAAGCTGTAGCCACACCTTGTTCCCAAGCGATCAAGGCTCCATTGTTCCGGCCTTCGATCGGTCCCCGGTGTGATCCATACCCGTAAAAGCTGTAATAGATCACACCTTTGCCGTTGGTCAAGGTGAGGAACTTGCCGTTGAAGCCGATGAGGCCGCGGGTCGGGATGATAAAATCAAGCTTGACCCGGCCTTCGCCGAAGGGGGTCATGTTTTGCATTTCCCCTTTGCGTCGGCCTACCTCCTCCATCACCGCTCCGACATACTCTTGCGGCAAGTCGATGGTCAGCAACTCCAGCGGTTCTTCCAGCCCGTTAGGTCCCTGCTTGGTGATGGCCTCCGGTTTGGAAATCGCCAGCTCATACCCTTCCCGGCGCATCTTTTCGATTAAAATTGACAGATGGAGCTCACCGCGCCCGGAGACCCGGAAGACATCCGGCGCATCGGTCTCTTGCACGCGCAAGGCCACATCTTTAACCTGTTCCTTGAAGAGTCTCTCCCGTAAATGGCGGGAGGTCAAATACTTGCCTTCCCGACCGGCAAAGGGGCTGTCGTTGACCCGGAACAACATCGTCAGGGTCGGCTCATCCACCGTAAGCGGCGGCAAAGCCCGCGGATTGTCAGGATCGGTGATCGTATCGCCGATCGCAATATCCTCCAGCCCGGCCAGGGCCAAGATATCGCCGGCAACTACCTCCTGGGCGGGCACGCGGCGTAGACTTTCAAAGGTATATAGTTGCGCCGCTTTACCCAGCACAAACTTATCCGCACCACCACGGACTATCGCGACCCTACTTCCCTGGCGCAGGACTCCGTTTTCGACCCGACCAATGGCCAGCCGACCTACATAGTCGTCATAATCAAGATTGGTCACCAAGACCTGTAACGGCCGGCTAGGATCCCCTTGCGGAGCAGGTACATGGCCTACGATAACCTCCAATAAGTCTTGCAGATTACCGTTACCTGCGCTAAGCTGCTCTAAAGCCTTATCCAAATCGAGGCTTGCTACGCCGGCAATACCCGAAGCATAAACTACCGGAAAATCCAACTGCTCGTCATCGGCCCCCAGCGCCAAGAAGAGCTCAAAGACTTCATCAAGTACCTGTGCCGGACGGGCAAACTGCCGGTCAATTTTGTTGACGACTACAATTGGCTTAAGCCCCCGCTCCAAAGCCTTTTTTAGCACAAAACGGGTTTGCGGCATCGGTCCCTCCACGGCATCGACAACCAACAGGGCCCCATCTACCATGGTGAGCACCCGTTCAACCTCTCCGCTAAAATCGGCATGGCCGGGGGTATCAACAATATTAATCTTGTAGCCGCGATAAAAAACGGCCGTGTTCTTGGCCAAAATGGTAATGCCCCGTTCCCTTTCCAGGTCAAACGAGTCGAGAACGCGCTCGTTAACCGCCTGATTCTCGCGGAAGACCCCTGATTGTTTGAGAATGCCATCGACCAAAGTTGTCTTCCCGTGGTCAACATGCGCAATAATCGCGATATTTCTTAGTTCCATTGAAGCGATCCCTCTGTCTACTCGTAAAAGATAAGAAAAATTTTAGCACGTCCGGGGCAAAATAGCTATATGCTAATCGTTTTCGTACGAGCGCTGCTTCTGTACCTAATTATAGTCATCGGTATGCGCATCATGGGTAAACGCCAAGTCGGACAGCTCCAGCCGTTCGAGTTCGTCCTCGCTTTGCTATTAGCCGATTTAGCGGCGGTTCCGATGCAAAATAAGGAAATACCGTTGATTAATGGGTTTATTCCCATCTTTGGCCTGTTATTTGTCCAAGTATTTCTGGCCTTTCTCAATCTAAAGAGCCAGACCGCGCGGGCCATCGTCTGTGGTAAACCCAGCATCGTCATCGAAAACGGGATCATCCAGGCTAAAACCTTAGCCGGTCTCAATTACAATATCAATGACTTGTTGGAACAGCTCCGCAGCCAAGGTTATCCGAACTTAGCCGAGGTCGAGGCGGCTATTCTGGAAACCAACGGCCAACTCAGCGTCGTCCCCAAAGCCCAGTATCGCCCGCTGCGCCCGGCGGATCTGGGCATTCCGGTCAATGTCGAGGGCTTCCCATTGACCCTGATCATCGATGGGGTAGTCGACCACCGCTCCTTGAAAAAGGCCGGCAAAGACTGGGAGTGGCTCCTCGCCGAAATCCGCAAGCATGGTGGACAAGATCCGACCGATGTGCTCTATGCCTCGCTCAGCAGCACCGGGGATGTCTTCTGCCAACTTCATTACGATAAAACCAAGCGTGGTGATGATGGTGCGTAAACTCTTGATTTTGTCCGCAATTGTACTGGTTTTTCTGGTGGGTAGCTTCTGGATTCAGGAGGCCCTGGATCAGTCATCCCAAGAGCTGCTGAAGCAGGTGGCTGCGGTCATGGAGCTCACAGCCGCCGGAGATTGGTCCGGCGCCGTACTGGCTTTCCAAAACCTCTTTGATCACTGGTTCACTTTACAAGAATGGTGGGCGCTCGTAACCGACCATGAGGAGATTGACGAAATCTCCCGCGCCATGCACAAGGTTTCAGCCTTATTGGCCAATCAAGACCTCGCCGCCGTACAGGCGGAGCTGTCGGCTTTAACCTATCTCATCGGACACATTCCTCAAAAAGAGCGCCTGACCCTGACCACTCTCTTTTAAGTTCCGATTCGCCCACTTGGCAATTCTTACGCACAAGCGCAAATCTTTACTCGCAGCTATAACACGGCATTCGCACAACATATATAGTACCACGCATTCTACTCTAGGAGGATTTTAATGACTGACTATGACTCACCGCCCCGCGTCGCCTACTTTTGTATGGAATACGGGTTACACGAATCATTTCCGATCTATGCCGGTGGCCTTGGGGTGTTGGCCGGCGACCTCTTAAAAGCGGCCCGGGACTTAAGCCTGCCGCTGGTCGGAATCGGGATCTTATGGCGCGAAGGATATACCAGCCAATTTATCGGTGAGGGTGACTGGCCATATGATACTTTTCCGCCAACCGACACCTCCGTACTTCAGGATACGGGCGTCCAAGTTGAAGTTTCCGTCTATGATAAACCGGTCCCGGTAAAAGTTTGGAAAACGCAGGCCTTTGGTAATGCGCCCCTCTATCTTTTAGACACCGATCTACCGGGGAGCGATTTCGGCTGGATTACCAGGCGGCTTTACGGCGGATCGAGCCATGACCGGATCGCCCAAGAAATCGTCCTTGGCATCGGCGGAGTGAGAGCCATCCGCGCCCTAGATTTAAGTATCGAGGTTTTCCATTTCAATGAAGGGCATGCGGTCTTAGCCGGACTGGAGCTTATCCGGGAAAAGATGCAGGCCGGAGCCTCATTCGCGGAAGCATGGGAGCAAACCCGGAACGAAATTGTCTTCACGACTCATACCCCCGTCATGGCCGGCAATGAAAGCCATGCTCTCGACCTCTTGCAGCAACTCGGTGCTCATAACGGGTTTACCCGCGAACAGCTGGTGCAAATTGGCGGTGATCCCTTCAACATGACCGTAGCCGGCCTCCGCCTCTCCCATCTGGCCAATGGGGTTTCCAAATTGCACGGGTTAACCGCGCGAGCGATGTGGCAGGATGTCACCGAGCATGCGCCGATTCTCGCCATCACCAACGGAGTGCACCAGCGCACCTGGCAAAACCAGGAGATCAGACAGGCCTATGAGAATAATCAGGATCTCTGGGAGCCTCACCAACGTGCCAAAAAGGCCCTGCTCGCTGAGGTCAAAAGGCTGACGGGTGTTAACTTAAACCCAGAAAACCTTCTTATTGGCTTCGCCCGCCGCGCAGCTCCGTACAAGCGGAGTGATCTCATTTTCACCAGGCCGGAAATAATCGAGCCTCTCTTAGAAGAGCAACGGATCCAACTGCTCTTTTCCGGAAAAGCCCACCCGCAAGATCACGCCGGCAAAGGAATCATTTCGCATATCGTGGGCATGAGCAGGAAATATCCGCAGAGCGTCGCTTTCCTTGAAAATTACAATATGCGGATCGGCCGGTTACTGACCAGCGGCTGTGATGTTTGGTTAAACAACCCCCAGCGGCCCCTGGAAGCTTCGGGTACCTCCGGGATGAAAGCCGCCCTTAACGGCGTCCTCAACTTAAGCATTCTTGATGGCTGGTGGCCCGAAGGCTGCTTGCATGGCGTAAACGGTTGGCAGTTCGGCGGCGGCTACGCCGGGCCGGGTCAAGAGTCCCATGATTTGGTTTCCTTGCTGGATGTCCTGCTCAATGAGGTCATCCCCACTTATTACCACGACCGGAGTAAATGGGTGCGGATGATGCGAGCCAGCATTGAGATGGCAACCGGTATGTTTTCCTCAGAACGGATGCTGCGCGAATACTACAACCTCTTGTACCAACCGGCTACAACCCATAAACGCTTGGCCGCCGAAGTGGAAAAAATCTCCCGCCACTAATCTGAGTCATGCTGCTCCATTTGCCGGACCCGACGGATTTTATACGCGCTAGGAATTAGGCCCACACCTAACACCAAGAGCAGGGCCCCCACCAAACGCGGGCTAAGCCCCTCATGGATAGTGCTGCCGAGAAAAGTGTAGAGCAAGGTGCCCGGAATTACACCGAGAATTGTCCCGAGAATAAAATCGCTGAATTTGATCTGCGACAACCCGGCGGCATAGCTGATGGCATCAAAGGGAAAGATCGGCAAGAGTCGCGTCAGAAAAATCAAGTACATCCCTTGCCCGTGCAAAGCTTGGCTCCACTTTTCCGTCCGCCCGGGCCAGATTTTGCGGATTAATTCCTGGCCAAAATAACGGGTCAGCGTAAAGGCGATAATGGCTCCGATCGTTGAACTGATCACCGTATAAACGGTTCCCAACAGCAATCCAAAGGCCAAGCCACCGACAATAGAGATCAAACCGGCGGGCACAAACAAGAGCGGGCGCAAGGAGGAAATAACGATAAACACCAAGGGAGCCAGCGCCCCAAAGGAGTTTAATAAGGACCTCAGCTTCTGTGGCTCAAGTTGCTCAACCCAGCCCGATCGATGAGCCCACAAAGCGAGCACACCGATGCCGATTAACAACAAGGCTGCTTTTAATTCGGATCGCATTCGGGATACCTCGCGCAGTGACTACCCAATAGTCTATGCAATCCGAACCAAGAAGCAGCCGTTCTTGGTGTGGCAGATATTCGTAAGTTTAGCTTGTTCTGTCTACCGAGGGATGAGAAGATATACCCCCGCGAGGATCAATAAGACCGGCCAGAACTCCAAATACCTGCGGTTTAACCAATGAAAATTAATAGCCAGAAAAACCAGTGCAATGGTTAAGAGAAAAAATGCCGGCACCAACAGACCTTTATCCCGACCGGCCACGCGATAGGTGGCCAAAAAGGCCAGACCGACAATTCCAGGGAAGACCGGCCAAAGCAGATCCATGCTCCAAGGTAACAACCCCCACTGGCGAAGCAAAAAGAAGATCCCCACCCCGGTCAGGATAACCCCCGGCAAGATGCTGTTTTTGGCTGAAGTGCTCACAGCCAAGACGATCAAGAAGAGCCCCGGCGCAATGATGAAAAAGGGCCAAATGCCCGCTTGATTTAGGCTCAACCAACCAAGATTAAGAGCTAAGAAAAAAGCGCCAATCAACATCAACAACAAGCCTAGGGCTTGGTTGCTCCGTGCTTGCTTGGACAAATTCCACACCTCTCCTTTGCTCCACTTGCCCTCTTTTTTCTGTTTATTTTGATTCCGCAAACAGGAGTAAAAAGCCTTGTGCTCAGACATCATAATTATCGATTGGAGGTGAGATTAGTGGCCCATAGCCATGAGATTTACTGCACTGTTGACAATTGTCATTATTGGGGTCAAGGTAATCACTGCACCGCCAATGAAATCCTCGTCACTGCGGATTCCGTCGGTGCCACCATGCCGGATACTTTTGACGCCCCGCAAGCCGCAACGGCCAACACCACCCCGTGTGGGACTTGCATGGAAACATGCTGTAAGACCTTTGTGCCAAAAGGTTCGGATCAATACAATGTTGATAACGTCCTGAAATAGTCGGCAGGGAGGGCACGGCAGGTGCCCTCAAACTTTAGCAGGGTTGGGCAAGCCTTCTGTCGAAAGCTGATATATCATTGTTGCAGGTGAAGAAAGATTGCCGCACCCAGGATGGCTGCCCAACAAACTGATTTACCTCGAATTACCCGGCCGCGGTCGAGTGCAGAGCCGGGTTCTCGGTCTGGCCGATAAAGTCTTGATTCTGTTGGCACCGGCGGTAGAGGGAAAAACAATTTGGCCCAATCCCGGCACCGCCCTCACCGTAGTTTTATCTGGCCCAACCGGGGAGATCAGCGTCAGCGGAACGATTGTGGACCGCAAACTCAAACCGTTTCCCCTGTTATACTTGGCTGTAGACGAAGATATACCTTTTATTGCCGCGGTTGCCGCCCGGCCTAGAAAGATCATCGCCATCGCCAGCGGTAAAGGCGGTACAGGCAAGACCTTTTTCTGCCTCAACTTAGGTTGGCAACTGGCTACCATGAATCGCCAAGCCATCCTGGTCGACTTGGACCTGGGCACCGCCAACTTGGCTGCCGCGCTTGGCTTGCACCCCAACCTCGATTTATCCGCGGTTATTTTGCGCAACAAAGAGTTCACCGAGATCCTCTATCCCATCTCGAGCGGGCTAACCATTATCCCCGGTGCGGCGCGCAATAAGGACTTTGCCGACCTGTCGACTTGGCAACTGCAGCGTCTAGCTGCCGGACTCGGCAGCCTGGAGCCGCTCTGTGATCACTTGATTTTAGATACCAGCGCCGGGCTTTCGGCCAATACTACGACCTTCTTATACTGCGCCGATTATGTAGTCTTAGTAATCAACGACACGCCCACGTCGATCATTGATGCCTATGGATTAATCAAAGCGATGGCTAGCCAGTTTTGGGTTCCCCCGGCGGGTATAATCATTAATCGGGCCAGTAATCAAAGTGAGGCTGCCGAGTATGCCGGCCGCTTTATCCACACCGCCAAAGAGTTTCTCGGGGTTACCCTCGATTATCTGGGAGCCATCCCCGAAGACAATTCGGCTACCCAGAGTCTCAAAGCCACCCGACCAATGTTGGCCCTCTATCCCTGGGCACCGGCCAGCGAGAGCATCAAAACAATTAGTGCACGCTTGCTGGAAAAATTAACGTCGCCACAGCCCAAACAGATCCTTTCCGCCAACGCCAATTATGTCCAAAGCCTGTAATCGCTAACGGAGGCGCGATAATATGAATAGAATCGATGTACGGTTCGCTACCAAGAGACCGATGCCATGGGAGTAGTCTATCATGCCAACTACTTTGTCTGGTTTGAGCTGGGGCGTACCGAGCTGATGCGCGCGGCAGGTTTCGCCTATACGCGCGTGGAGGCCGACGGTTTCCGGCTTCCGGTTCACGAAGTTAAGTGTCATTACCACCGACCGGCCAAATATGATGACTTAGTCACGGTAGAAACGGTGATCACTCACCTCTCCCCGGCCCGCATTGACTTCGCTTACCGCATCACCCGTGACGGTGAGCTTCTAGCCACCGGTGAAACCGTTCACCCGATCACCGACAACCAGGGGCGTCCAATTAACCTGAAGAAAAAAGCGCCCGAGCTCTGGGCAGCCTTGAGCGCTGCCGTGACAATCCAACCAAAGGAGAGTTGAAGATGTTCCGAAAGATTGACTATACGGAACGGATGAGTGAGGCAATCACAGCCTTGGCCCAAAGCGGCGCATTTTTAACCGTTGCCGCAAACGGAAAGGTCAATACGATGACGATCGGGTGGGGCACCATCGGATATATCTGGGGCAGACCGATTATGATGGTGCTGGTGCGTCCGTCGCGGTATACCTTTGGCCTGTTGAAAGCGGCCGGCGAATTCACGGTGAGTATTCCCTTATCCGGATTAGCAGAAGAGTTGAAAGTCTGTGGCAGTAAGTCCGGGCGGACGCTTGACAAGCTTGCCCTGACGGGTCTGGCTACCGTAAAAGGGCAGACCGTTTCCGCGCCGGTGATCGCCGACTGTGACCTCTACTACGAGTGCAAAGTCGTTTACCAGACCCAGCTGGATCCGACCATGTTGGCCGATACCTGTCAAAAATGGTATCCCCAAGACGACTACCATACCCTCTTTTTCGGCGAGATCACCGCGTGTTACGCCAAAGAATAGCCTTTCTTGCCGTCACTTACAAGTAGTCCAGCACCAACTTGGAAAAGATACCAACCAAAACCAAAGCAAAGACCGGCTTGATCACCACCGAACCACGCTTAATCGCCAGGTTCGAACCGACGAGATTGCCGCAGATATTGGCTGCCGCCATCGGCAGGGCCACCGCCCAAGCGATGTTTCGGGTAAAAGCAAAAGCCACGATGGCCGCAAAATTACTCGCAAGATTGGATAGTTTAGCATTAGCCGTGCCCTGCACAAAATTGAACCCCAAGAAAAATACGAAGGAAAAAGCCAAAAAGGTACCGGTTCCCGGCCCAAAGAAGCCATCATAAAAGCCGATCGCCGTACCGATGGCTAAAGCCTTGAGATTGGACGCCACCGAGCGATCGGCGACAAAATGGCTGTCACGCCCAAAATCCCGGCGCGTAAAAGTGATTATCGCCACGATCACGATCAGCGGCAAAATGATCACCGTCAACTTGTCCGCCGGTATTTTTAAGACGGCCCTCGCTCCGGTATATGAGCCGATCAACGAACCGACCGCACCCAGAACCGCGATCGGCAAGTACATATGCCCGCTCTTGAGATAACGCCACGTGCTAAACAGCGTACCTGAAAAGCTCTGTACTTTGTTGGTGCCGAGCGCCAAATGCGGCGGTACCCCACAAGCAAACAATAGCGGCAGAGAGATCAATCCGCCGCCGCCGGCCATCGAATCAATCAACCCGGCAAAGAAAGCTCCGGCTACCAATGTTGCCAATATACCCAAACTTAGTTCCACGCATCCTCAGCCAACTTTCATAAAAATAATACCGGATGTTTCTACGCGCACACCCTTCTCACCTGTCCCAATATACTAGTACAGAGAGAACAATCTCTTGTTAGTCTGTACTAGTAGGAGGGTGCAATGCAAATGGCCACTGTACGGTTGATTGTCAACCTCTTTGATGATATAAACTTCTCAGGTTCCTTTCGGACCCTCGTTTCCGACCTGAATGATTTCCGGCTTATTGAGTTTAACGATCGTACCTCTTCGGTCCAAGTAATCCAAGGTCCAAATTTCCAACCCGGTGATGCCGCCAGGCTATGTGACAACATCAATTTCGGCGGAGCCTCAATTACCTTGCCGCCCGGAAACTATCCGGACTTGCGCCAGTTCAACTTCAACGATCTCGCCTCTTCGCTGCGCATCGTCGGGACCACACCGCCCCCGGACAATGTCATCGCCGAAGACTTCCAGCGCGAGACCTTACAATTTAACCTACGGGTTATTCCGCCGGCCGGTGCAACCCTGGTCTCGGTAAACCAAAACCGGATTCTGAATCCGACCTGCTCCGGTAGTTTTGTTGGCGATACCGGAGTCATCATCAACGGTTCGTTCATCGACGAACTCATCGTCACCATCAACCAGGGCGGTATCAATCGGCAAGCGACCGGGCAAGCGACCATCACCTTTAGCAAGCAGCTGAACTTCCCGCAGATTGCCGGTTTGAACAAGAATAACTTGCGGATCAACTGCACAATCAGCAATGTTTCGCAGAACTTCACCGTTTCCGGTAATGTTGTCACCAAGACCGTTCAGTTTGACCTCAGAACGCAAGTCATTCGTTTGTTAACCGGTAGCGGAGTAGAAACAGCCGAAGTGTTAGCCGATGAACTTGGACCCCAGATCAACGAGCATATCGTCGAGGTTGAATAAACAAGCGCCCCTCGCACTTACCAAGCGAGGGGCGTTTACAATTGCACCGTTAATAACGGAACAATTTGATCGGTGGTGGATACTCCTGATCAAATAATTCGACCGTCGCGCGGATAATGCGCTGATCTTCATACGGCCGGTCGCGATAATCGCGCGGAGCCGCGGCGATTTGGTCGGCGACCTCCATTCCCTCGATCACTTTGCCAAAGGCCGCATACTGCCCGTCTAAGTGCGGCGCGTCACCAACCATGATGAAAAACTGTGACCCGGCGGAGTCCGGTGCCCCGCTTCGCGCCATCGACACCACCCCGCGGGTGTGCTTAAGATCATTTTGTCCAAAACCGTTCGCCGCGAACTCGCCGGCAATCGTATAACCGGGACCGCCGGTTCCCATGCCCCACGGATCGCCGCCCTGGATCATAAAGCCGGGTATAACCCGATGAAAGATTAGGCCGTCATAGAAACCATCCTTCACCAAGGCAATAAAATTGTTGACGGTATTGGGAGCCTTGTCCGGATACAATTCGATCTTAATCGTGCCGGCCTCTAACTCCAAGGTCACTATCGGGTTACTACTCATCGCGATACCTCCAAACCAACATTTCTCAACGGCAACCAAAAAACACGTTGCACGGAAATCTCTTGGGCGTTCTTGCCTTTGCCCGGCCCATACAGTAAAGTCTCAGCACTTTTCCAACCTTGGGGCGCAAAACTACGCGAGACGCTCTTCTCCACCAGTGCCTCTCGGTTTGTTTCTAAATCGAAGAGGACCACTCCGACACTTTGGATGCCGTGCAGGTGCGAGAAAAAAAACTCCTGCACCGCTAAGTACCGTCCATCCGGTGACCAATGCGCCTGTGCGCCAAAGAGTCGTTCCTTAAAGAAGTGAGAGGATTCGATGAACAAACGGTACAAGCGATTGCCCAAACGATCTTCACCCGCCAGGATCAGGGTCGCTTTCTGCCGGCCATCCGCCGAATATGCTTCGAGATCACCACGACTGTGCCTGCTGCCTACCGCTCTCTGCAATTCGATGATCCGGCCGCTAGCCGAGGCAAGCTTGCACAAAAAGCCGGACCAGGTATAACCAATAATCTCTCCCTCACTGAATTCCACTCTTACGAAGCTATCCGGCACACCTTTGCCGGTCGGCAATTCGCCTCGCCATTTAATTTCACCGTGGTAATCAAGGCTCACAAGATTATACAACCGGTTCTGCACCACCGCCTCATTGGACAAGAGAACATAGATGGACTGGTGCAACTCGTCAAGGATAGCATTGGAGATCCAGTGGTGTAGGCGAATATGGCGAACCTGCCCTTGGGTGTAATAGATCAAGGTGTCGGCCACGACAAAAATCTGCGTCTCGGCGGCAGCAAAGCGCAACGACAGGTTCTTGACGAGCGCGTGCGTTCTCTCGGCCTGTCCGGAACGCCCAACTGCAAAGGTGATCGTCTTCTCCTGGCCGCCGCTAACATAACACAGCTCGGCAAATCTGGCGCTAGGCGCGAACCAATTAACCTTTTTCGGCGGCAATAAGTAAAAATGTTTAATCTCCCACCACGGTACGGAAACTATCTCGTCCAAGGAAAAGAAATTAAAGGCGATTAGCAACAAACGGTGAGACGTGAGCGCCAACAGAGCGGATCTGGGAAACAATCCGCCCGCTAGGGTCGCAAAATCGAGAAACAGCAAATCCTCATTCGCCGCCAAACGTTGCTCTAGGAGCTGCTGCAGTTCGGTCGTAATCCCTTTCTTGTTTTTTGCGGTAAAAGTCAAAATCCCATCGGTTTTCAAGATCGATCCCCCTTCTGAGTACTTCCGTTAGATCGCATAAATTCCTCCCCGATGAAATTTTCTTGTAATTTCCGATTTACGTGATATGATTAGGTTATAGTCTTAGCAGAGATGCTCTGCTCATCTTAAGGAGGTTACCCGAGTGTACCAAGACAAAACACTGGTCTGCAGGGACTGCGGTTCCGAGTTCACCTTCACTGCAGGCGAACAGGAGTTCTATGCAGCCAAAGGATTTGAGAATGAACCGAGCCGCTGTCCTGAGTGCCGCGCGGCACGCAAGGCCAGCAAGAACAATGGCTCAAACGGCGCGAGAACCAGAAAGTTATATGATGCCGTTTGTGCCGAGTGTGGGGCGGAGACCCAAGTTCCGTTTGAGCCTACGGCCGGTCGTCCGGTCTATTGCCGGGAGTGTTTCTCCAACATCCGGTAAATGCATTTTCAACCGAATACGCCTTTCCGACGGAGTCTAACTCCGTCTTTTTTTGTTCAGCCTAATCAGCAAGGAAAAGAATGGGCTAACGCCGAATTTGAATGCATACTTATTCTTGAGGTGATACCATGGTCAAGCCGTCCCGGATCGTTACGGAAAGTACCTCTGATCTCCCGGCCGAGTTAATCCAGGAATACAACATTGCGGTGATCCCAATGTCGCTGGAGATTGAGGGGGAGACCTTTGTTGATGGAGTAACCATTACCCCGGATGAGCTGTATCAGCGGATGCGCACCGAAAAGATCAGCCCCAAGACTGCGCAGGTGACCCCGGCCCAGTATCTGGAACGTTTCCGCCAGATTCGCCAAGAAGGTGCGACTCCGGTATACATCGGCTTTTCGAGTAAACTCAGCGGCTCTTATCAGAGTGCGGTGGTGGCGGCCGGCGAATTTGCCCCCGGAGAAGTCTTCGTTCTCGACACCAAGGCCGCCAGTCTAGGCGAAGGATTACTCGTTCTCGAGGCCGCCAAAATGGCGCAAAGCGGCCTGCCACCGGCGGAGATCATCGAACAAACGGCCGCCAAAGCCAAGCGGATGGAGCACTTGGTCATCGTCGATACCTTGGAGTACCTAGCCAGAGGCGGACGGATCAGTACGACCAAAGCCTTTCTCGGCAACGTGCTGAACTTAAAACCCTTAATCCATGTCGTTGATGGAGCGCTTATCCCCTTCGAAAATGCCCGGACGCGCAAAAAAGGATTAAAACGGCTTGTCGAGTTGATGCAAGAGCGGGGTTATGATTTGGCCAACCCGATCGTCGGAATTAGTCATGCCGACAATTTAGAGACGGCAGAAGAATTAAAACAGATGATTATTGAACAGTTCGGAACACAAGATTTTATTATCTCCTCGATTGGCGCCACCATCGGAGCCCATACCGGACCCGGCACCGTAGCCCTCTTCTTCTACAACTCTACCAAAGACAGTTAAGCCTTTTTCGCGGTTGCCATTTGCCAGAACCCGATATCTTCAAAACCTAAACGATGGTAGAGGCTTCCGGCATCAGGGTTTTCATAAAACAGGCACAAGCTTTTCCCTTCACTGAGCAAGTCCCGGCATAACCTGTAGAGACACGCGGTGGCCATACCCCTACGCCGATATTGTGGGGCCGTGGCCACCCCTACGATCATTGCTGCCGCCGAATACTCGGCGGTGGTTTGGGCCGTCGCGGCGATCTGGCCATCAACCTCGATAAAGTATACCCGCCCTGCTCCTTGGGTGATCCCTTGTTCCAACATCTTGCGTACCACCGTTTTGGACTCGGAAAAGACCTGTGAGCGTAAGAGCGCTATCCGACCCAAGTCGGCCAGAGTAGCCACATTGACCTGCCACGCGGCCGCTTTAGCCGGCAAGAGGTGCAGCTTCAAACTTCGTAGCCTGGCAAAACGCATGATTTTGCCGCTATCCAGGCAGTCCAGATAGGGCAGAATCTTGCTAACAACCTCATGCTTGCCGGAGAGCGAGCGCATGAACCCCGCCCGCTCCGCGAGAAACTCCGCGATCTCCGCCACAGCAAAATCAGCTTGGGCATAAACCAGAAAGGAGCCAAAATAGCGCAGTATCACCGCCAAGATCGCGCCATCGGCGCCGAATTGCGCCCAAAGATCAAGAAAGTCATTGTCCAAACCATGATTGGCCAGATCACCCAGGAAAAAAAGGTTGAACTCAGGTTCCCGGTTTAGGTATTCTTCGACCCTGACACGTTCGCGTGGCCCAATCTTCACGATCATTACTCCGACCTACCATTTCGCATCCCTTATCAACGATCTTTCCAAAACCCAACTTGTGTTCCTGCCTTCCCGAAGGTCCAATTATCACCCTGGCAGAAGAATCTGACTAACCGGTCAATTCGGGACTGGCAGCACCGGCAAAGCAGGCATCCCAGCTCTCGACCAGCTTGCCATCGGCCAGCCACCAGAGTTGGCAATCGTCACACTGCTCAGCCAAGGCTAAAGCAACTTCGGGATGGCAAGTAAAAAACAGCACCTGGCAATTTTCGGCGACCTGCCCGAGCAATTTAACCACTTGCTTAAACCGCGTTTGGTCCAGATTGACCAGAACATCGTCGAAAAGCAACGGTAATGACTCTCCATCTTGGACAACTTTCCGGGCTAAAGCTAACCTCAGGCAAAGGTAAAGCACTTCGGCCGTACCCCGGCTGAGCGTGGCAGCTGCATCCAACCGCTGCAAGTCGGCGGTTTGCACCAGTACGCCTTCCTTGTCGACCGGCGTATACACCCGAGTATAGCGCTCCTGGGTCGCCAGGGCAAAGTATTGGGAGGCGAGCGTAAACACTTCCGGTTGACGTTCCTCCTCATAGCGCTGCTTCGCTTTGGTGAGGGCAAATTGCAAAACCGTCCACTTTAACCAGTCCACGGCGGCGCGCTCCAGTTCTTCCTGTTTCAGCGCTTCCTTGGTACGAAGCAAGGCGAGCTCCTGCTCGGCCTCTAATTGCCGAATCTCCAGGCCAACCGAACCACGCTCCGACTTCAACCGATCCAGTTCCGCCTCCAACTCCTGGATCAGCCGGGTTAACTGCGCTATCTCCGCCTGTAGTACATGATCTTGATAAGAGGCCAGTTCGGATTGGAGCTCCGCCCATTGATCGCCGGATATGCCACAGGCAATCCGCAACCGCTCCTTCAGGGTCGCGTACTCCTCAAGCCGAGCCAGCTCTTGCAGGGCTTCCGCCAGCCGCCTAGTAAGCGCCGAGACTGCTTTGGCGACCAGGGCCGGTTCGCGCACCGAGGGTAAGCCCAAACCTTCGTGAATCTGGTTAAGGCCGACCAGATAGCTTGTAATTCGTTGCTGGATCTGGCTTTGCCGCTCTTGTTCGGTTAAGTACTGCCGCTGGTAATCCTGTAACTGACGCAGGGAAGCCAAAAAACTCATAAACCCATCCATGGCGAGCTCCGCCGATAAGCCGTAGGGCATTAAGAAGCGTTGCCAGCTGTCCAGAGCGCCCTTGAGCTGCACATCGGCCTTGGCCAGAGCTTGCTCCGCTAATTGCAGTTCTTGCTCCGCTTCAGTTAGGCGTTCTCTTGCCTGGCCCAGTTGACGCAGGATTTTCCGACCTTCCGCCTGGCGGTCGGAAGCTCGCTTCAGCTCCGCAAGCTCGGTTGTAGAGAGCATCTCTTTGCCGGCAACTAGTTGGGATAATTCGCGTAAGCGACTCTCTACTGTCTCCCGTTGCTCGGAGAGAGAACGAGATTTGGCCAAGCAGGCCTGCACCTCCAGTCGGCTCCGCTGCCGACGCCCGAAGGTTACGGCCAGACCAACTAAGGCCATCACTATGATGGCCGAGCCAATCAGCATATCTACCCAAAGCAGACCGGCCCCAAGCAAGCCGCCGATCAACCAAGGATACAGATTGCCCAGCAAGCGCTGCATCAGCCGCAGCTGGGCTTCATTCGCCTCTAAGTGCAATGCGAGCGTGTCGAGTTCTTGCTGCAGGCGGCTGATCTCCTCGAGGGCTGCTTCGTCAACCTCCGGAATCTTCTCGTCCGCGCTGCCAACCAAGTGCTCGAGCTCTACCTGGAGCTGGCGGACCTGATTTTCCCGTTCGCGCAGCACTCGCACACACTGGGCTACCGCATTCTCCCGGCTCATTTTGAGGGTTTCCGCCTCTTGTACTTGGCGCGCGATCGCCGCAGCTTGCATTTCTAGCGTTCTCCCCGTCGGGAGCGTCAACAATTCGGCCGGTGTACGGTCACTGCCAAGCTCAGCCTGGAGATCCGCGATCCGCTCGGACATGGTCCGCAAAGTAAGAACGCTTTCCTCCAGTGCCGCGAGATTTTGTAAAAACAGATCGAGGCCGCGCTCTAGACCGGTTATTTGGTCGCGCAAATCCACCAGCTGCTGCAGTTCTTGCTGCCGCGGTCGGTCCGGCAGGTTGGCCTCGAGTTGCTGCAAGTACTCCCAGTCCGGCCAGATCTCGAGCAGCTTGGCCAAACGCGCCTGTTCACTGCGTTTCGTTCGCAGCAATGCTTCCTTGGCGGTAATCTCAGCGATGATCTCGCTTTCACGAGCCAGCAGCTCCTGATAATGCTGCGGGCGTTCTTGGAGTTTAGCGATAGCTTGTTGGAGACTATCCAGCTCAGATACTAACTCTGAAATCTTGCCTTTGCCACGCGTTTTAAATAATTGGCCGCGGGCTGTTTCGCATTCTTTCAAAATATGGACAACCGAGCGACCGCGTCCGGAAAAGCCGGCCTTGTACAACCAAGCCTCCATTTCGGTACCCTGTAAAGAGTCAAAAGCCTTGAGTTCATCTAAACCAATTGCAAAATAGTTGGTATAGGACTTTTTGGACAGATGCCGCATCAGCGCAGCTAGCACTTTTTCATCGACTTGCCGGCCGGAGCTGTTTAGCACAATCGGCGGGGCGGTATTTTTCTTAGTCGTGTGCCGACTGACCACATACTCCGCACCATCGTCACTAACGATCAGCAACCGACCACCGTGCTCGCCGCCTCGCAGCGGGCGCCGAAAATCACGCGCAGACGATTGGGAGTCAAAGCCTAGCAGAATGCAGGTTATAAAGTCCCGCAGAGTCGTCTTGCCTGATTCATTGGGACCGCAGAAAATATTTAGCCCAGGGGCAAGCGGGGCAAGGGAAAAGTCGCTGAAAATCCCATACCCATCAATCTCGATCTGTTTAATCCACACTCTACTCTTCCCCCCGCGTCAATAAGTCCAGGCCAAGTTCCTCAGCCGCCAACGCAGCTTGCAATAGCAGTTCCGGGCTGCATTTGCCCAGATAGCGTCGGTTTTTCCCGAACAACGGTGAGATCTCCGCGAGAAGTTCTTGGACCAAAGGCGAGTTGCCGCCCGCTTTAAGGTCGGCCACAAGGGCATCGATGATCTCCAGAAAATCCGCCGCCAAGGTGCCGCTTTCCCGCTCAACATCTTTCGCCACCGGCGGTCCGGTCTGCACCTTGACCCGATCAAACCAGACCCCACGCCACCCAGGATAGGTGCGGGCTCGCAAAGCATCGGTCAACTCCTCGACGGCCCCGGGGCGATAGAGCTCGTGATGTACCGGCCCCCTCCCGGATAAACAGAGCCGGACAATCAAATAGTCGGCTTGCTGGGGATAGTCGGCAAGTTCATCATCGACCGCCGTAAATAGCTCATCCAGATCCGACCACGGGGAAATATCCAGCCCCAATTCGGCCCAGAGGACTTCAGCCGTGGAGATAAAGCTCGGCCGGACTCCGCTCCGGTCAACCTGTACATAATAGCAACCTTTAGGACCGGTCTCCCGCGCCGAGCGTCCCTGACTGGTACCGGGATAAATCACCGTCGGATGGCCGGCATGAACAATGGCGGCCTGATGCACATGGCCAAGCGCCCAATAGTCAAAACCGGAGTGTAATAGATCTGTCAAGGTGCATGGAGCATAGTTGGCATAACCGGCGACGTTACCGAGGTTGGTGTGCAAAACGCCGATTCTAAACGGGGCCTCCCCGCTGCGCGGGAAGAGAGGGAGGAAACTCTGATCGGGATTTTGGTTCGGATAGCTCACACCGGAGATTTCGACGATTAATTGGCCATCTTTGATTACCGGATAGGTCGCAACTTGTCCGGGGGGAAAGAAGTGGACACGCTCAGGCCAACGCAGTTGATCACCGCTGACTTTATAATCATGATTGCCAGTCGCAATGTAGGTCGCAATACTGGCCTCGGCTAATTGGGCGAGCCCGTCGCGGACACAAACTTGCGCCCGGAGGTTCTGCTCAGCACTGTCGTAGATATCTCCGGCGAGAATCAAGAAATCAACCTGACGGTCGAGACATAACCGAATAATGCGCTCAAAGGCTTGAAAAGAAGCCTTGGCCAAGCGTTGCGCCCAGTCCGGGCTACACTCGGCCAGTCCGGTAAACGGGCTGCCCAAATGAAGATCGGCAGCGTGCACGAAGGAAAATGATTTCACTATTGGAACCACCCCGGAGTAGAACTTCTACAGATCCCGGGGCAATCCTTTACCCTTCCGCGAGCGCCAGGGTTTGGGCCAGGTCCCGGATTATTTGGTCGGTCGGAATACCGCCCGCGGCTTCAACAAGGCTCTGATACTCCGGGTGCAATCCACAGAGGATGATTCGGGCTGCCGGGGTTTGCCCCGTAGATTGCTGGAGCTTACTCAGCGCAATTACCCCGGTCTGGTCCAACATCGTCAGTCCGCTCAAATCGAGTATGACAATCCCGCCCGGCTTAACCTGGCGTAGCGCTTTATTGAGGCTCACAACAGTGCCGAAATGCAGGGCCCCCTGCAAACTAAAGATCTGAATATTGCCGTTACCGTTTGCGTTCAAGGGTAAGATCCGCAAAGTCTTACTATGATAGCATTGGATCAACGCGGCGAGAACTATCCCGGCTCCGACGGCTACAACCAGGTTGGTGCAGACCGTTAAGACCATCGTAGCCAATAAGATCACCGCATCATGGGTGGAGGATTTACGGAGAATCGTCACGGTTTGAAAATCGAACATATCATAGCTGGTAACAACGAGGATACCCGATAAGGCCGCCAAAGGAATGAACGCCGTCCACGGTCCCAAGAACAGCAGCACCGCCAAGAGAAACAGGCTATGTACAACGTGGACCAGGCGGGTGCTGCCACCGTTTTGGATATTGACCGCAGTTCGGGCAATGGCTCCGGTAGAGGGTACACCACCAACGAGGGCGGCCGCGATATTACCCAAACCCTGCCCCACCAATTCGCGGTTGCTGTTATGTACCGTCCCGGTCATGCTATCCGCCACAGCAGCCGAAAGAAGCGATTCGATCGTCCCCAACAAGGCGATGGCCAGAGCCGGCTCGAACAATGGGACCAGATCGGCAAGTGCCAGATTGGGCCAGCCAAATTTGGGCAGTGCCGGTTCAATGGCCTGAACGGTGGGTCCGTTCCAGCCGAAGAGCAGGTTCGCACCGATACCCACCGCCAGACCGAATAGCGAGGCCGGAATAGTTTTGTTTACTCTCCGCACCAGCAAGATGGTTGCGGCCACCAAAACTGTCAAGAATGGCGCCGTAGTGATGTATTTGAGTTGGCCCAGTACAATCACGATGGCAATACCATTGGTGAATCCCGTGATCACCGGGTTGGGGATGAGCTTAACCAGTTTGCCCAGTCCGAGCAGGCCCATGAGGATCTGGAGCACACCTGCCAACAAACCGGCTGCCAGCATACCGGAGATGCCATATTTGGCAACCACGCCCACCAGAATAACGCTCATTGCACCGGTGGGGCCGCTGATCTGATATTTTGACCCGCCGCATAAGCCGCTCACCAAGCCGGCTACTATTGCCGTATACAGACCGGCTGCCGCCGTCGCTCCACCGGCGATTCCAAAGGCCAGTGCTAATGGTAAAGCAACTAAGCCGACTGTCAAGCCTGCAGATATTTCACGTACCAACTTCACCACTGCTCACTCCCCGACAAAATAAAAAGCGAGCCCTGATTGCTGATAGCAATCGCTCGCTTTTCTCCGGCTTCCGAGGTTAGCTGACGGGCTCGGGTTAAAAAGCCACCCTACCTGGCCGGGCCAGGATTCACCCCACTGGAAGATGGTTCCCCCGGGCTATTGGTTATGACCTAATAGCTTCAGCATCGAGCTACAACCAAAATGTTGTGCAGATACATTATATGCCATCATTAGCTGGTGGTCAAGGTACCCCCTGCCAGGGCGAGCAGAAATTGCAATTACCCTAGTGACAACTGCGAACAAATATGCTAACATCTGGATAAACATATTCTTGTAACCACACTAATACCATAAACACGATGAGTGGGAAAAGTAGGCCTTGCCTAACCGTACAGAGAGTCCGCACCAGGTGAGAGGCGGATCGGAGCAGCAGGCGCGAAGTTCTCCCAGGAGTGCCCTGGCTGAAAGTCGGAGTAGGCCTTGGCGGAGACCTCCACCGTAACAAGGAGGCGGGTATAAGGAGTCATCCCGTACCCGAAAAGAGTGGGCTTGTACAGCCAATTAGGGTGGTACCGCGGCAGGATTACCTCTCGTCCCTACAGGATGAGAGGTTATTTTATTTTTGGAGGTGCGGCTATGTTACTACATCTGCATCCGCAAAGTACCGAAGAAGACATCAGAGAGACGCTGAGTTGGCTAGCCGCTCACAACAATGAGCCGGTCTACCTACCCGGTGCGGGCTCCGGGCGCATTGTCTTGTTGGCACCGAACCCGGATTGCCGAGAACAGTTCGGGCTCCTACCCGGTGTGTGCAAAGCAACGCCTTTATTTTCCCCGTACAAGCTGGCCGGACGAGAGAGCTGCCCGGATGACACGATCATCACCGTTGGTCGGATTCAGATCGGCGGGGGCGAACCGGTCGTAATGGCCGGCCCTTGTGCCGTTGAAAGCCGTGAACAGACTAGGTTGGCGGCGCAAATGGCCAAAGAAGCCGGGGCGCAGATCCTGCGCGGGGGCGCCTACAAACCCAGGACCAGCCCCTACACCTTCCAGGGGCTTGGCCGGGCCGGACTCGAAATCCTGGCCGAAGTCGGTCGCGAGCTGGGGCTACCAACGATCACCGAGGTTATTACCCCGGAAGACGTCCCCGAAGTCGCCCAGTACGTCGATGTGCTGCAAATCGGAGCGAGAAATATGCAGAATTTCGCCCTCCTCTCGGCCGCCGGAGAATCAGGCAAACCGGTCATGTTGAAGCGAGGCTTGGCCGCGACCATCGAAGAGTGGCTCTTGGCGGCGGAGTACATCTTGCGCACCGGTAATCGCCAAGTTATTCTCTGCGAGCGCGGCATTAGAACCTTTGAACCCGCAACCCGCAATACCCTTGATCTATCGGCGGTAGCCTTAGCCAGAGCTTTGACACACTTGCCGGTTGTCGTTGATCCGAGCCATGGCACCGGCAGGCCGGAATTAATTATCCCGATGGCCAGAGCGGCCATCGCCGCCGGAGCCCACGGGGTGATGGTTGAAATCCACCCTGACCCGTGCAGCGCTAAATGTGACGGTTCGCAAGCGTTAAATTTGGCAGAACTAAAAACACTGGTTTACGAAGTTAACGCTACCGGCAAACTGATGGCTTCACTCGCCACGGAAAGGATGGAGAAACGATGAAAATTGGTTACCTTGGGCCGGAAGGCAGCCAAACGCAACTTGCTGCGGAAAAGTTCAGCAGCAAGCTTCCCTCGGCAGCCGAACTCACGCCGCTACCCGGCCTAGCTCAGGTCATGGCGGCAATAGCCCACAATGAGCTGGATTACGCGGTCTTGCCGGCAGAAAACTCAATTGAAGGCTCGATTAATGCCACCTGGGACTGGCTGGTATTCCGCACCGATTTGCCGGTAGTAGGGGAGTTGACCCTGCCGGTACGGCACTTCTTAGTCGGTCACCGGGCTCAGAAAATATCGGCCATTCGGACGGTCCTCTCCCATCCGCAAGCCCTAGCTCAGTGCCGCGAATACCTCCGGACCATGCTGCCGCAAGCAATTGAATATGAAACGGTCAGCACCGCTGAGGCCGCCCGGGTCGTGTCGGTTAATCGCCTGCCAATTGCCGCAATCGCCGGTGAGCAAGCTGCCGCCCGCTATGGGCTCGATATCTTGGCAGCCGATATCCAGGATATTAAAGAAAACACAACGCGTTTTGTAATTGTTGGGCGGAAGCCTTTAGAACTTGCCCTGTCCAGGCTGAACTACAAAACATCATTAGCCTGTATGGTCGAACGCGACCAGCCAGGCAGTCTACACGACATTCTCGAGATCTTTGCGGCCAAACAAATTAACCTCACCCGGATTGAATCCCGGCCGGCCCGCAAGAACCTCGGCGACTATATTTTCCTCATCGACACGGAAAAGGGGCTAGATAGTCCGGCGATCATCGCAGCGCTTCATGAATTGCACGAGCGGAATAATCTTCTTAAAGTACTCGGCAGCTACCCGGTCTTAGATTAATCAGATGAGCTCCATCCGGCGCATGAGATCCAGATCATCAAGTAAAGCGAGGCCGCCCTCGACCACCAAACGACCGGCTTGCAAGATGAGTACCCGGTCACAGACCTGCCGGACCAGATCGAGGTCGTGTGTGGCAATGAGGGCAGCTTGTCTGGTGTTCTGAATAATCTTGATGAATTCCCGGCGCCGTTTGGGATCTAAGTTGCTGGTGGGCTCATCCAACAGCAACAACTCCGGCTGCATGGCCAGTACGGTAGCCAAGGCAACCCGCTTTTTTTCGCCAAAACTGAGATGGTGCGTCAACCGTTCTTCGTAGCCGGCCGCATCGACCAGCTGTAAAGCTTGTTTAACCCGCGACCGCACATCATCCGTCGTCAGACCGAGGTTTTGCGGCCCAAAGGCCACATCATCGTACACCGTAGTCATGAAGAGCTGGTCATTAGGGTCTTGAAAGACCAGACCAAGCGTACGCCGCCGATCACCATCCACGCTGATCCGACCTTCGGGTTTCAAGACCCCGGCCAAGCATAACAAGAGGGTGGACTTGCCGGCACCGTTCAGCCCCAAGAGCCCGATTCGCTCACCGCGCCGGATCACAAAGGAGACCTCACTCAGAGCTTGCCGCCCATCCGGATAACGGTAACTTAATTTATCTACGACCACAAGCGCCATAAATGCTCAGTCCCAACCACGAATACTAATACGCCAAGTGCAGAGAAAACGGCAATTTTATCAACCAGACCGTAAGTTACCGTCTCCGGCTTAGCCTCTGCCGAATAGCCGCGCAAAATCATCGCCTGATAAATCCGCTCTCCACGCTCATAGGTGCGCAAAAACAGGCTGCCGATCATATTACCAAGCACTCTGAGTTGTCGCAAATAGCCTCCGCCGAAATACCGCTGGTTCCGGGCGATCTCCATACGTTTGGCCTCGCCAAGCAGCAAATCCAGATAACGATACATAAATGATAGCATCATCACCAACATGCTCGGCAGGCCCAAACGGTGCAAACCTTTAAGTAAGGACGGAAAATCGGTGCCCACCCCCAACACCGCCAAAGCAGCAGCAGATAAGAGGGCTTTTTGGACCAGCAAAAACAGCCGCTCGGGTGAGGCCGCCGACCAGGCTGCGAAAACCAGGACTACCAGAAGAAAGGGCAATACAAGCAGGGTCCGTTTGCAAACCCGCAGGAGAGGAGCCTGAAACAACCTGATCAATCCGGCCAGATACAAAAGATACAGCGCACCGCGCCACCACGGCAGCGCCGGATCCAGTGCCACCGCCAAGATCAAGCAGAAGATTGCAATAACTCTGCTTTCTGGGCGTACCAATTTAACCCCTTCTCTCTCCGACCACTTTCGCTAAACCTAACGCGATCCCGAAAACCAGTATCGTCCCGATTATCCCCGCCAAACTGGTAGCTAATCCTTCACTGCTGATGCCGGGAACCAAATAATCAGGTATGGGGGAAGCAAGCGCCGGAATCTCGCTGGCGAGCTCGTCAAAACCGAGATCCTCGGCAACCCTTTCCAGCCCATCAGGCCAAGGCGAAGCAAACGGCGAAAGCACGGCGGCCACAGCCAAAGAGATGGCCAAACCTACCCAGACCCATTTATTCATCAGCGGCACCTCCAAAAGTGAGTAAATCCGGACGCACTTTGTAAATGAATTCTAAGACCGCCAGAGTGATGACACCCTCAACAAGCCCGATGATGGCATGTACACCGACCATCGCCGGCAAGGCCTGTCTTAAAGCGACCGCACCCGAAAGACTTAGTTCCACCGCGACCACGGCCGCCGATAAAACAATCGAGATCCAAGCCCCGCTAAAAGAACCGATCCGCCACCATTTCTCCGTGGTCATCAATCGCTTGGCCAAATTATAGACCAGCCACCCGGAGCCGACCGCGACGACCCCCATATTAAAAATGTTCGCCCCGAGAGCCAAGAGTCCACCATCCTGGAAGACCAGGCACTGTACGATCAGCACGGTCGCCATGATGAGAAAAGCCGCCCACGGACCTAGTAAAATCGCAGCCAGCATCGCACCCATGAAGTGTCCCGACGTTCCGCCGGCCACCGGCAAATTAATCATTTGGGCCGCAAAGATAAAGGCCGCCGCAACCCCCATCAAAGGCACCTGTTCTTCCGAGATTCGCTTAGCCTTTCCTGAGAGTGCAACAGCCATTACTGCACCTGATGCGACGGCTAGACTGCTCCAGGTCTTGGTGTCGAGAAATCCATCCGGAATATGCATGCTCCTCCCCCTCCGCTGTGCTACAATTTTATTATTTCGTGTTACTGTCACCTATTATAACAGCTGCCGGGAGGACTGGCAAGAGCAGAAAATGCCTCACTCGCAAAGTACAGATCTGATGTGTAAGTCCATTAAATCGGGTGAACACTAATAAGACCAAAAAGACCGGCGAGCACCGTTGTCAGAAAAGATCTGCCTCTGTGCGGCACTCGCCGGAAAGAGCAAAGAGCTCCGGATTGTTCCTGACGGCGACCACCCGACAGCATTTGCTGTTTATCCGGATGAAGATCGCCGAATCTTATCTTTTTCTTTTCCCGCAAAAATATCCTCTTACTTCAACATCTCGGCCAAATCGGCAGCCGGATTCGTGGTCAAGCGGAGATCAAAATTTTCCTGCAGAACCTGGAGAACATTAGGAGTAATCCAGGCCGGCGCCTTGGGTCCGAGGTAAATACCCTTAATGCCTAGAGCCAGTAAGCCCATCAAAATGGCCACCGCTTTTTGTTCCATCCACGAGAGCACCAAGGTCAGTGGTAAATCGTTAACACTGCAGCCAAAGGCCTCGGCCAAGGCCACCGCAATCTTGATCGCCGAAATGGCATCGTTGCACTGGCCCAAATCGATTAGACGCGGGATTCCATCGATCGTTCCTAAGTCAAGATCGTTAAAGCGGAACTTACCACAGGCCAGGGTCAACACAATCGTGTCCTCCGGCGTCTTTGCGACAAATTCCCGATAATGATCCCGATCCTGACCAGGGGCATCACAGCCGCCGACCAAGAAGAAGTGTTTAATCTTGCCGGCCTTCACAGCAGCGATAATCTTATCGGCCAGCGGTAGGACATTGGTGTGGCTGAAGCCGGTGGTCAGTTCATAATCACCAGGTGCTTCAGGTAACGGTGGCAAATTGAGCGCCTTCGCGATAACCGGGGTGAAATCATAGCCCTCGATATGGGTGGCCCCAGGCAAACGAGTAACACCGACGGTAAAAATGCGGTCGGCGTATTCCGTCTTGGGGATCAGCGCACAGTTGGAAGTAGCTAAAATCGCTCCGGAGAAGTTGCTAAACAAGGCTTTCTGGTCGAACCAGGCTTTGCCCAAATTGCCTTTGAGATGCGCAAACTTTTTCAATTCCGGATATCCATGGGCCGGTAACATTTCGGAGTGGGTGTAAACATTGATGCCGGTTCCTTCTGTTTGCTTGAGCAACTCATAAAGCACTTTCAGATTATGCCCGGTAACCAAGATACCCGGTCCGGCAAAGGTACCGGTCGGCACCGCAGTCGGCTGCATCTCACCAAAATGCTTCGTATGAGCCTCTTTGAGCATCTCCATCGCCTTGACGGTCATCGTACCGGCTTCAAGATTAAGGTTTATGTGAGCGCCAAGGTCAAAGCTAACATTGGTGAGCGTGCTGTAAAGTGCCCGCGGAATAAAAGCATCGATCTCCGGGTCGGAATAGCCCAGTTCTCTGGCGTGATAGACATAGGCGCTTAATCCTTTGAGACTGTAGATAAGATTTTCCTGCAAGCTCTGGATATCCGCGTCTTTTTCGCACACACCGACTTTGGTGCAGGCTACTCCTCCCACCGTCTGTGCACACTGGTTACAGTACATAAATCTTCCTCCCTTTTATCTTTCGTATAATAACTTATTAAGTTAGTTTTATAATAGCCAAAGACTTGCCCTCTGTCAACCTCTTAGTCCGCCAAAGATTATTTGACCTTCACCGCGGTTCCCGAAGCGGTCACCATCAGCATACCGTCCCGCACAACCTCGTAATCCAAGTCAATGCCGATGACCGCATTCGCCCCTAATGCTCTGGCCTGGGCCTCCATCTCTCTGAGGGCAATTTGACGAGCCTGGGATAGTTTTTGCTCATAGGCTCCTGATCTGCCTCCAACCACATCCGTGATGCTTGCAAAAAGATCTCGCACGACATTGGCACCCATAATCGCCTCGCCGGTGCAAATGCCACAGTACTCCAGGATTTCATGGTTTTCTAAGGTTGAAGTGGTGGTTAAAATCATAGCAATTCCTCCTTAATTTCTTCTGCACCCTGGTGGTAATTGACAATGATGATACCCAGCGAAACCAAGACCAACGCGCCAACCAGTTTCAGCGATAACGTCTCCTCCGGCAAGGCCAAAACCGAAAGGAGCGAGCCGGAAACCGGGATCAAAAAACGGTACAGACTAACCTCACCAATCCGATTATACTTTAAAACCGTATACCAGAGACCAAAAGCGAGTGCCGATACTAAGGCCAGGTAAATCAGGAGCCAACCGGCGGCCCCGGTGAATGATAGTACCGGCGTCCCGCCGAGCACCGTACCTAACACCAGGAGAAACAACGCCCCGGAGACCATCTGGTAGGCCGTCAGAACAAAGGGGTGAATCCGCCCGGCGAAATTCTTGGCATAAATGCTGCTGATTGCCGCAATTATCACGGCAATGAGCACATAACCCTCGCCGGCCCAGGCGAAATCCAAGCTCAAGCCCGTCGGATCAAAATTGGCCACCACAATCCCACCTAGCCCTAGAACCACGCCAAGCAGTTTACGCCAGGTCAGTTTGTCATCCGCATAAGCCAGATGTGCAAAAAGCACGGCGAAAAATACTCCCATGGAATTGAGGATTGCCCCTTTGACCGCAGTCGTGTTGGCTAGTCCGTTATAGAAAAAGGCATACTGCAATCCGGTGTTAAATATGCCGAAAACGATCAGTTTGCCTAAATCGCCCTTCGGCAGCACAATTTTTTCTTTAAAAACCAGCGGCAAGGTTAACAAGAGCAGCCCGCCCGCCAATAGAAAACGATACCCCGCAAAAAGCAAGCGCCCTGCATAATCGGGAGTGCCCAGGCCCAACAGCTCATACCCGATTTTCAGCGCCGGGAACGCACTGCCCCACAGGACGCAAGCTAAAAGTGACAGTCCAAAAACGACGAGCTTATGACGGAAAAAGTCTTCTGCCATCTTCACCGGAAGTTTACTTAGCCTCCTTGAGCTCTTTACGGGACCGTACCAACACTTGATAGTCATCAAGCAAAGTGCGATGTTTAACCTCACGCGGATCTTGGCGCATAATCGAGTAGGCCAATTGGATAGACGGACCTACTAAAAAAGCGATGAGCAGTGTGCCGATCCCGAGCGGGCCGCCAAGCAGATAACCGATAACTAACACCGTAACCTCGATGGTTGTCCGCGGAATGGCTACCTTCATCTTCAACCGACGACTTAGAGCCAGCATTAAGCCGTCCCGCGGACCGCTGCCCAGCCCGGCACTCAAATAAAAATAGGTAGCCCAGCCCATCAGGCAGATACCGAGGATCAGCATCAGTGCTCTGGCCAAAAAGCTTCCCGGACTGCCGATTAAGCCGAAGCGCTCGATGATATCAATAAAAAATCCGATAAAATACATGTTGGCCAAGGTTCCCCAGCCAGGTGTCTCCCCTAACAACGCACATAGAATAATGATAAACAAGCCCACCAGCTGTGATGTCTGTCCAAGGGTCAAAGAAGAATGCTTAACTATTCCCAAATGAAAAGCATCCCACGGAGCAACGCCCAGCCCGGCATGGATCGTCAGGAGGATGCCCACCGCGTACAAAAACAAGCCCAAAAAGAGCACTGCGCCTTTACGAACCCAACTCATCTGCCAAACCTCCACTTAAAACCGTTTAAAGGCGAAAAATACCGCTGCCAGAACCAAGGCAAAAGATGCTCCATAATTCCACTTAAATGGCTCCCGCAGATACAGTACGGAAAAAACCATGAAGACACTCAGCGTAATGGCCTCTTGGATTATCTTTAGCTGGGCGGCCGAAAAAGTGAGATGCCCGACCCGGTTAGCCGGGACTTGAAAACAGTATTCGAAAAAGGCGATTAACCAACTGAGTACGATGACCTTAAATAGAGGGGTATCCTTGAACTTGAGATGGCCATACCAGGCAAAAGTCATAAAAATGTTCGAAATCAACAGCAGCAAAACTGTTTTCACAAACTTCCCCCGCAGTCAAGGTGATGATTACAAGTTTAGCACTGCTTTGCCTTTTGTCAACTAGCTTTCCGGCTCACCTGGCGGAGGTTTCGGCCCATAAAATTGATAATAATCGCAACGAATCCGACCATTGTATAGTTTACGCTTTCGATCTGCCTTGCGCCCGTAAAAGCGCTCAAACCCCTCATGCGAAGTCAGCACATACACCGACCAGGTCTCGAGCGGGCGAAAGGCCCGCCCCATCTGGCGATAAACCTCTTCAGCCTCTTTCTTCTCTCCTAGCCGCTCGCCATACGGCGGGTTACAAATAATGCAGCCATATTTCTCCGCGACGGCGAGTTCGGCCACCGGCCTCCGGGTAAACGTGATCTGTTCAAGAACCCCGGCCTGTTTCGCATGGTACCTAGCCAGGCTCAGCACCTTGGAATCGATGTCCGAGCCCCAGATGGTTAAGCGGCTATCCCTCTTTACCAGATCATAGGCCTCCTCTCGAGCAGTTTGCCAAAGGCCCGAAGGAATAACTGGCCAGGCTTCAGCCGCAAACCGGCGTTGCAAGCCCGGAGCAATATTCAGCCCGCTCAGTGCAGCCTCAATTGGAATAGTGCCGGAGCCGCAAAAGGGGTCTAATAAGATCCGGTCGGGATTCCAGTAGCTCAGCTCGACCAAGGCGGCGGCCAGTGTTTCTTTTAACGGCGCCGGCATCGAGAGCTTCCGGTAACCCCGCTTATGAAGTCCGGCCCCGCTGGTATCAATGGTAATCGTCGCGATATCTTTAAGCAGCGAGACCTCAATGGCATATTGTGGCCCGGTCTCCGCAAACCACTCCAGATGATAATGGTTTTTGAGGCTTTCTACGATGGCTTTTTTTACTACCGCCTGACAGGCCGGAACGCTTGACAACTGTGAATCCAGCGATTTGCCATTCACCGGGAAGGCAGCATCTTTCGGCAGCCAATCCGCCCACGGCAAGGCTTTGACTTGATCAAAGAGTTGATCAAAATCGGTCGCCGGGAACTCACCCAGCTTGACCAAGACTCGGTCGGCCGAACGCAACCACAAGTTGGCCCGGCACAAAGCCATTTCATCGCCGCGAAACTCAACGCGCCCATTAGCGATCTTAACGTCGGTGTATCCTAATGCCCGCACCTGCCTGGCGACAACCGATTCCAAGCCGAAGGCGGCGGTGGCAATGAAATCTATCGGCACGGCATTGCTCCTCTATCATCCAAATGCGTATTCTTTCGTGGTATTCCCAGAGAACTCCTAGCTATACATGGCTGTGGATGTGCTAGAATTGATTTAGCACGCAAAGGAGGCTGACCCGGTGGCAAAATTGAATTTACGCAGCGCCTACCTTTATCTGGTCTGCTTAGTCACCCTGGTTATTTTTATCTCCGGGATCATTTTGACGATTACCAACCTAACGGACCTGTTCTTAGATGAAGGCTATTATCAGAGTTTGGATGAGTTCGCCCTACGCTTTGAACGCCTGGATCCGAAAACCGGCCGGACTCAAACGGAGTTATCTGCGGCAGAAATCCAGAGCCGCTACGCCGAGTATTTGCGGGCCGAGCAGGATCGCCAGTTTAAACGCAACCTGCGCGAACTGATTAACAGTCTGGCTGCTTTGGTCGTCGGGGGCAGTTTCTGGCTGTATCATTGGCGCCAGATCGGGGCTGACCGTGAATCCTAAGAAGCGACACTTACCGACTCGCGAATAAATCGGACAAACTTCTGAACTATTTTCGGATCATAGTGTCTACCTGATTCCGCTTCCAACTGAGCGATGGCCTGCTCTGCAGAGAGCGCAGGTCGATAAGGTCTGACCCTGGTCATGGCCTCGTAGGCATCAGCTACCGCCATTATTCTGGCCAATTCAGGGATGCTTTCTCCTGCAAGGCCATCCGGGTAACCCGAGCCGTCCCAATACTCATGATGGTGACGGACAATCTCAATAACATCCTGGAGCAAGTCAACTTCGGAGATAATAGCCACGCCCAACGCAGGGTGTTCCCGAATCAGCTCCCACTCTTCTTTGGTCAAGGGGCCCGATTTATTGAGCACTTCGACCGAAATCTCCCCTTTACCCAAGTCATGCACTAAAGATGCCTTGATCAGCAAATTAGCTTCTTTCTCGTGCAAGCCGGCCCAGCGACTAAATTGTTGAACCAACTTCTTGACGCCCCTGGCATGTTCGACCGTCTCCGGGTGACGATAATGTAGCCAAGTTAAGAGCGGACTCACCGCCCGGGCAACATCCGGCTCCAGATCCGCACAGAAGAAAAAATCCATCAGATCCTCTAAGTAGGAGACACGATTTTTCCCGGAGCGTTTGGAATAGTACATGGCGATATCGGCAGCTGCGATGACCGCTTCGACAGTATCTCCATGCTCAGGATAGGTGGCAATCCCGATCGACAAGGTTACCCCACAGCTATTAGCTACACTCTCGCGCAGCCGGTTAGCCATCGCCTGGACTTCCCTGATCCCTGAGTTCCTGGCCAAAATGAGGAACTCTTCTCCACCATAGCGAGCTACCAAATCGGTGCTCCGAACGGTTTGGCGAATATGATCGGAAACCTTGGTTAAGACCTGGTCACCTCTGAGATGCCCCCGGGTCTCGTTAAACTTCTTGAAATCATCAACATCGACAAAGATGATCGCAAATCTTTGTCCTTGGCTAATGGCCTCCTCTGCCACTTCTAAGAAATAGCGGTGGTTGGCCAGGCCAGTCAAAGAGTCGGTATGAGCCAGATACCGCAGACGTTCGGAATCGCGGCCAATCTTCTCGATCATCTGCTGATACTCTGCAGCCAAGCGGGAGACCATCCAACAGATGATCCAGATCAGCAAGACCTCGGCCATAACCACATAGAATACCTCGCCGGTTCTCAGGCCGACAATCAGAACCATAACCGTGCCCGGAATCCCTTGTAGCCAGAAGTATCGGGGATGGATTCCCGAAAAAGCCGATCTGAGCATGGCAATCGGAATGAACAACAAGACCA
>JAAYHC010000051.1 GCA_012735535.1 Bacillota bacterium
CGTGATGGCAGCGCCAAGTTACGTGCACCGGCACCCGACTTTAACCGAATTCCTGTTTAACATCGAAGGAATTTCAATGTAGGCCGCATCCAGATCCTGGGCCTGCTTAATTACCGCCCCGAACTCGTAGATTTTGCTCATAGGCCTAGCCTCTTTTTGCTACCGGGTGTCGTAAAATGGTTTTCATGCTCTCCGGCTTTACCTTTCGCGGATCCGAGAGATAAATCTCATGGTGCTTACCTTCACTGGTGGGGACTTTGTCCTGCAAACCATGTTCGTGGAGAAATGCGGCAACTTTTTTCATCGTCTCCGGCTCGGCGGAATACGGGCCGATGTGCAAGATCTGAACACACAGACCCTCCTCAAAACTCTCGAGTCGCGCCTTTTCCACCGGTAGATCCGGCTTTTTGGCTCTGACTTCGCTACACGCCCACGCGAAAACGTCCTCGGTCACAAAATCCGGCTGCCGGATCAGCGCAGTCCACAACCAGTTTTCCCTGTTAACCAGGGAAAACTCGCCCTCCTCAATCCACCACAACCCTTCGAGCGGCGGAACCACATATTCGAAAAATCCACTCGGCGCTTTGTCCTTTTTATGGCTCATTTTGATCGCGTAAGAAAGCGCATACAACAACTCGATCGCCATTTGATACTCGGGGTTATTGTTCGGATCCCCCTGGCCATCGACCATGATAAATTTCATTGCCGGGACCTCAATCAGCTCCGGCATATCTTTGGGTTGATACAAGTTTTTGAACTCCTTTTTGAAGTCAAATGGTTTGCCGGCCACCTAGGCCACCCCCCAGATACATAATGTGATAAAGGAGTTATTCGCCCCTGGCAAGCGAATTACTCTTCCGCTATTTGCGAAAACACTTAGCGAGGTGATCATTGATAATCCCGGTTGCCTGCAGATGGGCGTAAACCGTGACCGATCCGAGAAACTTAAAGCCCCGTCTATGCAAATCCTTGCTGATCTCATCAGATAGTGCTGATCTAGCAGGCAATTCAACTATGCTCTCGTAATGATTGGTGATAACCCGCCCATCGGTAAAACCCCAGATATAATTGTCAAAGCTGCCAAACTCGTGCTGAATCTCGAGAAAACGCCGCGCGTTGTTGATCGCGGCCTCAATCTTGCGCCTATTTCTGATAATCCCCGGATCCGCAAGCAACTCGGCTATTTTCGCCTCATCGAACCGAGCAACTTGCACCGGATCAAAACCGGCAAACGCCCGGCGAAAGTTTTCGCGTTTGCGCAAGATGGTCAGCCAACTGAGACCGGATTGCATTGATTCCAAAACCAGAAACTCAAAATGGGTGCGGTCATCGTGGACCGGCACCCCCCATTCCTCATCGTGGTACTTAATATATAATTCATCACCTAAACACCAATCGCAGCGCTCCAGTTCACGTCCTCTCATGCAAGCTCATACTCACTTTCGATTTTTCTAATCCGCTCATACAAGTCCTGGTTTACCGGTGTGGCCACACCATGTTTTTTTCCTAATTCAAGCACTGTACCGGCAAATAGCTCGACTTCGCTATACCGGCGCGCTTCCACATCCTGGCGCATCGAGGGCTTGCCAACCGGACTTAATTTGCTTAAGACCTCCAACCAATAGTTTAAATCATCTTCCGTCAGGTTAACGCCTTCCCGTTCAGACAAAGCGATGACTTCGCGCATGGCCGCAATCATGATCTCCCGTGGCCGTCCCTCACGCTGGATATCGCCATAGTTTTCGCCATAGACCGCGACCGTCTGATTCACTCCGACATTAAGCATAAACTTACCCCACAGCCGCTTCTGCATATCGGTGTCGATCTCGTAAGGAAAATCGGTCCGATCAAAAAACTCGGCCACCCGCCGCACCTTTGGCGAGACTATTCCCGGCTCCCAATCACCGAAACAGAGCATCCCCATGTGATGATAGGTCAACCGATTGCCAACTTTGACGGCATCCATGCCCTGAGCCACACAGGGCAAGACTATCTCCATTCCGAACGCCTCACCGATGATTTTTTCGCTGGTAATCCCATTAAGCGCCGACAGAATAAGGGTGTGGGGTCCGACCTGTTTCTCAACTGCGCGGATCGCCGCAGGTAAACCCTGATACTTGACGGTGAAAATGATTAAATCAGCAGGATCGGTCGGCTCTTCAGGCGAAACATAGTTAAAATCACATCGCTGGCCATTGCAATAAATGCCTTCTTTTTGGTAGCGAGCAATTCGATCCCGATCAGCGATGATACGTAGATTTTCCGCGGGCATCCGCTTGGAGAGATGATTCCCGAATAGGATTCCCAGGGCTCCGAGGCCTATAATCGCTACGCTATTAATCGTCATTAAGTTTGTCCCTCCGTGCAATAATCACAGTTGTACAATACTCCGATATTTAATCGTAGTCCTTTGGACTAAGAGCTTAGAATCAGGTTACCGGAAAGGAGCATTGCCATGAATAGCGAGATTAAAATTGTCGGCATCGCCGGCAGCTTGCGCCGCGGCTCATACAATAAGGCAGCCTTGCGCGCTGCCATAGACCTACTACCGGACGGGGCCAGCCTGGAAATCCTTGACCTGGCTGACCTGCCGTTTTTTGATGAAGATCTCGAAGCCGCCGGTCCGGTTCCCGCAGTTGAACGCTTTAAAAGCAAGCTCGCTGAAGCAGATGCACTGTTGATCGCAACCCCGGAATATAACTATTCACTGCCCCCAGCACTGAAAAATGCTCTTGACTGGGCCTCCCGGGGCCAGCAAACGCCCCTTGCCGGCAAGCCGGTAGCGATCATGAGCGCTTCGATCGGCAGGTTTGGGGGAGCTCGCGTACAATATCATCTCCGGCAAGTCTGTGTAGCCCTGAAACTGCAAGCACTGACTTCACCGGAAGTCTTTATCTCCGAAGCCCACGAAAAATTCGACGCCGAAGGTCGGCTCACCGATGAGCGCACCAAAAACTCGCTGAAAAAGTTGCTCCAAGCCCTAGTAGACCAGACCAGAAAAATAAAACAGTACAACTAGTATCCTTTATTTCACGAGCTTTGAAATGGCCCGGAAAGTATCGGTGCCTGCTTCACGCGTGAGCTCAAAAAGAATCGCCTCCGCGGAAGTAACAATGGCTCCTGCTTGTTGCGCACGCCAAAGCGCTAGTTCTTTGTCGAGCGGGTTACGCGAACCGACACAGTCGTGGACCCAAATCGGCACATAGCCCATGGACGCAAGATCAATCACCGTTTGCAGTACACAGACATGGGCTTCAACCCCACAAACGATAATGTTTTTGCGTTTCATCCGTTTGATTGCGTCCATAAGCGGTTCGGTCCCGCAACAACTAAAAGTGAGTTTTTCAATTGGAGTGAAGTTGTCGATTAAATCGGCTAGTTCAGCTATTGTCGGGCCCAATCCCTTGGGATACTGCTCCGACACCACCATTGGAATTCCCAAAATGCCGAGCCCGGAAAGGAGTATTTTGCTTTTTGCAACCACTGTCTGGGCATCACTAACCACTGACAGTAATTTTTCCTGGTAATCGACGATTACAGCACCTGTGTCTTGGGCTAGAATCCGCACAGCCACTAACCTCCTTTTCTTGCTAGATTACCATAAATCAGACCGGCAAGGCTATTAGTAAAACTCCTGTCCATGATTCGGCTTGTGCTATTTAGTGAACAATGTTACAATTGGATTAAGCAAATTTTTCCAAAACCCAGGAGGGAGGAGTTGCAGTGCCACAAGAGTTTGGTCCAGGGTGTCAAAGACCCGCGATTAAGAAACCGTCACCGGTGAGTGTGCCTGACCAGAATTCTGACGTGAAGGAAGTGAGCACTTCGATGATTAAGGTGGGTAAAGCGGCTCCGGATTTCACAGCCCCTGCATATTACCAGGGGAAGTTCGTCACAACCGGTTTGTCCGAGTACCGTGGTAAATGGGTACTACTATGCTTCTATCCTGGTGATTTTACCTTCGTCTGAGCGACTGAGATTTCAGCAGTTGCTGAAAAGTATGATGAGTTGAAAGCGCTCAATGTTGAAGTTCTCTCGGTTAGCGTCGATAGTGTTTACGTGCATAAGATGTGGAATGACCACGAGTTATCAAAGATGATCAACAAGGACATTCCCTTTATGATGCTCTCCGACCAAGACGGTAGTATCGGCAAGATGTACGGCATTTATGATGAAGACAGCGGAGTCGAAACCAGAGGCAGATTTATTATCGATCCTGACGGCATCGTCCAAGGTTTCGAAGTCCTTACTCCGCCTGTTGGCCGCAACGTCGCGGAAACCATCCGGCAAATCCAAGCCTTCCAACTTGTCCGCAACTCAAAAGGCACCGAAGCCACTCCTTCCGGTTGGAAACCAGGCAAGAAGACTCTCAAACCCAGTCCGGACCTTGTCGGCAACGTCTGGAAAGAATGGAAAGTCAGCGAGGCTTTCAAAGATTAGATACCATTAACCGTACCTGCCCTCCGCTCGGAGGGCTTTTTCTTTTTTTCCCCTTCATCACTACCACTCTACCGTTCAGACAAGGACCAATCGCCTCTGCTCCGAGTATAATAATCCGGAAAGCTTATTTCGCAAAGATCCCAAAAAGGAGCGGGAGAAATGATCACCGGTTACTCCTATCCCCCACTTAGCCAAGTCGAGGTCGTTCGCAGTCAAATCAGGCAGGCACCTTTAAATAAATTACACAAAGACCGGCTCTTTTACGAGTTAGACCTGCTTGAGCAGGCTCTCTGGTGTGATGAACTGGCCAAAGCAGACTGCATCATCAGCGCATTAATCTCTGAATTGGTCTGTAAGTCGACAGCCAAACGGTGTAGCAGCCACTACGGTTTGATACTGAGTCAACTGCGTGAACTGCAGAAGCTGTTACGTCATCACTGTTGCACCGGCGGCACCGGTTTCGCTTGCGGCTGCGAGAAGCCCAAACCGGATTGCCGAAAGGACTGTCGGACAGTGGTGGGGCCGCCCGGCCCGCCCGGACCTCCCGGACCACCAGGCCCTGCCGGTCAGATTGAACTACCCTTCTCCGGTGCAGCAGCTAGTCCGGCACCGGTCTTTCTCATCGCCAATAGCGGCTCCGGAGAAGCAATCTCCGGGGTTGGCGAAAACGGGGTCGGGCTCTTGGGACAGTCCAAAGCCAATTTCGGGGTGGTCGGCATCGGGGGAACACTTGCCGGAGACGGTGTGCCCGGAGGAAGCTTCACCGGCGGACCAGGCGAAGCCACCGAACCAGGTGGGGCGGAGATTTTTTGTTCTGGGGGCACGGGCAACCAGGGCGGTGCCGGTGGGCTATTTATCGGCGCAGACGGGAATTTGGCCGGTGGTGCCGGTATCGTCAGCCGGGGTGGCTCCGGCAATCTCCCCGGAGCCGGCGCGGTTTTAGCCGGCAGTGATGGCAATCCGGGTGGAAATGGGGCAACAGCAATCGGCGGCAATAGCATTGGCGATGCCGGCGGGCGGGGCATTCTTTGCCGCGGCGGGGACTCCTCAGGCGGCCCGAGAGGGATTGGCATCCAAGCCATTGGTGGATCCGGTACCCCTAACGGCCTGGCCGGGAGGTTCGACGGCGACGTGGAGATTACCGGCAACCTCACCAAAGGCGGCGGTGGTTTTCGGATCGACCACCCCTTGGATCCGGCCAACAAATATCTGAATCACTTCTTCGTGGAAGCGTCGGAGATGCTCAATCTCTACTCCGGTACCGTGACCCTTGATATCAAGGGGGAAGCAGTAGTCTATTTGCCTAGCTGGTTCACGGCTTTAAATGAAGATATCCGCTACCAGCTGACCCCGCTCGGCAAGCCCGGCTCCCAACCTCCATGTCGCTGCACCCGTTCAAAACGATCACTTTCGCATTGCCGGCGGTACTCCGCTGGGTCAAGTTTGCTGGTTGATCTCCGGAGTGCGTCATGACCCCTTTGCTCAAAAGCATCGGCGGCCGGTCGAAGAAGAAAAGCCTCCAAAGGAGCAAGGAACTTATCTTTATCCTGAAGCCGGCACAAGCGCGAAAAAAACCGGTCGTGGAGCCGATTAGCTCCCGACCGGTTAAGTTTAGTTCGCCATCCCCGTGTAGATCAGAATGGCATCCCGCAAGAATTTGGCCAATCCGGGTTGGTCTTGGTCATAATATGCCGTAAAGCGCTCATCATCGACATACATCTGTGCCAGCCCGGCGTGCGCCTCTTTACTATAGTGCGGCCAGGTAAAAGCGAGCCATTGGCGGTGCATGTCCGCTGCTTTCTGCGCCAATTCACCTGCGGGATCTCCCGTGGCAAAGGCGGCTTTCAGAGTTTGCATCAATTCCTCGCCTAGTTGCACAAAGCGGTCATACTGCTCCTTGGTCATACCCATTAACATCTCGTTCGAGCGGTCGACCGCCGCATCACCATATTTGGCCCTGGCCTCCGCGCCAAATTTCTGTTCATTCTCCTCGATCAGCTCTCGTTTAAAGCCTTCAAATTTCTCTTGATCAGTCATTGTCATTCTCCCTTCCAATGCGGCCAGACTTTTGTCCACATTCTTAATTAACAGGTCTAATTGTTCTTTCCGAGCAAGCAGCTGCCTGCGATGCTCTCTCAACGCTGCCGCTCGATCAAAAGAGGGTGCAGTGATAATCTCTTTGATCCGTTCCAAACTTAGACCGAGTTCGCGGTAGAACAAGATTTGCTGTAAGCGGTCGACTTCAGCAGGACCGTAAAGTCGATACCCTGCGGAATTAGTCCTAGCCGGCTTGAGAAGACCAATCTCATCATAATAGCGTAAAGTTCTGGCGCTGACACCCGCTAAGCGTCCAAGTTTTTGTACGGTATATTCCACATTTTCACCCCCTGACAAGGTTAGTGTACACCTTTACGTTGCGTCAATGTCAACAAAAAATGCGGCAAAAAAAAAAAACGACAGGAGATTTATCTCCTATCGCCTCAATGTTGATCGAAGGTCTGTCTACCTGTACCTAAGCCAACGGTAATTCCACAAAAAAGGTGGTTCCTCTACCCAAGGTGCTCTCCGCCCAGATCCGGCCATGATGCTGCTCGATTAGGTGTTTTGATAAATATAGGGCTAGGCCGATCCCGCCCGGGCCAATACAAGCAACATTACTGGCACAGTAAAAGCTTTCAAAGATCCGGTCGAGCTCATTAGCCGGCACCC
>JAAYHC010000052.1 GCA_012735535.1 Bacillota bacterium
GAAAAGCAGGCCCATATTCAATTAGTCAGATCGGTGCAATCCGGGCGATTGAATGTGACGCAGCTGATCGCCGCCCAGCAGTACCTGGATGCCCTCAATGATCGGATTGAGCAGCTTGAGTGTCTCATTATGCAGATCGAAGAGGAGCTGGAGCAAAGGCGCCAAGCGGTTCTGGAAGCCCGGCGCGAACGCAAGATTCTCGAGGCGATCAGGGAAAAGCAATGGCGCCGATACCTCCGGGAGCTAGAGCGTGAAGAGCAGAACTTTGCCGATGAAATTGCCGGAATTCGCTATGGCCGGGCAGGGGGCGATCAAGTGTGAGAAAACTTATCCTAGCGGTTATTACTCTGATAGTTGCCATAATTGTCGCGATAGTGATCTTCGCCAAGCTGGGCTTTATTGATCTTTCCTCTCATGTCTTAGCCCTATTGGAGAAAGCACCGGCGACTAAAAGCTATGTTGAGGTTTATCGGGTAGGGCTGGAATTTCAAGAGGGCGATCTCTCCTTGGAGCGAACCTTTGCCGAGCAGCAAGCTGCGCTGAGAGAAATTGAAGCGCAGATAGCCGCCAAAGAGGCTGAGCTGCAGAAAAAGGCAGAAGAACTGGCAGCAAAGGCGGCCGAGCTCGAACGAGAGGCCGGTAGCCTCGCCGAACGGCAAAAAGCCTTACAAGAGCGCGAGGAAAACTTGGCTAGCCGCGGGAGGATGGCTACGGTTTATGCCGGTATGGAGCCGCAAACGGCAGCCAACATCCTTTTGAGCGTAAGTACAGCTGAGGCTGCAGACATTCTCAAACGGATGACCGACAAAGATATCGCCAAGATTCTGTCGGCAATGCCGCCGGACAAAGCTGCTGAATTAGGGCGGCTTATAGCCGGACAGTAGTTTATATCAAACGCTTTGGAAAGGAGGTGTGTACATGGAGAACGCGCTACTAGCCTTGTTGGGTTTTAGTGGGACAGGCTGCGAGCCGGCACAGCAGGTTGGCTTGGGCAAGCCTGCCGGAGATGCTCCGGACGCTTCTTTTGGCGAACTCTTAGCTCACCTGACGAGTCAGGTGGCTGCTAACACCGCAGAAGTTCCTGCCGCCGTTTTACCCGCTCTCCAAGACCTTTTGGCGAATGCAGAAATGGCGCCGCTGGAGCTGTTAACCTATTTGGCGCAGACTTCGCTAACTGGGAAGGCTGACCCGACTGATGCTGAGCTGTGGGATGCGGCTGATCTGGAGGCAGAACAGGTCGGTGGTCAAGTGTCTGAGCTTGATGAAGCAACCAGCGATCACGAGTTTGTCGAAGCTGGCGAGGAGTATCTGCTGCAAGTCTCCGTCCAGCCGGTTCTGGTGCGGACCGACGAGGCTCAGACGGCAGACGGGGAAAGCGAACCTTTATCCCGAGTGTCTCAGCAACCAGATGTTCCGGGCTCTGAACAGCTGATCAATTCGAATGAACAGCTGGCGAGTTCAGACAGTGAGCCGCGTCTGGCGGATCCGAGTACGGCGGTAGTGGCTGAAGTGGAGATGCAGCCTGGAAGGCCCGATCCGGTTGCGGTTACTCGTCAGGAACCAGTTGTTCACCAGTCGCGGACGGCCCAGGTAAATGCCGCTCCAGAGTTGGAGATCCAGGCTGGCAAGCCTGAAACACAGGCGATGCCGGTGAAGTCTACGGCTCAGTCTCAGGGCGAGAAGCTCGTGGAGGTTGCAGAACCGGGGGTCAAAGGCCAGGAGATCGCAAAACTGGTCGACGCGATGCATGGTGAAGTGGCTGTAACGCTGGAGAAGGCTCCTAGGACCAAGCCTGAAGGCAGGGCTACCGGGAGAGCCCCCAGCCATTCACCGGCTGCTGAGGAAAGCGAAGAACCAATCGCTGAAGTGTCGACGATCGCCCAAAGGCGTACGATAGGCAGCGAACGGTTGGTGATCGGACGGCGTGGTGAAGCAGTATTCTCGGTTGAACAGCCAAGCCGGCCGATGCTTCAGGTCCGGAGCGATCTGCCGGAGAAGCCTGTAACCAGTGCTGCGGAAATAACCGGTGGTGGGTACGAGCAGCTAGTCGGCAGGGATCTGCAAATCGAGCCGGCCTCGTCCATTCGGCAGGCAGATGCGGTGGTGACCGGCAGATTTCCTGAGGTGCTCGAGGATGAGATCGTACGATTCTCGGCCAACACTGCTGAGACAGATGCCAAAGTGATCAGGATTAAACTCATCCCGGCGGAACTCGGTGAAATTCAGGTCGAGTTACGGTTGGATGAAGGTAAAGTCCTGGCTCAGATCCACACTCAACAGGCTAGCACCAGAGATCTGGTTTATGGGAACCTCAATCAGCTCCGCAGCGCCTTAGAAGCGCAGGGGATACAGGTGAGCAACCTGGTTGTCTCGCAAGCCGCGGTTTCGCAGTTCGCTTGGGATGGCTTGGCCGATCGCAGGCCACAGTTCACCCAGAGTAAACGCGAAGGGCGCAAAGGACAGGAGAGTATGCCGGAGCTAACGATTGAGCAGCAACACTACCATCCAGCCCAAGCCAAATGGGTAGCTGCTAACTATGCGGGGCTTGATTTACGGATGTAGAAAGGAGGGGATCGGAGTGTATGTAGCAAATACGGCGGGCACCAACGGCTTATGGGCTCAAGCACCGGAAGAGCTAAAGAAAGAGCTCGGTAAAGATGATTTTCTCTTGCTGATGTTGACCGAGCTGAGCTATCAGGATCCGCTTAATCCGGTAGATAACCAGGACTTCATCGCCCAGTTGGCCCAGTTCAGCTCGCTCGAGCAAATGTATAATGTGGCAAAGTCCTTGGACACCTTGGCTCAGTACCAGTTACAAGCCGGCTCAATGGCGCAGGCGACAGCGTTGATCGGGCGCGAGGTGACCATCGCTCAGCTGGATGGTGATCCGATATCCGGCACGGTTGAGCGGGTTAAGATTGTCGATGGGCTGCCGCAGCTGCTAGTTGACGGCAAGTTATACCCCATCGGTTTAGTCTTAGAGGTTGCCTGAGGAGGTGAGAGCGATGACCGATAAAATTCATTTACCCCTTGGTCCTCAGCCGATTCAACCGGCGAAACCGGTCAGACAACCCGAGCTGGTTAAATCGACAGGACCTGATTTCGAACAAGTATTGCAGCAGGCCATTGCGAAACCGGATGTTAAGTTCTCCGCTCACGCCGAAAAGCGCTTGATCACCCGAGGAATTGCCTTTGATGCCGAACGGTTAGCCCAGCTTTCGCAGGCGATTGACAAGGTGCAAGCCAAAGGGGGCCGGGAATCGCTGATACTCATGGACGAACTGGCTTTGATTGTCAGCATCAAAAACCGCACCGTAATCACGGCGATCGACGGAGAAAACCTGAGGACGAATGTCTTCACCAATATCGATAGTGCGATCATTGCCTAACACAAACCACGAGATGGGCCGGACCTTATCTGGGGGCCCTGAACCGCTGAACGAAGGAGGCGGTGACGTGGAGAATAACACAGGAGGTATGCCTTATGATGAGGTCGTTCTACGCAGGCGTTGCCGGTCTGCGTAATCATCAGATTCGCATGGATGTCATTGGCAATAACATCGCCAATGTCAACACCATTGGTTTCAAAAAAAATCGGGTCACTTTTGCTGATGTGTTGTATCAGACGATTGGTGCTGCCTCAGCTCCGCAGGGTGGCCTTGGCGGTACCAATCCGCGCCAGGTTGGTTTGGGTGTTGGGATTGCCAGCATCGACACATTCCATACCCCGGGTAATATTGAGAGCACTGGGCGGACGGAAGATTTGGCTATTGAAGGAGAAGGCTTCTTTGTGTTAATGGGCGGCGATGGTGAACGGTATGTCACCAGGGCCGGAGCATTCACTTTAGACACAGAAGGCTATTTGGTTAGCCCTGGCGGGTATCGTTTGATGGGCTGGCAGGCTGTTAACGGCGTAATCAATACTGACTCACAAGTACCCGGAATTATCCAAATTCCGAAAGGGGTAGAGATTCCACCAAGAGCCACTGCTAAGTTGGAGTTGGGTGGCAATTTGGATTCTCGCCTGGCTAGCAATCATTCTATTGCTTCCCCAGGCAGTACAATTACTAAAACGTATAAGGTTACTGACTCGGGTGGAACTGAGCATGATGTGACCATTCAGTTTACGAAAGTAGACGAACTTAGCTGGACTTGGACTGCATCGTGTACAAATCCAGCGATGACTGTAAGTATTGTAGATGATCAAGATATTGCACAGACACCGCCGGCAACCGTCCACTTCGGTACAGATGGCATGATTCGGAATGGTGGTAATCTTATGGTGAAAATATCTGAAGGCGGAGTTGATCAAAGAATTAAGCCGGATTTCTATGAGTTAACTCATAAAGATAACGTCCGGGTTACATCAATTGAAGTTTATGATAGTCAGGGCAATGTTCACGAAGTAACAATTGCATTTCAAAAGGCAGCGGATAATAGGTGGATTTGGTCTGCTGATTGTAATAGCGGAACTTTAGAAATCTATGATACATCTGGCAATTTGCGACAGTATGGTAATGTCATGTTTGGTACGGACGGGTCGCTCGAGAGCGCAGATGATTTCGTAATTCATATTAAGAATATTCCAGGGGTAGCTGATATTAAATTAACCCCTGATTTTACCAAATTGACCCAGTACGCCAACATCAGTTCCGCAAATATTGAAGTTCAGGACGGTTATCCGCGCGGCAGCTTGACCAGCATCGATATCGACCCCCACGGGGTTATCTACGGCTTGTACTCAAATGGCCGCCATCAGGCGCTTGCCCAGGTAGCGATTGGTAGCTTCGCCAACGTCGAAGGTCTGATCAAGGTCGGCCAGACGATGTTTAGAGAGTCGAGCAACTCCGGTGAACTGGTAATCGACAAAGCTCTTACCGGCGGACGAGGCGTCATCAAGTCCGGCTCGGTGGAGATGTCCAACGTGGACCTATCCCAAGAGTTCACCGACATGATCATCACCCAGCGCGGTTTCCAGGCCAATTCACGGGTGATCACGACCTCGGATGAGATGCTACAGGAGCTGGTGAACCTCAAACGTTAATTGTTTGTTAGGCTAGGGGGACGCTTAGTCGTCCCCCGGCACCCTAACTAAGGGGGCGTGCAAGGTGATTAAAGTAACCCGGTTCGATGGTGTCGAAATGTATCTGAATGCACACTTGATTGAAACGGTCGAGGAGACGCCGGATACCGTGATTAAGTTAACATCCGGCAGAAAGTACCTGGTCAAGGATTCTATGGAAGAAGTAGTGAATAAAGTTATAAATTACCGTAAAGAAATCAGTTTTCCCTTGCTAGACAGTACCGAAAGGGTGTAGGTTTCTGTGGATATTTCTACCGTCATAGGGCTTATTTTTGGATTTGCCATGATGGCCTACGGGGTAATCTCCGGTGGTGGCATCTTTAGTAGGTTTGTTGATATCCCATCGGTGGCGATTACGATCGGTGGCACATTCGCCGCTCTATTTGTTCAATATCCCTTAAGTGCAGTTTTGCGCTTGCCCCAAATCGCCAAACATGCCTTTGTCGGCAAGACTTGGTCGCCGAATGAACTCATCAATCTCATGGTTGGGTTCGCCCAAAAGGCTAGGCGCGAGGGCCTGTTGGCATTGGAAGAAGAGGCCGCTCAGGTTGATGACGACTTCTTGAAAAAAGGAATCCAACTCGTGGTCGACGGCACGGATCCGGAGTTGGTTCGCAATATCCTCGAAGTCGAACTCAACTTTTTAGAAGAGCGACACAAAGTTGGCCAGGGTATGTTCTACATGATGGGTGCGACGGCACCGGGGTTTGGTATGATCGGCACCTTAATTGGTCTGATCATTATGCTTGGCCAGTTGGACAGACCTGAAACCGTAGGCCCGGCAATGGCGGTGGCTTTGATCACTACTTTGTACGGTTCGATCCTCTCGAACCTGGTCTTTAACCCGATAGCCGGTAAATTAGCGGCGCGCAGTGCGGACGAAGTTCTCGTCAAAGAAGTAATCATCGAAGGCATCTTGTCGATTCAAGCAGGAGAAAACCCGCGCATCGTTGAGGAGAAACTCAAAGCTTTCTTGTCACCGGCAAATCGAAACATTCAAGGCTCGCAAAGCGTTGAAACTGGAGTGGTGACGGAAGGTGCGTAGACGAAAAGAACGAAGTGATTTGGGGCCGCCGGCACCCGGCAGTTGGTTGACCACTTATGGCGACATGGTCACCCTGCTTCTCTGCTTTTTCGTAGTTTTGTTCTCCATGGCCTCTGTGGATGTTGAGAAGTTCCAGGCGATGGTGATCTCGCTGCAGAGTGCTTTCGGTGTCCTTGGCGGAAGGACGGCAATTGAAGGACCAGGTATCGAAGGGGCTACGATTTTGCCGGAGCCGGGGTCAACGGTGATCGACATGTCCCAGATTACCGAGTTATACCATGATATTCAGTCCTTCCTCATTGAAGAGGGAATTGCCGATATGGTGGAGGCTGTACTTGAGGAACGGGGCGTGATTATCAGATTTCGGGACAGTGTGCTCTTTGATACGGGTC
>JAAYHC010000053.1 GCA_012735535.1 Bacillota bacterium
CCTCCTTCGGCTTCCTTCAGACCCCACCGTTACCAGTGACGCCCTTGCCTACGGATTGTCTTCCCGCTAGTTAGGCGACAGGGTTTCTTTCAACCCATCGGCTCAGCAGACATGCTGGGCACACCAAGCAAAAACCGGGCCACTGCGCCCGGTTTTTTTCTCTCACTCATTACAACTTAGAACGTTCGCGAAAGGCCCGCTCGATCTCTCGGTTCATCTCGCGCTGTTTGATGTCGTCACGTTTATCATAAAGTTTTTTCCCTTTGGCCAAAGCCAACTCTACCTTGGCATAACCATTGCGGATGTACATGGACAGTGGAATCAGAGTCAACCCTTTTTCCTGAGTTTTGCCGATCAAACGCCTAATCTCATCGCGATGCAACAAAAGCTTGCGCGGTCTGACGGGGTCATGGTTCTCGCGGTTACCGTAATCATAGGGGCTGATATGCAGGTTATACACGATGACCTCGCCATTTTCTACCCTGGCAAAGCTATCCTTGAGGTTAACCCGCCCATTGCGCACCGACTTAATCTCCGTACCCTTGAGCACGATGCCGGCTTCGATCGACTCAAGGATATGATAATCATGGCGAGCCTTACGGTTGGTAGCGATTGGCTTGACATCATTCGCCACGCAATTGTCCCCCTTTAAAGACCGAGCTCATCACTTATCGCCTGCATACTGGCTAAACCGATCGCGATGAATTGCTCCAGATCCAAACCCAACTCCGCACATGAACTGATCTGCTCCCGGTTAGCCCCCCGGGCAAAACCTTTCTCGCCAAAACGATTCAAAACAAATTGCGTATCAATCGAGCTCAGTTTCTTGTCCGGATGAATCAAGGCGGCCGCTACTATCAGTCCGCTCAATGGATCGGCAGCGTACAAAGCCTTATCGATCTTGCGGTTACGCGGCAAGCCGTGCACCGGGTTATGACTTTTGACCGCATAGATAATATCACGGTCCACACCCATCGCTTCAAGTATTTCGGCGGCGACCATACTATGCGCCTGGGGATCGTTGGCGGTAAAATCATAATCGATATCATGCACCAGACCGGCCAAACCCCACCGATCCGGGTTTTCATCAAAATGAGCTGCTAAACCCCGCATGATTGCTTCTACAGCATACATGTGCTTTAACAGATTCGGATTCTTGACATTGCGTTGGACCGCAGCTAAAGCTTCTTCCCTGGCAATCACTGCAACTCCCCCACTAACATAATATCCTTCATAATATCCTTAGAGAAAAAATGCGCCTATTGGCGCATTAATCCTGCCAGCAGAACCGAAAAACTAGCTAATGAAAGCTATTAACAGCGACGAAAGCATGAAAATGACGGCTAAAATCGTAGTAGCTTTGGTTAAAACCGCATCAAGTCCTTTTTCTTTGTTGAAGAACAATTGGGCCCCACCGCCGATCGACCCCAAACCTTCACCCTTACTCGACTGCACGGTTACAACCACGATTAAACCGAGCGAAACTAGTACTTGGAAAACGTACAGGAAAGTTTCCATGACGCGGTGTCCTCCTCAATAAGCATTTCTCTGGTTAGTATAACACACTTGGCCGCAACTGCCAAGAAAACCGGCTTGGCTCGCTAGCGGCTCAGGTTATAAAACGCTTTCCAACCGGGGTAATTGGCTACGGTATCCAGTTCATCCTCGATCCGGAGCAACTGGTTGTACTTGGCCACCCGATCGGTACGCGAAGGCGCGCCGGTCTTGATCTGTCCGGCATTCGTGGCCACCGCAATATCGGCAATCGTGGTATCTTCGGTTTCACCGCTGCGATGAGAAATCACCGCGGTATAACCGGCCCGCTTGGCCATTTCAATAGCATCCAAAGTCTCGGTCAGGGTCCCGATTTGGTTGACCTTGATCAAAATGGCATTGCCGACCCGCTCCTCGATACCTCTGGCCAAGCGTTCAGTGTTGGTGACAAAGAGATCATCGCCGACGAGCTGCACCTTCCGGCCGAGCCTCTCGGTAAGCACTTGCCAGTCCGCCCACTCTTCCTCACTAAGGCCGTCTTCGATGGAGACAATCGGGTACTTCTCCACCAACCGTGCATAAAACTCGATGACCTCCGGACCGCTCAAGACCTTGCCCTCGCCGGCAAAATGATACTTACCGTCCTGGAACAACTCGGTCGCCGCCACATCTAAGGCCAAGGCGATGTCGGTTCCGGGCGTATATCCCGCTTTCTCGATGGCGGAGATGATGACCTCCAAAGCCTCTTCGTTTGAGGCGAGGTTCGGAGCGAAGCCGCCCTCATCGCCGACGGCGGTACTCAGACCCCGGCTGTGCAGAACGGACTTGAGCGCGTGAAAAACCTCGACACCCATCCGGAGTCCTTCACTAAAGGTCTCGGCGCCCACCGGCATAATCATGAACTCTTGAATGTCCACATTATTGTCCGCGTGTTTGCCGCCGTTTAAAATGTTCATCATCGGCACCGGCAGAGTCTTTGCGTTCACCCCGCCGAGATACTGGTACAGGGATAAACCATTCTCGGCCGCCGCCGCTTTGGCTACCGCTAGGGAAACGCCGAGGATGGCATTGGCCCCCAGTTTACCTTTGTTCGGCGTCCCATCCAGCTCGATCAGGACTTGGTCGATGCCTGGTTGGTCGGTCACTTCCATTCCGACGATCGCCGGACCAAGCACTTCATTGACATTCTTCACGGCTTGCAGAACACTCTTACCGTTATAATACGCTTTGTCGCCATCACGCAGTTCAACAGCCTCAAAAGCTCCCGTCGAGGCCCCGGAAGGAACCGCCGCTCGACCGAAAGCACCGGCTTCGGTCCAGACCTCCACTTCGACTGTTGGATTGCCGCGTGAATCAAGAATTTGTCGACCATAAACCTCGGCAATTTCCATGGAAAACCCCCCTACTAATCAAGAAATGTCACTAAGGATCGCCCGGTCATCTCTGCCGGTTGGGTTAGACCCAAAATAGCTAAGATGGTTGGCGCCACATCGGCAAGTATCCCGTCCCGTAAACTGACTTGGCGTGGGCCAACGTAAATGAAAGGCACCGGGTTCGCCGTGTGGGCGGTATGCGGTTGGCCGGTCTCGGCATCAACCATCTTCTCTGCGTTGCCATGGTCCCCGGTGATCAACGCGGTGCCCCCCAGCTGCACTATTTTTTCCACCACTTGAGTCAAACAGGAGTCAACGGCCTCCACCGCCCGCACCGCAGCGGCAAAATCACCGGTATGCCCAACCATATCGAGGTTAGCATAGTTCATGATAATGACGTCATACTTGCCGCTCTCCAGCTCCCGCAAGACCCGCTCGGTGATACCGGGCGCACTCATCTCCGGTTGTAAATCATAAGTCGCCACCTTAGGCGAAGGAATCAGGATCCGCTCTTCGCCGGGAAAAGGCTCTTCTTGGCCACCATTGAAGAAAAAGGTGACATGGGCGTATTTTTCGGTCTCCGCAATCCGTAACTGCCGCAGCCCGGCCCGGCCAAGCACCTCACCCAAGGTGTTGGTCAAGTCAACGGCCGGGAAGGCTACCGGAGCTTGAATGGTTTCATCATACCGCGTCATGCAGACAAAGTAGAGTCCAGGTAGCTCCTTGCGCGGAAAATGAGCAAAATCCGGGCTGACGAAAGCATAGGTCAGTTGACGGGCGCGATCATAGCGGAAGTTAAAGAAGATCACCGCATCATCCGGGTCGATAGTGGCAACCGGATACCCATCTTGGTGAATGACCGTTGGAACGACGAATTCATCGGTCTCGCCGGCGGCGTAAGCCAAATCAATGGCCTCAAGGGCCGATTGGGCGACCCGCCCTTGACCGTAGGTCAGCGCCAGATAGGCCCGTTCCACCCGATCCCAGCGTTTATCGCGGTCCATCGCATAATAACGGCCGGAAATGGTCGCAATCCGTCCGACCCCGATCTGGTCCAGTTTTTCCTCCAGCTCGACAAGATACTCTCTGGCGCTGGCCGGCGGAACATCACGGCCATCGAGAAAGGCGTGGATGATGACATCCCGCAGGCCATAATCGGCCGCCATTTGCACCAACGCATACAGGTGATCGGAATGGCTGTGTACACCCCCAGGTGAGACCAAACCCATCAGATGAAGCTTGGTTCCTTTGTCCCGCGCATAGCGCATAGCGCCCTGGATGACGGGGTTAGCAAAAAACTCGCGCTCCCGAATAGCTTTATTAATCCGAACCAGATCCTGATAGACTATGCGTCCTGCCCCCAAGTTGAGGTGACCGATATTGGAGTCGCCCATCTGGCCGGGCATCACTCCGACCGCTTCCCCGGAAGCTTCCAGCCGCGAGTACGGGTAGGTCGCAAACAAATGGTCCAAATAAGGCGTTCGAGCCTGTTTAACTGCATTGCCTTCTTCCTCATCGCTCAAGCCGAAGCCATCGAGGACGATCAGGACGACAGGTCGTGTACCGGATGCGCTCATACTACGGCCACCCTTACTATTGCGGCAAACTGATCGGCCTTGAGGCTGGCCCCACCGACCAACGCACCATCAATATCCGATTGAGCGGCAAATTCCGCAAAATTCTCCGGTTTGACGCTCCCGCCGTACAAGATCCGCACTACCTCACCGGCAGCTCGATCAACAGCAGCAATCGTCTCCCGAATTAGCCGGCCGATGCGGTTAGCCTCCGGACCATCGGCGGTCTTGCCGGTGCCGATAGCCCAGATTGGCTCATAAGCGATCACGATCGAAGCGAGTTCAGCAGCGGATAGCCCTGCTATGGCCGCCCTGACCTGTCTTTGGATCAATTCCTCGGTTACACCGGCCTCGCGCTCGGCCAGGCTTTCACCAACGCAGATGATTGGCTTGATCCCATGCTCCAGCGCCGCTTTGACTTTGCGGTTTACCGCTTCATCTGTTTCGCCAAAATATTGGCGCCGCTCGGAATGGCCGATGATGACATACTCGCAACCAAGCTCGGCCAGCATGACCGGGGAGACCTCCCCGGTATAGGCACCTTGCTTTTCCCAATGCAGGTTCTGAGCTCCGAGTTTGATCTTGGTCCCGGCCACAATCTTCGCCACCTCAGACAGCGCGGTAAACGGCGGACAAACCAGGACCTCCACCGGTGCAGGCAAATCGGCCTTTAACAGACCTTCCACCAGTTCAACCGCTTCAGCGACAGTCTTGTGCATTTTCCAGTTACCTGCAATCAGCGGTGTTCTCGCTTGCTTACCCTCCATGGCTACACTCCTTTAACAATCAGCGTTCGTGCAAGACGGCAATCCCAGGTAGGACTTTGCCTTCCAAATATTCAAGTGAGGCTCCGCCGCCGGTGGAAACGTGAGTCATCGCATCGGCAAAACCCATTTGCGTTACCGCGGCGGCCGAGTCACCCCCGCCGATAATCGACTCCGCACTCGACTTGGCCAACGCCTCCGCCACGGTACGGGTCCCCGCGGCAAAGGGTTCGACCTCGAAGACGCCCATGGGTCCGTTCCAAATGACCAGCCCGGCCCGGCTGACCTCAGCGGCGAAAAGTTGAGCGGTCTTGGGACCAATGTCCAAGCCTTGCCAGCCCTCCGGAATCGCGGAGCTGTCCACAATACGAGTCTCGGTATCGGCGGAGATTTCCCGGGCAATGACGACATCGACCGGCAAAATCAGGCGTATACCACGACGCTCCGCTTCGGCGAGCATCTCTCGGGCAAACTCGAGGTTTTGCTCATCAACGATCGAATTGCCCACCTCATAGCCCTTGGCTTTGAGGAAGGTATAAGCCATTCCACCGCCGATAAGCAGTGTATCGACCTTGGTCAACATATTCCGAATGACCCCGATTTTATCGGAGACCTTTTTTCCACCGAGAATGACGACAAAAGGACGTTTGGGATTTTCTAAAGCTTTGCCCAGGATGTTTAGCTCTTTTTCCATCAAGAAGCCGGCCACCGCCGGCAGTAGACTCGCCACACCGACCACGGAGGCATGGGCCCGGTGAGCCGAACCAAAAGCGTCATTGACATAATAATCGGCTAGACTCGCCAGCTCTTGGGCGAACTCCGGATCATTCTTTTTCTCCTCCGGGTGGAAGCGCACGTTCTCCAAGAGCACCACATCACCCGGTTTCATCTGCCGAACGGCCTCACTGACCTCAGCGCCTATACAGTCATCAAGTTTGCGGACCGGAACACCCAGCAACTCAGATAGGCGTTTAGCCACCGGATCCATGCGAAGCTCCGGAACTACTTTACCATCCGGTCGGCCCATGTGGGAGGCCAAAATGATCATGCCGCCCTGAGCGCGGAGATATTCGAGTGTCGGCAAAACAGCTTTGATTCGCGTATCATCGGCAACATTTCCTGCCTCATCCAGCGGAACATTGAAATCCACCCGGACAAACACTCTTTTACCAGAGACGTCCAGATCCCGAATGGTTTTTTTCATCTCTATAACCCCTTAGCTGCAATATAAGATACCAGATCGACTATTCTGTTGGAATAACCCCATTCATTATCATACCAAGCAACCAGCTTGACTAAGTTGCCATTCGCCATCGTCGAAAGAGCATCGAAGATACAAGAACGGCTGTCACCGCGGAAATCCATCGAAACCAGCGGCAATTCGGTGTAACCGAGGATCCCTTGCAACGGGCCTTCGGCAGCGGCCTTAACCGTCTCATTCACCTGTTCAACCGTGACTTCCTTGGCCAATACAGCCACCAAGTCTACCAGCGAGACGTCGGCGGTCGGTACCCGCATAGCCATCCCGTCGAGCTTGCCCTTGAGTTCCGGTAGCACCAAAGCGGTGGCCTTCGCGGCACCGGTCGTGGTCGGAATAATCGACATCGCGGCTGCCCGCGCCCGGCGGAGATCTTTATGCGTTTGATCGAGAATTTTTTGATCGTTGGTATAAGCATGAACGGTAGTCATGAGTCCTTTGACAATACCGAAATTGTCGTTAATCACCTTAGCTAGCGGAGCCAGACAGTTGGTAGTGCAAGAAGCATTCGAAATGATGTGATGGGCGGCTGGGTCATATTTGTCTTCGTTAACACCCATAACAATGGTAATGTCTTCGTTCTTGGCTGGGGCTGAAATGATGACCTTCTTTGCCCCCGCAGCAATGTGTTTGCGAGCGTCTTCAGCCTTGGTGAAAAAGCCTGTCGACTCAATAACCACGTCTACCCCTAACTCTTTCCAGGGCAACTCAGCGGGATCACGGTGTGCCAACACTTTGATTTCGGTGCCGTCAACAACGATCCCGTTTTCGGTAGCGGAAACTTCTTTGTCATAGATGCCGTGAACAGAATCATATTTGAGCAGATGCGCATTTGTCTTCGGATCGGTTAAGTCGTTGACCGCAACAATTTCCAGATCCGGGTGACCGAAACCGGCGCGGAAAACCAGTCTGCCGATCCGTCCAAATCCGTTTATCCCTACCCGTACCGTCACATAAATCTCCTCCTTGTTGATCTAAGAATTTCCTTTTTAGGCTTGACGTTCGCAATAGTATGTATTAGTAAGGGTGTAGGAAAATCCTGCCTACGCCCGAACTTCCTTGGCGAGTTGTTCTATTCGGCGCAGTCTGCTGGCCACGGTCGATTTATCCACCGGCGGATCCAACAATTCACCGAGCTCCTTGAGGCTGGCGGTCGGGTTTTCCAGACGAGCCTCCGCTACCTGGCGCAGCTTAGGGGAGAGGCGCTTGAACCCACCGGTTGATTCCAAACGGCGGATAGCCGCAATCTGCCGCATGGCCGCTTCGACCGTCTTGTCCAAGTTGGCGGTTTCGCAGTTCACTTGCCGATTGACGGTGTTGCGCATCTCCTTCAGCACCCTGATATTCTCCAGAGCGAGCATCGCATTATAGGCGCCCATTCCCGCCAGTAAATTCGCAATCTCATCAGCATTCTTCGAATACAGGAGATACCCTTTTTTTCGATCGGTCAATCCGAGGTTCACCCCGAGGGTCCTGACCAGCTTGATCATTTCTTCGCCAAGGTACTTTTCCTCGAGGCTGATCTCCCAGTGATAGGTCTTTTCCGGGTTGGTAACCGAGCCCTTGGCCAAAAATGCCCCCCGCAAAAAAGCCCATTGGCAATGATCGGCTTGCAATAGCGGCCAGGGAATCCCCCAGACCGGCCGGTGAAAACTATCCACCAGCGCCAATTCTTGTAGGACCTCGCCCACCGGAGCAGCCGGAATAATTCGTACCTGATAGCTCAAATTTTTCTGCAGTCGTTCCCGGCGACGGACCCGGATCTCGGTCTGTGCCTCCAGACAGTTACGGGTGAGCTTAACAACCTTTCTGGCCACAGCAGCCGACTCCGTTACGATTACCAAGCTCGGTCGGTGACCGGCCCGCATCTCCAGCGAACCGCTAAAGACCAAGAGAGCACTCAACTCGCTCCGCTGGCAGCAGTTGGTATCGGTAAGAAACCGTGCCAATTCATTTTTCGTGCTTTGGGAAAAACTCATCGCTCATCCCTCCCTGCTAACGTGGGAAGAGGGAGATATTGCCGCTTGTCACCCGCAGTTCCAGTTCGCTTCCCCCTGCATTCAACCATCCGGTGAGTCGGGCCCCAACCCCCGTATCATCAAAGAGTTCTAAATAACCGAAGTCGAGATGGGACAAGATCTCCCCGAAGTCAGCCCGGGCGACAACCCGGACCCCGGCATCCGCCGGCAAGCTGACTTCGAGCAAACCAAAGCCTGCCTCCAACCGGTGCAACCCCGGTCGCAAATCTGCCAGATCGGCAAGCACGCCGCCACCGGCAACAACACGTGAATTGCCTTGCAAAATCGCCTGCTCCAGCCGGCAGGAGCCATGTTCGACCGCAATATCAAGTTCGCCGCGCACCCCCGTCAGCACAACATCACCCGTCCCGACCGCAACCATGATGCGCGCCGGTAGTTGCTCGGCCGGATACTTGATCGCGATCTCCAAATCCACTAATTGCCGGTCAAAACCCTCCGGCAGTTGCAAACGCGGTTGGAGCACGCCGTCAGCGGTCTCCCAGGTCAGCGTGGCTTCTTCCAATACGCCGGCATATTCAGCCGGTACCCGCAAATTCACCACCGTGACCCGGTGCGCCGAGTTGACATACGTAACCTGACCCCGGGCAATCTCGACCATAACCTGGTCAGCTACTGCGCCGAGATCAGCAGGGAGGTTATACATAAGCGTCTTGGTGACGGTCTCGCCGGTTTGGGTGTTGAGCACAGGTTCAGAACAGCCCGCCAAGAAAAAGAAGGCTACCACAATCGGCAGCAAAGCGCTCCCCCACGCCCTCATTCTATCAATCCTTTACCTCGATTTTACTAATCACATCTACGACACCACGCGCCTTGGCGGCAGCTCGCACCGCATCCTCAGCCAACTCCGGCTTGGTGACGGTTCCGCGCAAAGTCACCACTCCCTTGTCGGCCTGAATGCTCAACTGCCGCACCTCATCCTCCGGAAGCAAACCTAGCTCTTCGCCGACTTCGAAACGCACATCTCCGTCGTCTAACTGTCCGTCGGTGCTCACAGTGATCGCAGCCTCAACCTCTTTCACCCCGGCGACTTGCTCAGCAACCCGCTTGGCGTGCCATTTTTCCGCCAAAACATCAACTACACCGGTGATGGTAACCTTGTCACCGTTAGCCCGAACCGCCAAATCGTAACCCTGCAAGTCTTTCTCTGCGTCCAAGGCCTGCTTAACCGCTTGAGCCAAATCCTCATTAGCCATGGGAAACCCTCCTCACACCTATTGTGAGTAGTATTTCCCAGCAGGCGGTCTATTGAATCAGATTCAGCAAAAACCCGGCCAACTCCAGCGGAGAATGGCGGACGTGTTCGGCGATGGTCGCAAAGTGTCCGGTCAAAACTTTCACACCCATTGCTTCCACGGCCTCCTGATCCAGGACAACCGGCTTCGCATTCTCACCTTCATACTTGGCCAACACCTCGGATGGAAGCTCGGATACGTTGGCGACAACATAATCCACGACCCCTTTGCCAAGATGGTCGGCCAGGGCCTTGAGATGGTCGCTCACCGTATAGCCATCGGTCTCCCCCGGTTGGGTCATGATATTGCAGACATAAACGACCGGACATTTGGCCAGCATCACCGCTCTTCTGATCTCGGCAACCAGAATATTGGGGATCACGCTTGTATAGAGGCTACCTGGACCCAAGACAATCAAGTCTGCCTCTTGCAGAGCGCGGATTGCTTCTTCTGGGGGCCTGACATTGCCGGGGCGCAACTCAACACGGCTAATCCGCTTGCCGACCTTGGGAATCTGGGCCTCCCCTTCGACAGTACTGCCGTCGGTGAAGTGACCGACGAGGGTAACGTCTTCCAAAGTTGAAGGCAACACCCTACCCCGCACCGCCAGAACCTTACTCGACTCCCGAACCGCCGTTTCGAAATCCCCGGTGATCTCGGACATGGTCGCAATAAAGATGTTGCCGAACGAATGGCCTTCCAAACCGGAAAACTCTGGACCGTAACGATGCTGAAACAGCTTCTTCATCAACGGCTCGGCATCGGCGAGGGCAACGATACAAGAGCGGATATCTCCGGGAGGCAAAGTCCCCAACTCCTCCCGCAACCGCCCGGAGCTGCCCCCGTTATCCGCAACCGTGACAATCGCGGTGATATTGCTGGTGTATTCTTTGAGGCCGCGCAAGAGAGTCGATAGCCCGGTCCCACCGCCGATGGCCACGACTTTCGGCCCGCGCCGCAAGCGCATTTGAGTGAGATAATAATCAAAAAACTCCGAGTCATTGCCTTTAAACAGGACCTCGGCAACCGAACGCAAGAGTTGGCGGATAGCGTAAGCGACGGTGGCTAACCCGAGGAGGATCATCAGAAAACCTGAGCTGCGGGATACAGTGCTGGAGGCCATATCCAGCCAGACCGCAATCTGTGCCCATACCCGAGATGCCTGCACCCAGAGCGGAGTAATAAAGACCGGACCAATTGCTACTTCCAGGCCGGTCACCCCCAGCCAGGTGCCCAAAACAATGAGGATGATCCACCGTTTAAAACGCATCCCCGGCCGCAGCCAGCGCAGATCATGCCAGTTGAACCAGTGTTTTTTCTTGGTATACACCGTGGGATCACCCTACTTATCGATATCCCTGTGCTCGACCGTAACCGGGTAACCTCGCTCCCGGATGAAGGAGGCCAGACTCTCGGCGATCGTCACCGAGCGATGTCTCCCACCGGTACAGCCGATCGCAATTGACAACTCCGACCGGCCTTCGCTTGCAAAAAGCGGCAGTTGAAAGGAGAGGAAGTTCTCCAGTTGCTTAATGTAATGCTGGGTAACCGGCCAGCGCGTCACATACTCGCTCACCGGCGCATCCAGCCCGGTCTGGGGACGCAAGGTATCAACGTAGTGCGGATTAGGCAAGAAGCGGACGTCAAAACACAGGTCCGCATCGATCGGTATCCCGTGTTTGTAGCCAAATGAGGTGATAGTGACGTGCATCTTGCCGTTGAGCGTATTTTCACCATAGAGCGCCTTGATCTTCTCACGTAATTCCCGCGGTTTCAAGTTGGAGGTGTCGATGATATGTGTCGCTCTGCCCCGCAACTCCTGTAACCGCTCGCGCTCCAAGTTAATCCCATCGAGAATCGTCCCGTCCGGCGCTAAAGGATGGCGACGGCGTGACTCCTTGAAACGACGGACCAAGACCTCGTCGGAGGCCTCCAGAAACAGAATCGAATAAGCGATCCCCCGTTTCTCCAGCTCCTTAAGGGCCTCAAAAACGTCATCAAAAAACTTGCCGCCCCGCATATCCATCACGACGGCCACCTGCGAAACGGTGCCCCCGGACTGAGCGACAAGTTCGGTGAATTTTGGTACCAGCATCGGCGGCAGGTTATCAATACAGAAGAAACCGCGGTCTTCGAAACTACGTACAGCCTCCGTCTTACCCGCCCCGGAAAGCCCGGTAATGATGACGAAATCCAACGCTCTATCCCTCTCAATTTACTGGAGTCGATGCGCCCGCTTCTTCCGTCTAATTTCGGCGAGCCGGGAGTTGATTCCTCCCCTGTGTATGTGGGCCTCCCGGGAGTCCTCGTCCCCTTGACCGGCGCTATTGAGAACGTCGGCGGCGGAGAGTCCGGTTTCCGCAATAAGAATCAGTCCACGCTCGAGACGACCTACATCCTCCGGACGGTGGGCATCGCTGCCGACCAGAAATTTGACGCCTACATCCCTAGCTATCTTAATATATTCGGGTGTAATATGCTCATGATTGCAGTTAATCTCCAGCGCGGTACCCCTGGCAGCACAGACTGCCGCCAGAGCTTTAGTATCGATGTTCAGGCGATAGCCCGGGTGGGTCACCGCCAGGACCGGATGGCGCTCCACTGCACGAATCACCGCTTTGGTATTGTAAAACCGGTTTCGCGTATCCCACTGTTTAAATCTCTTACCCAAGAAATTAGAGAGTGAGAGATGCCAGAAATCGGAAGGGCGCGCCGTTTTGACCAGCGGGTGCAGCCCGACCAGCAGGTAATCCAGGTGTTCCAGAATCTCCGGTGGAATGTCGATATCCCCATCGGTACTGATGATGTTGGCCTCCGCGCCAACCAACACCCGGATACCGGAGAGCTTCCGGCGGGCAACAAAAACATCCGCTTTGATCTGTAAGAAATCGGAGAGCTTTTTGACCCCGATCCCGAACAGATTGGCCGGTCCATGATCGGCGATTCCGACAATTTGCAGTCCCTGGCGTTTGGCGGCTGCTGCATTCTCCAGCACGCTGCCGGTGCCATGCGAGTAGACGGTATGGGTATGGTAATCGGCAATCAGTTTCATGGGCAAACCTCCTATAACAAAAAAGCTGCGCTCGCATAATAGCACAGCTAGTGTTTCCCAGTTCACCCCGCTGATTGCGTTTCTTTATTGGAGGGCGGCAAAAAGATTACCCTCGGCCATAGTGCGATACTCAAAAAAGACCATCCCGGAAAAACCCAAGCGGTTAACCACCTGAATCTGGTCGAGCAACTCGTTTGGTTTGCCTTGCAGCTTATAAGCTCCGATCCCGGGATAAACCCTGGTCGTCCCGACCTTAGCCTTGAGCTCGTGCAAAGCCGGCACCAACTGGTCCGAACGGTCAAAATAGGCCATAGGCACCACAAAATCGACTTTACCCTCGATTAACCAGGCGGACCAATCTTGAAAATATTTGTTCCTCGCCCGTTCGAGATCATAGACCACCGCGGCGGAATAGATTATCCGTCGTGGCTGTTCCGCAATGACCCGGCCGATCAGCTCAACGGTCTGAGTCACCTGGTACTGGCGCCACAAATCCCAGACCTTCTGTTTAAAAGAAAGCTCGGAAGTTATCGCGACCGCCGGATCCCAACCGACTAAGGCTTGGAAAGCGCTTCTACTGCCGGCGGAATAGCCGAATTCAGGCCCGGGATAGCGGATATAATCCAAATGCACCCCGTCAACGGCATAATTTGCAATAAGTTCGCGCACAATTTCCGCCAGATACTCTTTAACTCCGGGAGAGCCCGGATCGAGGAAGATAGCCGGTACATCGGGAGCCTCCTGGGGCCCGTAGGTTAAGAGTGATCGTCCGGTCTTGTCGACCTGGACCCACTCCGGGTGTTGGTAAATGATATGCTCGGGCGAGCTGGGCCGCGAACCTCTGTTGGCAGCGGTAAAAGCATTTACCCAGACATGCACCCGCAGTCCCCGGGCATGCGCCCGGTCAATCAGGTAGGCAAGAGGATCGAAACCCGGCGGAACCCCATCGGCCGGCGGCAAAATGCACGAGGTGTAATAGGCTTCAGCTCTGCCGCATACTTGGGCAAAGAGATCTTGGATCCCGACACTCGTCGCCGTATCAATGATCCGGTCGATCTCATCGGGAGTAGCTAAGTTAAACCGCACCACCCAAAGCCCGGCCAGCTCGGTCGGCTGCTGCGGCTTGGCCTCGGCTACCAGGGGCAATGCGGGTAAACTAACCACGAGCAAGATCAAGAGCAACTTCTTCATAAGCCGAGATATTCGCGGTCATGGCAACAAAAACCTGCTGCCATGGGGGCTATAGGTTAAACCTAAAGCGGGAAGGAGGTGGCTTGTCATTATGAGTTGGCTGACAGCCGGAGTGATGATCATCAACCTCGCCCTGTTTTTGTGGGCCGGCCATCTGTACTACACCCAAGCCATCAGCACCAGGACTTTCTATGGTTTTAAGGCCTTATTCTACTTTTTGTTGATCATCACGACCGCGTGGGTTAAAGCTGATCCTCCGCCACCGCCACTGTTGATGTACGCAATCTTGCTCTGTTTCCTCAAAGACCTGTACTACTTTCTCCAACCTTTACGCTGGCGACCATAACTAAACTTGTGGGCTGGCCGAATCTTGTCGTTTGAGTTTGCCCCGTTTGGCCAAGTAAGCCTCGATGCCCTCGGCGGTAAGGTTGATGATCTGATCATCGCTAATCCCGCATTCTCTCGCTAAGGCCAGGGCAGCATCCAGTTTCCCGATATCATCGGCAAAGTGGGCGTCACTCGAGATGAGGACCGGTGCCCGTAGTTTGGCCGCTAAGCGGGCAATCAGAGTACAGTTTTCCAGGCTCCCCTGACGCACCACCGTTAACGAGGCGTTGTTGATCTCGATTGCCTTGCCAAGCTCGGCCGCGACCGAAACCACCTGTTCATAATCGAGCGGGTAGGTGGGGTTACCTGGGTGAACCAATCCGTCAACGAGGGGATTGGCTAAGACCTTAATCGCCGCTTGGGTATTCTCCTCAAGCGAGCCCCCGCTATAGCCGGCATCGGAATGAAACCCGGCCAAGACCCAGGGCAGCCTGGCCAAGATCCGAGTCGGCAGATCGAGTTCACCGTCGCAATTGATGATATTGGCTTCCACCCCGGCGAGGATATTGACACCGGCGATTTGGGGCGGGACCACTCTGAGGTTTCCAAAATAATAATAGTGCGGCGCCCCCGGCATGTTCGGACCGTGCTCGCAGAGTCCCAGATAGGTCAAGCCCTTCTCCGCAGCAGCCACGGCCATCTCGGTGATGGTTGAATAAGCATGACCGCTGGCCAACGAATGGGTATGCAGATCTCCAGCAAATTTTGACATCTAGCGTGCCCCCTCTGCCCCACTACTTCCCCGATCAGGCCGGCGGTTCCTGCCTGCCGGTAAGTTGACGGTACCGGCGTAAGTAACGCTGAACGGCCAAAACATAGGTGCTATGCGACCAAGTCAGCGGCGAGACCGACAGCGGTGTGCCGCTGTAGGGATCAACCTGTTCGGCCATCATTCCGGCCTCGGAACTATGCTCCACACACCATTCCAAAAGATTTAACGCAGAGTGCAATTCGGGGAGTTCGCCGGCGACCTCGATCAACCACAGGGCAAGCCACAAGGTGGGGACAAACCACGGGTTGCCAGGAATCGTCGCAATATCCTGTGATTTCTGATGATAATAGTCATTGGTGTATCTGGCTACACCACCAACCCTGCTTTTGACCCATAAGCCGTCTTTGATCGCCCGCATCGTCTTGACGACGAGCGGATCGGTAGGCGGCAAGACCCCGAACTCACAGACCCCAAAGACGGAACTCTCAAGAGTGTAGTCTTTCACGAGCCCCTCGGCGGTGGGATAGACTCCCCGCAGGAAGCGGCTATTCTTCTCATCCCAGAGATAAGTCAAGATCGCCTCTTTGACCTCACCGGCGGCCACCTCATAGGTGAGAGCCCGGCGATAATGACCGAACAGACGAGCGAAATTGCCGGCGGCTTTGAGGGCAGCATAAACCGCCGCCGCGGTAAAGGTAAAGATCCCGCGGCGCTCCTCCCAAAGGTCATAACTGGCAGCGGGCAGATGGGTCTGGGGATCGCGATAACTAACCAGGAAATTGGCTGCCCGCTGAATTAACGGAGCGTATAACTCTTCGATGAATTCCAGATTACGCGTGCACTCATAATGGTGCCAGAGCGCCCAGAGCACCAGGGCGGTTTCATCTTCTTGAATCGGATATTGCGGTTTTCCATCGCGAACCCACGGATGCCAGCTGGATCCGAGCGAGCCGTCCGGATTATATTTATGCCAGAAAAATCCCTCCGGACTTAGTAGATTCGTACAAAAGCGAAAAAACCGCTTGCTGATCTCATGATATCCGGCACTATCCAGCGCATAGGCGACCAAAGCCCCGTCGCGCGGCCACAAGTAGCTGTAGTGATCGCGGTTGGTCTCCATGATATCGGTATCATTGGCCGCGAGAATTGCTCCCCGCTGATCGGTCTGGGTTCTGACCACGAGAAGGCTGCGTTTATAGGCCTCTATCACCTGCGGGGGCAGGTCTCCGAAATCAAGGGGATTTCTGGTCACCCAAGTTTGCCAATAGACCTTGGTCTCATGGAGCAGCGCATCGAGCCCGTCCCGTTTAACCTGGGCGTTAAGTTCGCGGGCCTCGGCGAGACTCTCCCCAACCGCGATCCAGTACCAGAGCTCCTGCTCTCCGTGGGGGCCGATGACAAAACGAATGGAGACCGCACTATCAACCGAACCTTGCGCGACCGGATTACCTTCCAGCTGGCCGTCTTCGGCGTCACGCCAGGTCCCTTCCGCGCCACCGAAGCGTTTGGTACCGGTCGCATATTGAAAGAAAGGGTTCTCCTCGGCCCGACCTTTAACCGCTGCACCAATAAGAAAGACCCGGTTTAGCTTGTAATGAATCATCACCCGGCTCAACGGATCAAACAGGGCGGTATCTCCGACATCGGTCTGGTTAATACTAAAGTCATGCGTGAAAAAGAGCCGGACCTCGCGCTCTGCAGCAGTCAAATTGCGCACTGTAAGCCGGCGCAGCAGAATATTCCGGCGAAAGTGCACCGCATCATTTAAGGTCAGTTCCAAGCCTAGTTCCGGGCAAGTAGATTTAACATCGGTTACCAACGAATCGGGCAGATAACGCAAAGTATGTTGCCAGCGCTCATCTTCGCACCAGAGAAAGCGGCCATCGACCCAGGCGCCGATCCGGTTTTTGTGGCCCATAATGTGGTTCATCTGTCCGACATAAGGGTAATAAAAGTCCCGCATATTCAGTTTGGCATCAAAGTTAACTAAGATCTTGCCATTTCCGATGACTAAAGCTCTCGGCATCAATACACCACCGTACTTAATTTGACCGGTCGCGCGGAGAATAAATCAGCTTTTTGACGTGGATATTAATACAGTATTCAAGATCTGAGGTGTGCCCAATGAAATGCAAAGCTGAAGTCCCTCGCCGGCCACGGAATGTCACAATTACCTGGCCGGTTTTCGAGCCTGCCGTTAGTGAACCGGAGCCGCCGCTACCCCCGCCGTATGAGCGAACGGCGCTCTACTTATTGGTCAGAGATCCGCAATGCTTATTCGCCTTTTGGAACTTGCATCCGGGACTCTCAGCGACATTTGGTGCGAATCGGTTTAAAGTCTTACGTCTTTATGAGGTCGCGGATGGAAAAATCACCTACACCCAATACGGGATCGGCGATGCCACCAGCTGGTACTGTACGGAGGCCGAACCGGATACCACCTATTACGGTGAACTTGGCCTATTGGAGCCGGACGGCCGGTTCACGCTCCTGGCCCGATCGAATCAGGTCCATTCGCCGCGCAATACCTTCTCTGCAGTCACCGATGAAGAATGGTTAACCATCGAAGAGCTCTATGGGATGAGCGTCGGCCTCACGCAAATGATGGGCTCGGAAGAACTGCTGCACGCAGCCGGCGAACACTTGGCCCAGCAACTTGGCTCGGAAGCCGTCTCCAGTTTTTCCAGTCCTATTGGCGCCTATGGCCTAGCACAGCCGGCAGCTAAAGACCAAGACCTGAGCTTGGAAACGACCGCTTTCCTCACCATTTACGGCAAGACAACCCCTGGGGCGAGTCTGATGCTGAACGGCCAACCGTTAGTAACCGATCAAGCCGGGCAGTTCGTTTATACGCTACCGCTCGGAGAAGGGGAGCTCACGGTGGTGGTCCAGGCCACCTCCCCTGATCAAGATCTCACGCAAGCCCAAGAGCTAAAGATAACCTATCAAACGAGGTGAACACCATGAGTCAGGGCTATTTGGCCTTCATTTTGCATGCCCACCTGCCCTTTGTGCGCCATCCGGAGCACAGTTATTTTTTAGAAGAGCAGTGGTTGTACGAAGCGATTAATGAAACCTATCTGCCTCTCCTACGCGTATTCGAAGGCTGGCTGCGTGACGGGGTTCCGGCCAGGATCACCATCTCTTTGACCCCGCCGCTCTTAGAGATGTTGCGTGACAACCTCTTGATGGAGCGGTTTAGCCGGTCGCTCGCCAAAACGCTCGAATTAACCTATAAAGAACTGGACCGCACCGCGGCCAATTACGCGGAACACCGCATCGTCTGCATGTACCGCGATTTGTTCGAGACCAACCGCTTTGATTTCCATGAGCGATATCAGCGCGACCTCGTCGGCGCCTTCGCCCGTCTGCAAGAAGCCGGGATTCTGGAGATCATCACCTCGGCCGCCACCCATGGTTTTCTGCCGCTCTTAGACGCCGACCCAACAGCGGCCCGCGCCCAAATCCAGCTGGGCGTCGAAACGTACCGCAAACACTTGGAGCGCGACCCCAGCGGTTTCTGGCTGCCGGAATGCGGCTTTGCCCCGGGCCAAGACCGCTGGCTCGTGGCCAATGGCATCAAATATGTCATTCTGGATACCCATGGTCTGCTCTTCGCCTCACCGCGGCCCCGCTATGGTAATTTTGCCCCGATCTTTTGCCGCTCAGGATTAGCTGCTTTCGGCCGGGATCTCGAATCCTCCAAGCAGGTCTGGTCACAGCAAGAAGGATATCCCGGTGATTATGATTACCGTGACTTTTACCGGGATATCGGATATGACCTCGACCAGGATTATATTTATCCGTACATCCAACCAAACGGTGAGCGGACCCATACCGGCTTGAAGTACTACCGGATCACCGGGCCAACCCCGCACAAAGAGCTGTACAACCCCGCAGCCGCCCGCGAAAAAGCCGCCATCCACGCCGGCAACTTCGTTTTTAACCGTGAACATCAGATCAGGTACTTGGCTGCGATCATGGATCGCAAGCCGATCGTCGTCGCCCCGTATGACATGGAACTCTTCGGTCATTGGTGGTTCGAAGGCCCGCAGTGGTTGGACTATGTTGTCCGCAAGATCTGTTACGACCAGCAGGTAATCAAATTAATTACCCCGAGTGATTATCTGAGAGAATATCCCCGCAATCAGGTTTCGACACCGACCATGTCCAGCTGGGGGTGGAAAGGGTATAACGAAGTGTGGCTGAACGGGGCCAATGATTGGCTCTACCCACATCTCTATGAAGCCGCAGCCAGAATGAAAGAGCTGGCCCAAACCTATCCCCAGGCCGACGGACTGCTGCGCCGGGCTTTGAACCAAGCCGCCAGAGAGTTGCTGCTCGCCCAAAGTTCCGACTGGGCTTTTATCATGAAAACGGGAACCGTGACCGCTTACGCACGTAAACGCTTCAAACTGCATATTCATCGTTTCACCGAAATCTACCGGCAGATCAAAGAAGAACGCCTCGATGAAGGCTGGCTTGCCGACCTCGAGGCGAAGGACAACATCTTCTCAACCATTGACTATAGGCTCTATGCCTGATAGAGATAGCGAACCGTGTACTCCAGGCTAACTTCTTCCCCGGCGGGAATGGTTAGTGCGAATTCGACTTGTGTTGCCGAAGTCTGGGTGAACTTATGACTCCGCTTGATAATCTCCCAATTAGCCCCGGCATCGAGATGTTCGCGGACGATCACGGTCGCCGCTTGGTCCCCACCGTTGGCAATGGTGATCCGGTACGATTCTTGCCGGGAATCTTTGGTCGGGCGCACCAGTTCGGTCTGGACTCGTTCCGCGGTTAAACCGAAGGCATTACCGAGGGTAATCTCGGCTTTGGCCCCTTGCGGCAAGTTCTTTAGGTTATCCTCGCCGGCAAACCGCAGCGCTCCGGTCTGATCGGCGATAAAGACCCGTACTCGTCCGGCCGGCAAGGGCAAACCTAACCCAGCCTCCTCGTTATTGGTGAAGACGAGCTTAGCTCCAACCTCGCGCGGATTGATCCGGGCATCGTAGATGAACTGTTCCTCAATCGGAACCGCCACGGCCTCGACCAGACGCAGCTGCTTAGTTTGTCGGGCCCGCAGTTCGGTCGGTTCGTTGATCGTATACAGATGGTAGATGGCGAAATCGGAGCGGGTGGCCAAATCGTTGCTGACGGCGTATTCAGGCGCAGCCGCTGTCTTAAACGCCCGGTCATAAGCTAACGGAATAGGTTGCGGGGTCGTATTAACTTCGCCGGCGACCAAACGCAACTTGACGGTGCCGTAATCGAAATTACTATGATTGGTTACGGTCGCCCAGGTATCCAAATGGGCAACCCCGCTCACCCGATCATATTCCAACCGATAATCGCCCTGCCAATCTAAGCCATGGGTAAGATAGCTGAGACGAGCCGAAACATTTTGCGCTGTGGCTAAATCACTGAAGACGCGTGCCGCCAAGGACGGGACAACGCTATAATCGGGATTAGGCTCCAGGCTCCGGATCTTGACGACCTTATCTTGATTAATACTCACGATCCCGGTCTCGGTTTCCAACAAAATCTGGCCGGATTCGGCAGAGGCAAGCACGCCTAGAAGCTCTTCACCACCCTCAACGGTTACACCAATCCGCCGCCCGAGATGGGCTGCCAACAGTTCATACTGACCGCTGAAACCCGGGGTAAAGTTCTGCTCCCGGACCCGTACTTTGTCGCCATTGGGGCCCCAATCGATTCGGAAAGACTGTCCGTCAGCGGTTGGCGGCAGATCCGTCCATTGAAGATAGTTACTGCCCGGCTCCAGTACCGCCTGGATCTCCTGAGTGATAAGTGCGAAGTTTTGGTTGTAAACCGTGATTTCCCGCGCCGGGTCTGCTCCGGCGAGCGCCCGGTCCGCACCGGCACCAAACCCGGCGTAAGCTATAACAGCGATTAGCACCGGCACTACCAAATAACCAAGTTTGCGTAGCATTGTAAAAACCCCCTCTAAGCCAATCCTTTATCTCTTAGACGGGGCGCAACGCAGAAAAGTTCACGAGATGATCTGAGAAATTTTGGCCAGGTACATTTTCGTCAGCGCATCGGCCTCTTCCAAGGTCTCGGCCTCACTCAAGATGTGAAAAAGCGGCTCCTCGGCATCCGGCCAAACCAAGGCCCAGCCATGCTGGTGAAAGACCTTAACCCCGTCCAAAAGCTGAACTCGCTGCTGCCCCGCGGTTTCCAACAACGACCGCATCACCTTACCCTTGTACTCCCAAGCACAGTGAACATTAGTGGTTTTACGCACCGGCACCGGGAAATCCTCCCGCAGTGCGGAAAGCGGCAACCCGGTCCGCAGCATGACTTCGACTACCAAGGCCAAGGCGGCCAAGCCATCATAAGCCGGCAGCCCGAGCGGGGGTGGCTCGCTTAACAATACGGACCGCTGGTCAGCCTTGCAGCGTTGGACGGTAGCCCCAAATTTAGCGGCGATCTTTTCAACACTTCCCGGTGCGGTAATCGGCACGGTTACCTGCCGCCGGCCACGCAGGAACATCCCGTAAACGAGCAGGTTCCAGACCATCTCCTCACGCCAGAGTAAGCCTGTTTCATCAACTAGTTTAAATGCCACCCCTGTCGGTTCGATCCACAAACCCAGGTCGGCTCGGGCGGCCAAGGTTTCCCGACCTAACTCGCGAGAATCTGCAAGTTCGCGGCCGACAAAAACCGTCGGGGCCTGCTGAGCCAACAGTTGTACCAATTCAGATAAGGCTTTACCGGTATACCCAATGAACACTCGCAGGTGGGACCCGAGCCAGCGCTCCGCGCTCGAGGCGAACAGAGTTTCCAGATAGCGTTCGTTTAACCCGGCCAGATAGTACAGTTCTCCCATCTTTTCCGGTGCCGGACGGGCGAAATCTTCGCGGAAAAACAAGTTCTCCAGGTTGCGGCGGACCCCTTTGGCCAGCGGCAACCCGCTCTGGTCATAAAAGTCAATGCTCAGTTGATCTGCTCCCGCGAGCCGGAGGAACAGACCTCCGCTTAGACCGCGGGCGGTAATGGTCTGCCGCAAAACCGGCGCGGTCACGCTGCCCAGATCAGCAACGCTCACCCCACTAGAGAGTAAGCCGCTGATCGCTGCTCGTTTTAAGACACGGGCTGCTTTTCCGCCGTCGGTGGCCACCGCGACCTTGCTGCGCGGCGCGAACAGACACCCGAAGGCAGCGCCCAACTTGGCGGCAAACTCCGGAGTGATCTCGACATTAGCGGTACCGGAAACCCCGCTATCTCCAAAGAGGTGTTGGGGTGAACAACTCCCCCAGACCAAGCTGGAGGTGAGTACCAACCGGTCTGTCAACCGCTTGTCCGGCCAAATTTGCACATTCGGTTTGATCAAGACCCCGCGTCCGATGGTCGAGCCCTTGCCAACTACCGCTCCCTCTAGGACCTGGCAGTCCTGTTTTAGAACCACCCGGTCGGCTAGGATCGCCCCTTTAACTTCACAGCCGCGGCCGACATAGACATTACGCCACAGCACCGAGCGTTTCACGCCGGCCTGTGCTTGGATTGTACAGTTATCACCGATTATCGTATACTCCCCGATCGCCGCCGTGCTGCTAATATAACAATTGCGCCCGATGTAACAGGGGCCTTTCAGAGTCGCACCCGGTTCAATAATGGTTCCGGAGCCAATCCAGATATCATCAGCCAACCGGCGGCCGTCAAATCTGATACCGACTTTCCCATCCAATAGATCAAAATGCGAGAGCCGGTACTGCTCCAAGTTGCCGATATCCGACCAGTACCCGTCGGCGATATAACCGAACAAAGGTTCACCTTTCTTGAGCAGATACGGAAAGAGGTCTTTAGAAAAATCTACCTCCTTGCCGGCTTCATAAAAGGAAAAAATCCGCGGTTCCAGCACATAGATCCCGGTATTGACCGTATCGCTAAAGACCTCGCTCCATGAGGGCTTCTCCAGAAACTGCCTGATCCGGCCATTAACATCGGTGATCACCACCCCGTATTCGAGCGGTACGGCAACTCTAGTGAGGATCTGGGTGGCCAGCGCTTTTTTCTCGCGGTGGTACCTGATGGCCGTCGTTAAGTCAAAATCGGTCAAAGCATCCCCGGATATAACAAGAAAGGTCTCATCCAGCAGTTCGGCTGCATTGTGCACGCTTCCAGCGGTTCCTAAAGGGGTTTCTTCGATGAAATAAGTGATGCGCATACCCCACTCCGAACCATCCCCAAAATAGGCCATGATTTGCTCGGGCAGATAACAGATGGTGATGATCACGTCGGTGATCCCGTGTTTTTTCAACAGCTCCAAGATGTGTTCGAGCATCGGACGATTGAGGATCGGCACCATCGGTTTGGGTAAATCACACGACAAGGGCCGCAGCCTGGTCCCCTTCCCCCCGGCCATAACAACCGCTTTCATGCTTATTTGACTCCTCCTTTGGCCACCGTATACTCGTACCGGCCCGGTACCTCATGTTGATACCACGGCTCTACCCGGCTTTTTCCTGTGACGACCTGGGCATAGACCTCGGCGGTCTGTTGGGCAATCGCCTGCCAGTTATATTTCGTTTGCACCTCGGCATAGGCTTCCTGGGCCAATTCTACCGCTAAGTCAGGGCGATACAATAAAGTCAGGATGTTATCGGCCAAAGAATTGGCATTACCCGGATAGGCCTTCAAGCCATTTACTCCATGAATGACGATCTCGCCGAATCCACCGGTGTCTGCTACTACTACCGGGGTCTTGGTCGCCATCGCCTCCAGAGCGACAATACCAAACGGCTCGTATAAGCTCGGATAAACCGCGAGATCTGCGACGGCATAAAAACTATTGCGCTCCTCATCACTGATAAAACCGGTGAAGGTCACCGCCTCATCAATCTGCAGATGATGGGCGAGCCGTCGGAGTTCATCGAGAAACGGACCACTGCCGGCCAAGACAAACTTGACATCGCGCCAATAGTGGCGGATCTTCGGCACCGCCCGTAACAAGTCGGCAGCCCCCTTTTCCCGCACCATTCGCCCGATAAAAAAGACCAGCTTTTCATGGTCGGCCGCATACCGGCGGCGGAATTGCTGCAAATCCACGCCGGGGGCGACCTCAAACCGCGCCGGGTTGACTCCGTTGGGGATGACGGTTAGCTTATCGGCGGGCAACTGAAAAAAAGACCGCAACTCATTGTACATATGCCGGCTGCAGCAGATGACCCGGTAACTCTCATAGGTCAGCCACCACTCCGAGTCGCTGATTTGGCGCTGCAGATCATTATGGAGACCACCATGCCGCCCATATTCGGTGGCATGAATCGTCGCCACCAGCGGTAGATCCAGGGCATGCTTGAGCACCTTGGCTGCGTAGGCCCCCAACCAATCATGACAATGCACCAGATCAAAGGTATACCCGTGTCTGAGCAGCTTGATCGCTTGTTCGAGTAACCCGAAGTTCAAATTTAACACCGAGACAAAAAACCCGCGGGGATCGGGGTATCCTAAGTTAGCCCGGTGGATGTGTACACCATTGGCGACCGTCTCTTCAGGTCCCTCGGAATAGGGACCGGTCAAGACATGAACCGTGTGCCCCTGCTCCGCCAAAGCTTCAGATAGTTCCTGGACATGCCGGGCCAACCCACCGACAATTTTAGGCGGGTACTCCCATGACACCATCAATATCCTCATTTAATCACCTCGGAAAGTGGATAAAGTTAGCATGTGTCTCTTGATCCCTTTTATTCGTGAAAGTAGCGCAGGACTGCCGTACTGATGGCGGAGGCGATTTGCTCTTGATATTCGGCCTGGCAGAGGAGGTCTTTCTCCTCCGGATTGGTTAAATAACCGACTTCGATGAGGGCGGTGACCACCGGTGAGGTGCGTAAGATATAGTAGACTCGTCCGGCGAGCGGAGACTGGGTGTGCCAGGGGGCGACTTTGCGTAATTCTTCTTGGATCAGGCGAGCTAGTCGCTTACTCGCTTCCGAGTCAGCCTGGTAGAACACGATACTGCCACGCGTATGCGGGCTGCCCGAAGCGTTGATGTGGATGCTGAGCATCAGTTCTGCTTGGCTACGCTGGGCGATCAGCACACGTGAATGGAGATCGCGCTGATGCCGGGATGGCGAGCGATTACTCATATAGCTGAGCTCATAATCGCCGTCCCGCGTCAGCACCACAAAAGCTCCCAGCTTTTGGAGCTGCTTGCGGAGGCGCAGCGCGATGGCCAGGTTCAGATCTTTTTCCATTAACCCCCGCCGATCGTGCGTCCCGCTATCAATCCCACCGTGGCCGGGATCAACAACGATAACCCGGCCAAAAAGCGGGGGCAGGCTGACCCTGGCTGCCCAAGCGGTCATGAGCACCATCCCTAGCAGCACCAAGGTCAGAGCCGTGCTCATAATCCACCGGGGTCTGACTGCGAGCAGATCCATCACTGCACCTCCGACTGAGCTCTTCAACTCATGTATATTGGGCGGCAGCAATAAATATATGTCGCAAAGCCACGCTCAAAGGGGTGACCGGAATGCGCGAAGCCAAAGCGCTGTACGCGCTCTTTCTTATGGTGATCATCGTGACCGCCTCTCTCCACCAATACTCTCTCGATTTGGCTGTTAACGGTGCAATTGATCGTCCGATCTACCTGATTCCCACCTCGGAACCGGCAGTAGCCCTGACCTTCGATATTTCCTGGGGAGAAAAGAGTCCAGGCCCGATCCTCGACATCCTGAAAGAAAAGCAGGTTACGGCCACCTTTTTCCTCTCCGGTCCCTGGGTCGAAAGCCATCCCGAGCTCGCCAAACGTATAGCCGATGAGGGTCATGAGATTGCCAGTCACGGACATCGCCACATCAACTACAGCCCGCTCAGCCGCGCTGAGATCATCAGCGAAGTCACCGCCAGCAAGGAAGCGATTAAACGTGTCACGGGGGTAGATATTGAGTTTATCCGCACCCCGAATGGAGACTACGATGCGGAAGCGATTAGCGCAATCAGAGAAGCCGGATTGACCGCGATTCATTGGAGCGTCGACTCAAAGGATTGGCTCAACCCCGGAGTCGATCAGATCGTAAAAAATGTGCTCACAGAGGCCCGGCAGGGCAGCATCATTCTCATGCATGCCAGCGACAGTTGTCAGCAAACGGCTCAGGCGCTGCCACAAGTAATCGAGGGATTGCGTCGGAAAGGTTTGGCGATCAAAACCGTCGGCGAGCTGTACACACTCTACCGTAACCGTAAACCGCCGTTAGCACGCTGATCAACCGGTAGATAGGGCAGAATATCCTCCACATAGGCTCGTAAGACCTCGGCCACACTCCAGGCCTGGGCCGGACAGCCGCGCGGCGCGAACGGATACTCCGGTTCCATGATTTCGGAGATATAGCCCAGCCCCGCTTCAGCGAGCGAGATCACCAACGGATCGAGCAACAGCCTGGCTGCTCGCACCGCAGCGGGGGCATAGTCGGCGACCCGGAGATAGGCTTTGATAAACTGGCCCGTCAGCCACGGCCAGGCCGTTCCTTGATGATAGGCAGCATCTCGTTCAGGTGCCGGTCCGGCAAAGCGGGGGCGATACTCCGGCTCCCCAGGGGCTAGCGTCCGCAGCCCACCGGGGGTATACAAATGTTCAAAAACCCGCTGAACCACTTGTCTCGAGCGTTCGCGACTAAGTAAGGGGAATGGCAGACTCACCGCCAAGATTTGATTCGGGCGGATCGCCGGGTCCTTTTGCCCATCAGGCAGGATCAAATCATACAGGCAGCCCCGCTCGTCGTTCCAAAATTCGCGCGCAAAGCTCTGCTGCACCAGCTCCGCAGTTGCCTCATAGCGAAAGGCGAGGTCGGACCTCCCGACCTGGCCGGCCAGGAGCGCAGCGATCTGCAAGCTGTTATACCAAAGGGCATTTATCTCGACAGGACAACCATGGCGCGGAGTGACCACCCACTCGCCCACTTTCGCATCCATCCAGGTTAATTGAACCCCCGGGCTCCCGGCAAAGATGAGACCGAGGCTGGTGGCCCGAATGTTGTACTCGGTTCCGGTCAAATAGGCCCGGATCACCGCATTGATCGCCGGCCAAATGCGACCCAAGAACTGATGATCCTCGGTGGCTCGCAAATAGTGGTAAACTGCCACCACAAACCATAACGAAGCGTCAACGGTATTATAGGCCGCGCCACCATCCTCTTGAAACCGATTGGGCAGCAACCCGCCGCGGATATGTTCGGCATAGGATAACAGGATCTGGCGAGCGGTTTCATGCTCGCCGGTAACCAGGCATAAGCCGGGTAAGGAGATCATCGTATCCCTGCCCCAACTGGTAAACCACGGATAGCCGGCGATGATATCTTGCCGGTTGCCGATCTGCACGATAAAATTGCGCGCGGCATCGGCCAGAGTTAAGAGCCGCCGCCACAGCCATTGCTCATTGTCCGTAATCTTCTGCCTTGTTATATTGTAGCGTTGCCAGTAGGCCTCGACTTGGGCGTGGTACAGCTTTTTGCGTTGCCGGCGCCGCTCGAGGATATCTGCGATTTGCCAGCCCGACGCTTTACGCTGACCGCTGAGAACCTCTCCGGTGATCTGCACCCGTTCGCCAGGCGCCAACACCACCCGGAAACGGCCGGGCCGAAAATGGTTTTCTTGATCCGACAAACCCCTGCACCGTTCGATCCGGTAATGAAAGTTGTAGTACCAATCAGGCTCAGCGAGAAATTCTCCCCGGGAGGCGACCAAGGCGAGCCGCTCAGCGGCATCCGCCAGTCTGACCAGGCACTCCCGTTCGGAGTATTCGATCGCCAAAGGGAGTTGTTCAAGGGTAATCTCATGATAATCGCGCTGGTTGACCAAGGGAATTAGCACCAGTTCGACCGGGGCGGGAGCTGTAACCACCTCATACTCGACGAGAGTGGCGTTAACCCCGGGCACCATGGTGATTGTTTCCGCGATGATCAGCCCCTGCCCGGCATAAAACCGCTGGAGAGAGTCGCTGTCAACCTGCGCCGATAACAGATGACGGTACCCTGTTGGATGCATGGTACCGTCGCTAAACTCATTCGTGGCCAGGTCCAGTTGGCGGTCGCCGCATTTGACAGTGGTCTCAAGCTTCGCCCAGAATAAGCGGCGGGCACCGGAAGGTAAACCCGCTGTCAACAAACCGTGGTAGCGGCGGGTGAGGCAGCCGGCCAGCGTTCCGGCGGCAAAACCGCCGATGCCATTCGTCAACCACCACTCTTGAGCAACCGCTTCGGCAAAGGTTAGTTTGGCAGTAATGAGCATAGAGCAACACCCCACCACTACCTTGGCATTTCTTCGGCCAAATCATGCATCTAGGCCTCAGCTTTGTGATGCCGGCGCCAGTACACGGCTGCAACCCCGCCGACCAAGAGAGCCAAGGTGCCGATGAGCCAGGGTGTCGCCTCCTGATTAGCCACATTGCCGACCGGATACAAGACCGCACCGGTTTGGGCCTCAGGATCATAAGCCAGCTGCTCGGCTTGGCTATGCCGGCCGCCTTTGGGGGCCAGCAAATCAATAATGTTGCTGTCGAGATTGGCATCAGTTCCTCCGCCAAAGGTCCACTCACCGCCTTGCGTGGTTACAACCCGATACTCATCCGGGCCAAAACTGTCATATCCACCAACCAGGACGTAATAGCGCCACTGCTCGGTTGGCATGGGCAAGGTTTCCCGGGGCACCACCACCCGGATCGTCCGATCACCGACGACGCCGACCGTGATCCCCCGTCGCTCGACCAGCTGCTCACCATCTTTTTCGAGATAGTAGGCGCGGCTGCCGCCCCAAGGTGCGATCCGCAGCCAGATGTCCCAGGGGTATTCGGGGGCAAAGGTAACATTAGCCCCCGGCTGGGGCGTGATGGTGCGGCCAAAACCGGCCCGACTGTCGATGTAAATATCGATACGTTGGTGGAAAAAACCCTCCGGAGCATTCCACGGGTTGGTGATTAACCCGAAATCAAGTTCATACCAGGCCTCATCACCCGCGGTGAGAACGCGGAAAGCTAACAAATCAAGTAAGCTCTTGTGCGGCTCAAACCCCGGATGGGTCGGGTAGCGATAGTTACCCGGACCATGATCATCCCCTACCGGATCGGTAAAAGCAAAGATCACTTTTTCGCCCAAATCCCCGGTCGTCACAACTGCCTCTTGTTGCCCGCGCAAGTAACCAAAGAGCAACAGGGCAACCACCAATACGACCGCCATTTCGGAGGCGATCCGCGGATTAAATGTCGTACGCTTGCTCATCATCCTCCCCCCGTGTCGCTACAGAATATGTCCGCAAAATTGGGATTATTCGGGTCAAAACTTGACAAACTACTCTCTAAGGAGATGACGCGATGATCTGGACAGGTTGGAGTCTTAATCGGGTTTGTATCTTAATCATTGGCCTGGGCTACTTGCTGACTTTTGCCCAGGTGACTATGTATCATTACCGCCAAAACTTCCGGCACTATGCGATGTGGCTGCCGGTAATCGTCGGACCGGCCGTGGCCGTGGCCGCAACCGCACTCGCTTTATTAAACCTGACCTGGCTCGAACCCGTTACCAGCGGGCTCCTCTGGCTCGCCACCGCCGGAGGAGTTGTCGGCTTTGCTTACCATTTCGTCGGGGTTGGCGAGCGCGTGGGGGGCTACCAGACCACGAATTTTTTGGTCGGCCCACCGATCATCTTGCCGCTAATCTTCAGCGCCTTAGGGGTTTTGGGCCTGGTCGCCCTCTACTGGAGGTGATTGGGTGGCTACCAAGTCGCATTATCCGCACTACAACGTGCTGGATGCTGCCGAAGATTGGGATCCGCATACTCGTAAGATTGTCGAAGCGCGCCTTTTACCGCTCGAATCGGTCGAGCACCTGACAACTGCCGAAACCAAAACCCTCTACAGTGTTGTCGCCGCCCTCATCGACGATGACCGCTCCGAGATCTTGGACTATGTGGTCAAACACTTTGACGATACGCTGGGAAAACGGATTGGAGAAAGCCAGCGAAAAACCGGTGTACCGCCTCAAGCGGATCTGATTCGCCGCACCCTTTCCGGGCTCGGTAAGACGGCCCGGGATAACTACGGCAAACCATTTCCTGAATTGACCGTCGACGAACAACACACAATCTTAGGCCAACTCGAGCGCGGGCAGATCCCGGCTGATGGCATCTGGATGAACCTACCGCAGAAAGAGGCTTTTACCAAACTGCTCTCGCTGACCGTTGAAGCCTATTATTCACACCCAAAGATCTGGTCGGAGATTGGTCATGGTGGACCAGCCTATCCGCGGGGCTATGTCAGAACCGGACCAGGGCTCGTCGACCCCTGGGAAGCACAGCGGGAGGAGTGAGCAGTATGCAGCGTAGATTCGGTGATCAAGAAGTCGATATCTGTATAGTCGGGGCCGGAGCGGCCGGCGGGGTTCTGGCTCGGGATCTGGCCAGGGCCGGTTTAAAAGTGGTGGTGCTCGAAGCCGGACCATTCTGGGATCCCCAGCAGGACTTCGCTAGTGACGAACTGAGTATGCAGAAACTCGGCTGGCAGGAGACTGTCTTGGTTGCCGGAAACAACCCCTTAAAAATGGGACACAACAACACCGGGCGCGGTGTCGGCGGCGGCACCGTCCATTTCACCGGTGTCTTTCTCAGGTTTCACGAGAGTGATTTCCGGGTCTATAGTCAGGACGGGGTGGCTGACGACTGGCCGATCTCTTACGCTGACCTCGCACCATACTATGACCGGATCGAACGGGAGATCGCCGTATCAGGCCCAAAACACTTCCCCTGGGGACCTTTTGCCGGGCCATACCCGTATCCGGAACGCGAACCGCTGAGCGCCAACGCCGTGGTCTTCCGCCAAGGTTGTGAAAAGCTCGGGATCAAGAGTGCCGTAACACCGCTAGCCATTCTCTCGGCGCCCTTTGACGGCAGGCCGCCCTGCATCAACCGGGGCTTTTGCAACCAAGGCTGCCTGCCGAATGCGAAGTTCAGCACGCTCATCCAACACATTCCTCAGGCTATCGCCGCCGGAGCGGAGGTTTTGCCGGATTGTACCGTGACCCAAGTCGAGGTGGATGAGAAAAGCCGTCGGGTCACAGGAGTGATCTTCGTCCATGATGGGACCGAGTATCGCCAACCGGCCAAAATTGTCATTTTGGCCAATTTCGTGGTCCAGATGCCCCGCCTGCTACTCAACTCAGCCACACCTGCTTTCCCCGACGGACTGGCCAACTCCAGCGGGATGGTCGGGAAGGGCATCATGCCGCATAGCAGTTACGATGTCTATGCGAAGTTCCCCGAAGAGATCCGCCTCTACAAAGGAACACCGGTGTTGGCTACAACGCAGGATTTTTATGAAACGGATCACACACGAGGATTTGTCCGCGGCTACACGCTGCACGCCCACGGAGCCCGGCCGGTGGCGATGGCAACCGGAATCAGTGTCGGCGCCGGAACCTGGGGCCCACAGTTGCGCCGGGCCATGTTGGATTTTAACTTCTATGCTCGCATAACCCAGGTTGGTGAGGTGCTGCCGTCAGAAAAGAATACGGTGACCTTGGCAGACGAAAAAGATGACAACGGTCTGCCGCTACCGCTGGTAACCTTCGGCTATGGTGATAATGACTTAAAGCTTATCGATCATGCCGTCGCCAAAATGAAAGAAATCCTGACAGCGGCCGGGGGTAAGCCGGAATTTGTTATCCCGGATACCGCTCATTTGATGGGTGGGTGTCGGATGGGTGCTGATCCGCGGACCTCCGTCGTTGACCAGTGGGGCCGAACTCATGACCATCCGAACTTGTACCTGGCCGGAGCACCGATCTTTGTCACCGGTGGCGGGGTTAATCCGACCGAGACGGTGATGGCTCTGGCTGCGCGAACCGCGGATCATCTGATTCAGCAGGCGCGACGCGGTCTCTAACAACTTTCAGGAAAGCCTCGACCACCCGCGGATCGAATTGGGTCCCCGCACAGCGCTGGATCTCCGCAACGGCTTCCGCCTCGGTCAGCCTTTCTTTGTACGGACAGCCATACACCATCACATCATAAGCATCGCAGACCGCCAAGATCCGGGCATTCAGCGGGATCTGCTCATTTTTTAAGCCGCGGGGATAGCCGGTGCCATCCATCCGCTCATGGTGGGCCAAAATCGCATCGGCAATCGTCACCAGATCCGGATCCGAACTGGCAATGCGGTAGCCGATCTCCGGATGGCGTTTCACGATTTCCCACTCCTCCGGCGTTAAGGGCCCTGGTTTGCGGAGCAGTTCATCCGGAATGCCGAGTTTACCGATGTCATGCAGCGCCGCCAGTAAAGCCAGCTCATTCAGCTGAGTCTCCGTTAGGCCCAACTCAACCCCGATTTTTAAGGCCAGCTCCTTTAGGCGCTCGGTATGTTCCTCAGTCTCCGTCTCCAGTTCCTTGAGACTTTTCATCAAGGAGGTCAACAAGGAACTGCGAAAGTTTCTCGCTTCCAGCAGCTTATCGCGGTACATCCGGTCTTCGGCCACCTGGATCACATCATGGATCAACTGCTCAGGCGAACTCTTCGCGGCCACCCCGAGCGCAATGCTGAGACTAATCAGATTCGCGGTCTTAAACTGAGCACAATTCCGTTTGATCCGGGCGGCTACTGCAGCCGCTTGGCTCTCACTGGTCTGCGGCAGGAGAATAATGAATTCATCCCCGCCCCAGCGGGCGATGATATCTTCCTGCCGGGCGGACGACTTGAGGATTCTGGCCACATCCACCAATAACTGGTCCCCCACCGCATGTCCGAAAGCATCATTTACCAGCTTTAAGCCGTTGACATCGCCCATGATGATGGCCAGCGGCAGTTGGCGCGGCACATCGAGGCGCTGCAGTTGCTCTTCGAAGTAAGCGCGGTTATACAGGCCGGTCAATTTATCATGAAAACTGAGGTACCGCACTTGCTCCTCTGCCCGGATGCGTTCGGTAATATCCAGCCAGGAGACAACACTTTGCGTGGTTCCCGGAATCTGCTGGATAGTGCAGAGGACCTCGATGGGGCGGCCATCTTTGGTGATTAAAGTTAATTCTTTGCAGAACTTGTGCAAATCGCTCTTTAAGCGGCCGCGTTGCGCCGGCACGATGAGATCCGGCAATTTGGCCATGCCAACGACCTCTTGCCGAGCATAACCGGTGATCTTCTCAAACTCGCGATTGACTAGAACAATAGTAAGGTCAGCTTCGACAATTAACATCGCAGTCCCGGTGCTCTCAAAAGTCGCTTCATACATCGCCTGCATACGCTGTTGCTCGGTCAAGTTACGGATGATGGTGAAGAGTATCCGATTCCCGTTCACCGCTGATCCGATCGAACTCACTTCGACCGGAATGAGCTCCCCGTTTTTGTGGCGATGGTGCACCCGGACCAGTATGCCGCCGGTATCAGCCTCGCGTATTAAGCGGTCAACCTCGCCCTCAGTCTCGGAGTGATGTAGGTCATAAATGCTTAATTGCTTTAATTCGTTGGCCGTGTAACCGTAGGTCTGGATCGCCATCGGATTCGCATCGACGATCCGGCCGTCCAAGTCAATCAGCAAAATTATATCCCGTGTATTCTCGAAGAGCGCCTTATACCGGCGAAATAGGATGTCTCGCTCGCGACTCATCCTCTGCAAGCTGATCAGGAGCATGGAAACAGCGGTCGCCACCGTCAAGGCACTGGTAATCCAGTATCCATAAGGGGCGATCTCCGAAAAGTAGCGCAGAAATGGGTAGTCAAATTTGTGCAGACCGGCCAAGATCATGCTGCATCCAACTCCTAAGCTCGGCCAAAAAGCCATGGATTGGAAGAAGCGCAGGAAAAAGTAGCCGACATAGATCTGCATCAGACCGAGGAAAAAGGACGAAAAAACCGTAGAAAGCTGCGGGCTCGCCCCAAATAGATTATTGATAATGCTCCAGATACTAATCACAGTCGCGACCAGCACCGGGTATTTGTGCCACCGGCGCGCCACCGGCCGGATCTGCCAAACACCATAAGCAAAGAAAACGCCGGCAAAGCAAGTACTGATATCGAGGAGGATATTCCACAGGGGGAAGGTTGGATAAAGCCGCTCCAAGCCGTCAAGAGCAAACCGCGCGGCGTACAGACCCCAGGCAACTGCCCAATACATGAGAGCTTGCACTTGAACTAAGCGGATCCACAAGTTGAAGTGAATGACCGAGACTGCAAGACTGATCAGAAAGGCAGTCCAGGCCGCCAGCAAAATCATCTGTTCCATCCGATTTCCCTCCCTGCTCAGTGCTTATTTCGCCATTAACTGGTAATCACTCCTAGAGTCGAACGTCCCAGAAAATGGTTCTTCAGGCAGGAATCTCGTTATTTACAGTAAACTTAAGAGATAACAGTTCGAACAAAGGTGGCATTCGGATGGGCATTGAGCGATTCATTGATCTGCGTAGCGACACGGTGACCGTGCCAACCCCACAAATGCGGGAGGCGATGGCCACCGCGGCTGTTGGAGATGATGTCTATGGTGAGGATCCCACTGTTAACGAACTAGAAGCCAGATCAGCCGAACTAATGGGCAAAGAAGCCGGTCTCTTTCTTCCGAGCGGCACGATGGCCAACCAAGTAGCCATACTCGCGCATACCGACCGCGGTGATGAGGTCATCGTGGATTCAGAGTCACATATCTTCTATTATGAACTGGCTGCTCCGGCAGTCGCCGGAGGGGTGCAGTTGCACCCGGTACCCGCTTTACATTCTCCCACGGCGCTTGACAGACTCACGGCAGCTATTCGGCCGCAGAGCTTGCTCTTTCCGCGAACCAAATTGATCTGCTTAGAGAACACTCACAACCGGCTGGGTGGTACCGTCACCCCACCCACAGTGATGGAAGCCATTTATACCACCGCCCATGATCATGGTCTGGTCGTCCACCTCGACGGAGCCAGGATTTTTAATGCGGCCGTTTATCTCGGTCTGCCGGCCCGGGAAATCGCCCGCTGGAGCGACTCGGTGATGTTTTGTCTCTCCAAAGGACTAGCCGCCCCCGTCGGTTCGGTGCTCACCGGCTCCCGCTCGTTCATTGACCGCGCCCGCAAGTACCGAAAATTGCTTGGTGGCGGGATGCGCCAAGCCGGCATTCTGGCTGCCGCCGGGCTGGTGGCGCTGGAGACCATGATCGACCGCCTGAGCGAAGATCACGCCAACGCCAAACACCTCGCCGAGGGCCTGGCCAAAATCGCCGGAATCAAGCTGGACTTAAATACGGTCCAGACCAATATTGTAATCTGTGACATAGAAAAGACCGGACTGAATCCAGACGAATTCATCTCCGGTCTCAAAGCCAACGGTGTGTTGGCAAATAGTTTCGGCGGCAACCTCATCCGCTTTATCGCCCATAAGGATGTTAAGCGTGCAGATATTGAACAAGCCCTGGAAGTCATCCGCTCCGTTGTCGCCCGAAAAACGCGGTGATTTAGCTTTCAAGCAATGCAACCAATGCTTCGGCGGTGGTCTCAGCCAAAGTCGGGTGGGCTCTGATCACCTCGGCCCACCGCGCGACCGGTATACCCTCGGCCAGTGCCAAAACGGCTTCCGGCAGCAAATCCGAGGCATGCGGTCCCAAGATGTGTACCCCGAGCAGCTTGCCCTCGCGGTTGGCGATGACTTTGACCAACCCCCGGTTGTCGTCGGCAGCCAGCGCTTTGCCGTTGGCTGTGAACTGTTGGAGCCCGACGATCGGGTCGAGCCCCCGCTCTCTGGCCTGCTCCTCGGTGAGCCCCACCGCAGCCGCCTCCGGGCTGGTAAAGACGACGCTCGGCACCGCCGTGTAATCCATCGCGACCGCCTCGCCACTCATGTGCCGGACCACGATCTCGGCGTGCTTGGAAGCAACATGGGCTAATTTGTACGGTTGGTCGGCAAGATCGCCAATGGCATAAATCCCCGGAACACTGGTGCAGAGCTGCTCATCGACGATGACTTCGCCCCGCTGATTGAGCGCCACACCAACCGCTTCCAGGCCAAGGTTGCTCGAGTTGGCCACCCGCCCGACGGCGATCAAAACCTTGTCCCCTTCATACCGACCATCCGCGGTCATGATTACGCCGCGACCATGCTCAGCCCGGACTGACTCGACCATGACCCCCGTCTTGATCGTAATCCCTTGTCTTTTCAAGAAACTTTTGAGGCGCTTGGTGATCTCAGCATCCAACATCGGCAAGATCTCGGGCATCGCCTCCAAAATGGTCACCTGTGAACCTAAGGCTGCAAAGACTCCGGCTAACTCACAGCCGATATATCCACCGCCGATAACTATAAGCGACTGCGGGATTGAGCGCAACTTCAGCAAGTCGTCACTCGTTAAAACAACCTCACCATCGATCTCCCATCCGGGGAAGACCCGCGGCCGCGATCCGGTGGCCAAAATGATCTTGTCGGCCTGGTATTCACAGACTTCCCCGGCGTGGTTGGTAACAGCCAGGGTGGAGGGCGCGCGCAGCACTGCCCGGCCGCTGATCAAGGTAACCCCATGCCGGTCAAACAAGCTTTGGATCCCTTTACGTAAACGCGCAGTTACACTCTCCACAAAGATCCAAACGCCCTCGGGGTCTAGGGTGGCACCCGTGACTCTGATCCCCACTTTATCAGCCGCTAAGATACTCTGATATCGTTCGGCCACCCCAACCAAAGCTTTGGTCGGGATACACCCACGGTTAAGGCAGGTCCCGCCAACCTCCCGCTCCTCGATGACGCAGACCGACAGACCTTTGGCTGCAGCTTTGAGGGCGGCGACATATCCGCCGGGTCCGGCTCCGATCACCGCAAGATCAAAAGAGTTTACTCCGCTGGTCACTTGCTCTCTCCTCTCCGGCAACGATGACAATAGCCGTAAAACTTAACCTGGTGGTCGAGAATATCAAACTCATATACTTCGCCGATCGACCTTTCCAGCCGTTCCAACAAATCCTCGTTGACTTCCGCGACATCGCCGCACTTGATGCAGATCAGATGGTGGTGGGCATGTTTGCCGTGCTGGCTGAGCTCATAACGATTTTTCCCGTCACCGAAATGCACTCGCTCGATGATCCCCATTTTGGCAAAGAGCTCCAAAGTCCGATAGACCGTAGCTAAGCCTATCTCCGGAAACTGCTCCTGAACAAGACGGTGGATATCCTCCGCACTTAAATGCTCACCTTCATGGTCGCAAAAGATCTGCATAATTAGCAGCCGTTGGGGAGTTACCCGATAGTTCTTGGCCGTCAGTTTCTCCTGCAGAAATTGGAGTCGTTCATGCAAGCGAATCATCCTCCTTGGGCGAGCCGGCTACTCCACCACCTGCTTGACCAAAGCTTCGAGCGTGGCGGCGGAGATTGCTCCCACCCTCTTAGTGATAATTTTACCGTCCGGGCCGATAATGAAGGTTGCCGGTATCCCTTGTACAAGGTATCTGGCGGCGACACTGCCATCAGTATCAAGAAGGGTCGGCATTGAGTACCTGTTTGCCTGCATGAACTGCTTGACCGTAGTCGGCTGCTCTTGGATGTTAACCAGCAAGAAGGTAGCTTCTCTGCCCTCACGCTGAAAACGCAGGTGCATCCGGTTAAAATCCGGCAGCTCCATGCGGCACGGCTCACACCAGGTTGCAAAGAAGTTGAGAAAAACTACTTTGCCGCGCAAATCACTGAGGCGAACCTTTTGCCCCGCCAAGTCGGTGAGGGTGAAATCAGGGGCTAGGGAACCCTCAAAGGGAGCCGCTAAGTCACTATCAACCGCATGGCGTACCGACTGTTGCCAGACCCCGTAGTAATATAGTCCTCCTCCGATGAGAGCGATCAGAACAACGATAACTGGAAAAAACTGGCCCTTTGTTCTCTTTTCGGCAGACACCTAAGTTCATCCTTTCTCTTGGCGAAATTTTTCTGAGAAAAATGTTAAATTGGCTTTAACTCCAGCTTGCGAGGGTCGAAAAGAGATTAAAATAAACTAGTAAACCTAAAATGACTAATAGGATACCTGTAAAGATCTTAATCAGACCGAGGCGTTTCTGGAACCAAGGAAGATAATAGTGGCCAAAACGGTCCAGCGTCAAGGCGATCAGCAGAAATGGGACGGCCAGACCAAGCGAATACCAGGCAAGAAGCCATATACCTGCGGCTAGTGTCGTCCGAGTAGAGGCATAGGCCAAGATCGACCCCAAGACCGGACCGATACACGGCGTCCAACCGAAACCAAAGGCCGCTCCCAGCAAGAACGATTTGATGAGCTCAGCGGAGGTTCGGCCGGTGACCTGAGCTTGGAGGCCAGGACGCCATTCGCGTTCAAATAAGCTGATTTTGCAGACGCCCAAGGTTTGTAAGCCGAAGACGACAATGACCACCCCGGCAATTTTGCGCATCAGCACCTGATTGATCAGTAAAAACCGACCCAGTACGGTTGCCGAAGCACCCAACAAGATAAAAATCACCGTAAAGCCGGCGATAAAGCCGAGGGCATTCTTAAACAGTCGCCAGTTAAAAGCGGTTGCCTCCGGCGAACGCTCGACCCCGCCGGTTAGGTAAGTGATATATACCGGGACCAACGGCAAAACGCACGGAGAAAAAAATGATACCAATCCGGCAACAAAGGCCACCAGCGTAGAAATATTGGACTCCATCGCTTCCCTCCGTCCACAGCACCATTAATCATCGAAATAAGAAACTTGCACCACTTTTTCGGCTGCGATTGCCCGGCCATTCTTGATGTACACGCGGGGTATGCGCGGACCGATATTGCAGATGATCTCGTAATTGAGCGTCCCCATATGGGCGGCTACTTCTTCAGCGGAGATATACTCATCACCTTGCCGCCCGATCAGCACAACCTCATCACCCAGCCGGGCATCGACATCCGGCGGGACCGCAATCATAAACTGGTCCATACAAATCCGGCCGATGATCGGCACCCGCCGACCGGCTAAAAGCACCTCCGCTTTATCGCTCAATAGTCGCGACCAACCATCGGCATACCCTAGCGGCACCCCGGCGATCGTCATCGCCTTGGCGGCCCGGAAAGAACGCCCATAACTGACATAGCTGCCCGCTGGGATCCGCTTGACAAACACCAACCGGGCCTTGAGCGAGAGAACCGGTCTGAGTTTGAGGTCCCGGTGAACTTCTGCCGACGGGTAGAGGCCATATAAAATAATGCCCGGACGGACCAGATTCTCGCCAAACTCCGGTGTATCCAGAACAGCTGCACTATTGGCCGCATGGACCCAGGAAAAACTGATCCCGTGTTCATGCAAATCGCGCAAAACCCGTTTAAAAGTTTCATATTGGGCAATCGTATAGGTTTTGTCCTGCTCATCAGCGCTGGAAAAGTGTGTATAAATCCCGATCAAGTCCAGATGTGGCAGCCGACGCAGCTTCTCGACAAAAGGCAATACATCTTGGGGCAAGACACCCAACCGGCCCATGCCGGTATCCACTTTGACTTGCACTTTTGCCACCCGGCCATAGCGGCGTGCGGCCAAGGCCAAAGCCTCCGCGACTTCGAGATCACTGACCGCGCAGCTAAACCCACCGCGGACGACCGCTTCAGCCTGGTCCGGGAGGGGCATGCTCATAATATGGATCGGCGCGGCGATCCCGGCCCGGCGTAGCTCCTGAGCCTCTTCAACCAGACCGACGCCGAGCCACTTCACCCCGTTCTCCAGGGCAACCTTGGCCACTTGTACCGCTCCATGTCCATAGCCGTTGGCTTTAACGACCGCCATTACTCCGGCCGGTTTGGAGTGTTCGACAACGGTTCGCACATTGTAAGCTAGATTATCTAAATCAATCTCTGCCCATGCCGGGCGCATGCCCACCGGCAGTTCAATCATTTTACTCACTTCCTATACGAATTTGCCGGCACTCCTCATAAGCTCGTGGCAGATAGTTGAGCAAATCCCCGGCGATGAGTCCGGCCCCGAACCCGGCTTGCCGGGCCATCACTCCGGACCGGCCATGTAGGTAAACACCGATAACCGCCGCAGCCTCCGGAGGAGCACCCTGGGCGATGAAACCGGCGATAATCCCGGCTAAGACATCACCCGTCCCCGCGGTGGCCAACTCTGATCCGCCGGTTGTATTGAGGTATATTCTGCCGGCCGGGGTGGCGATCACCGTATTCGCCCCTTTCAGAACCACGATGCTCCGCCATAGCTGTGCTGCCTCTCGGGCCGAGTCAACCCGCGCTTTCTGCACCTCGTCCGTAGTGATCCCAAGTAACCGAGCCAGCTCAGCCGGGTGTGGCGTCAACACCGCCGGTTCGCTTTTGCTCTGCAGTATCGTTCGAAAGGTATCCCGGTCACCGGCCATGATATTGAGCGCATCGGCATCTAAGACTAGCCTGCCCTGTACTGCGCTTAAGCACTCACGGAGAAAGTCGCCTGTTTCCGGATGAGTGGAGAGGCCCGGCCCAAGCAGGACCGCCTCGAAAGCGCTCAGATCCCGGAGAACCTCAGCGGCCCGGGCCGAGATCGAATGCCCTTCCGTCTCGGGCAGTGGAATCGTCATGACTTCAGTGAGCTTAGTTGCGAAAATACCATGCAAGCTCGCCGGCCCGGCCAGGGTCGACTTGCCGGCACCTGCTCTTAACACCGCGGTTGCCGCCAAACACGCCGCACCGGTTAGCCCCAGACTGCCGCCGATGATCAGAACATGACCAAAACTACCTTTGTGCCCGTCGGCCGGCCGCGGCGGCAACAGCTTCGCAACCAGCTCAGCACGCACCCAAAACCGATCGGCAGCAACCTGGGAAACCAACGAATCAGGGATGCCGATGGTGTTGACCGCCAGCTCTCCAACGTAGGCATAAGCGGGATAAGAGAACAAACCGAGTTTGGGTCGGCCAAAAGTGATCGTATAGTCGGCTTCGACGCATACTTCGTCAACCTCGCCGGTATCGGGATTAACCCCGGTTGGGATGTCCAAGGCGAGACAAGGGCAGTCCAAATCATTAATCAAGGTGACCAGTTCGCGGTAAACCCCCGAAAGCGGCGAATTGATACCGGTCCCGAGCAGCCCATCCACTACCAGGTCAACCGGCAAAGACTCGCGCAGCAGGACAGGCCAATTCGGCATGCTGCAATCAAGCAGCATAATCCGCTGCTCCCTGCCGGCCGACGGCTGAACTTGCTCGACAAGCATTAGCTGCAGCGGTCTGAAAACCTCAGCCGGCAACCCTTGCAGCAAGCGTCGGTCGCCAGCCAGAACGATGACCACTCTGCTCCCGGCGTTAACCAAGTATCTGGCCAGAACCAGCGCATCACCGCCATTATTGCCTTTGCCGGCACAGATTAATACCCGTCGGCCGGCAACTGACCCGCCAAGCACCTGCTGCACCAGAGCAAATGCGGCTAAGCCGGCGCTTTCCATCAGCGTGCGTGGCTGAAGCCCGCACTCAACCGCCGCCAGCCGCTCGATCTCACGCATCTCGGCGGTGGTGACCAACTCCATGCAGGCTACTCCTCCTCACCATTCAGGGGCACAGCCAAGGCCATAGCGACGGCATACTCGCGACTGTGCGAAAGCGTAATGGTAAAAAATACTCCAGCCTGGCGAGCCCGTTCGGCCGCCAGGCCGTGTAAACGAACCTTGGGCGCCTTCCCATCTTTGACGATCTCAATATCTTGCCATGAAAGCGAACCGCCCGAACCTGGGAAGGCCTTTATGACGGCCTCCTTAGCCGCAAAACGAGCAGCCAGACACGGCCAGGGATTGGTTCGTCGCCAACAATAATCAAGCTCAGCGGTGGTAAAGATCCGGTTCAGAAACCGCCGGTTTTGCTCTGCCGCCGTTCTAATCCGGTTAATTTCAATAATATCAATTCCGGTACCGTACACCAATCCTTATCTACCCTCCGGCCGCTGATAAAAAGCGGTATCAAGCGCGATAAAACCATATTCTTTGTACCGCAAGAGAGGCTCAGTTCCGCCAACCATCAGCATTCCTCCCGGCCTGAGCGCAGCAAAGAACTTTTGATATAAGATATGCTTCGCTTCTTCGGTAAAGTAGATAACCACGTTACGACATAAAATTAAATCGAGATCTTTTTCAAAAGGATCGGTTAACAAGTTGTGGCGCCGAAACTTGATCAACCGTTTGACCTCCGGCTTAACCGCATACCGGTCATTGCCAAGCGGGGTAAAATACTTGGCCAACCGGGGCGGGGAAACGTGTCGCAACTGTTGGATGGTGTATTCCCCCTGCTGGGCCTGGGCCAAGACGACCTTATCAACATCGGTCGCCAGAATCTGATGGTTGCCTTGGGGGGCCAACTCCAGCATCAGGATCGCCAGCGAATAGGGCTCCGGTCCGTTCGAGCATCCGGCACTCCACAGTCTGAGGTCAGGCTTTTCGGCCAGAAGCATCGGAATAAACCTGGTTTCAAGCACCTGCCAACGCTCCGGGTTGCGGAAGAACTCAGAGACATTGATCGTCAGCCTCTTAACAAACTGGTCATATTTGGCCGGATCGTTTTTCAAAACTTGCACATACTCGGCGTACGACTGGATCCCGAGCAGATCCATGAGCCCGTTGATCCGCCGCCGCATCTGCTTTTCTTTATAGTTGCTGAGATCTAAGCCGGTCATCTGCAAGATATCAGCGATGAACTTTTCGTAGTCTTGGTCGGTTCTGCCGCGCATTGCTTGGGTCATCACCAACATCCTTTCTTAAACCTAACCTTGCTTGTATTCTCTGGTTGCCAACTCTTTCCCTGCTCGAACCAAACTGTATAAACCGGAGTTGCCCCCGGGTATCCTTTACCTGGATGGAAGGGTGAAAAAAAGGTGATGCCAGGCAAATCTACCGATCAAGAGCTGAACAAACCACTTCACAAACCTGGACAACATGGTTCGGATGAACCGCTCAGCACCAGCCTCGAGGAGAATATAACCGCCATCACCGGGGTCATGGGTGTCGACAATGTCGATGTGATTGTCCGCAAATTCATCATCGGCACCAAACCCGAGCCCACGCCGGCCGCGATCATCTATATTGATGGGCTGGCGAATACCACTGTTCAGCAGTTCTCCATCATCCAGCCCTTGCTCTACCTCGGCAACCTCCGCAAAGATGAGGCGGAGATCACACCGGAGAATCTGGCCAATTACATCCGCTATTGCCTGATCTCCACACCAAACTCGAGCGAAGCCACGACCAGGCAAGATGTGATCAACAAGATCATCACCGGCGATACGGCCATTCTTGTCGAAGGCTTAACCCAAGCCATTGTCATCGACACAAAAAGTTGGGAGCACCGTGGGGTCAGCGATCCAAAGACCGAATCCTCAGTACGCGGTCCGCATGAAGCCTTCACCGAGACGATCCGGGTCAACACCGCCCTGATCAGGCGGAGAATCCGCTCACCGCACCTGCGGATCGATATGATGCGGATCGGCCGCCGGAGCCACACCGATGTCGCGGTAATCTGGATCGACGGCATTACCAACCCCAACTATGTGCACGAGGTCAAAAAGCGGCTGAACGCGGTAGATGTCGATATCCTCCCCTACGAGGGTATGCTGGAAGAATACATCGAAGACAACCCTTTTTCGCCATTCCCGCAAGTTCAGATCACCGAACGCCCGGACCGGGTGGCGGCCGCTATTTCCGAAGGGCGGGTGGCGATCTTAATCGACGGCAACCCGATGGCCCAAATTGTGCCGACCACTTTTTCAACCTATTTTCAGACCGGCGAAGATTATACCGAGCGCTGGATGTACGCTTCCCTCTTGCGGATTCTGCGGTTATTCTCGTTAATTAACTCATCCTTGCTTCCGGCACTCTACATCGCCATCACCAATTACCATCAAGAAATGCTGCCAACTCCGCTTGCCCTGGCTTTTGCCGCAGCCCGGGAGAATGTACCCCTCCCGGCCTTCATCGAAGCTTTGATAATGGTGCTCGCCCTCGAGCTCGTGCGTGAAGCCGGATTGCGTTTACCGAGCCCGGTCGGATCGACCGTCGGCATCGTTGGCGCCCTGCTCTTGGGCGAAGCTGCGGTATCCGCTAACCTGGCTAGTCCAATTATGGTCATTGTTGTAGCTTTGAGCGGCTTGTCCAGCTTCATCCTGCCCCAATATTCTCAAGGGCTGGTGCTGCGATTTTTGGTCTATCCGTTTATCCTTCTTTCGGCGGGCTGGGGCTTGTTTGGCATGACCGCCGGGATCATGGTCGTCATCATCCATCTCTCCAATCTGACTTCGCTCGGCGTACCCTACCTCGAACCACTCTGGCGCCCGACCCAAGCCTTTAGAGATACCTTCCTCCGGGTGCCGATGTGGTTGATGCAAAAACGTCCGGGCTTTCTGCGCCCACGTGATCAGCTACGCCAACGGTTAAAAATCCGCACTTGGGAACCGGCACAGTTGGAAACCGACCAAACCGACCAGGGTCAAAAGGGGCAATGACTATGCACAAGGGCTATATTGATAAACACCAGCTAACGGTCTTAGTAACCTTAATGATCATGGGCTCCTATTTTCTCGTCGTACCGCGGACGATGGCCTACTTTGCGGGCTCAGCCGGGTGGCTGGGAGTCGTGGTGGGATCGCTCGGCGGGGTAATCGTCGGCAGCTTGGTAGTCGCTCTCCACCGGCGGTTCCCTTCCCATGATCTGATGGGTATGTCCGAAGTAGTCCTCGGTAAATGGCTGGGCAAACTGTGGTCGCTACTCTTTTTCCTGTACACCCTGGCCTTTGCCGTGATCACTCGCGAGTTTTCCACGACTATATTGACCCCGTTCCTGGCCGATTCGCCGATCGGACCGGTCCTGGTCATCAGCATGATCATCATGTCGTATTTAGCTTATAGCGGGATCGAAAGCATTGCCCGCACCGCCCAAGTCTTTTTGCCCCTAATCGTACTGAGCATTCTCCCGCTTTTGGTCATCTCCATCTCCTCCGGAGACATCGGCCAGAATCTACCATGGTTGGGCAAGGGACCAGCTGCCATCGCAATGGCCGGACTTAACGCCGGGGCGGTCTTCGGCGAGGTCGTGGTTTTTACGGTCATCCTCTCACATCTGCGCCGAACCACAGATGATATTGCCGCCCTCGGGTGGGGCATTTTCTTTGCCATGGTCCCCTTGGTCCTAATCACCATCGGCGGCGTCAGCCTCTACGGACACGAGGGGGTCACCACGCTCTCCTTCCCGGCAATTAGCATCGCCCGTCGAATTAAAATCGGCATCTATTTCGAAAGGCTCGAAGCAATCTTCATCATCCTCTGGTTTGTCCTCTCAATGCTGAAAATCGGCATGGTCCTCGTGGCCTCCGTGATCACTTTAGCCGGGATTTTCGAACTCAAGACCTATCAACCGCTGGTCTTGCCGACCGCCCTATTATCCATCTTACTCTCCTTGCAATTTGAAACCGACTACTCCGTACTCGAATTTGTCGATAAATTCACCACCTACACCCTACCGACTTCCATACTCTTCCCCGGCGTAGTCTTACTGGTGGCGATCATACGTGGGAAACGGGAGGTTCCGCAGTGAAAAGGCTGGTTAGAACGTTTTTGTCGGTATGCCTGTTTATCAGCTTAGCGACCTTATTGACCGGGTGTTATGGGCGCAACGAAATGGAAGAAACCGCGTTTGTCACCGCTTTTGGCATCGACAAAGGAAGCGATAAAGAATTCAAATTGACCATTCTCGTACCCGCTCCGGGCAAAATAGCGGGCTCCGGCAGCGCAGGCGGTGGCGGTGGCGAGGGCGGTAGTGAGAATCCACCGTACTGGCTGGCCTCTGCCGAAGGAAGAACTCTGTGGGAGTGCTTTCAGGAGTTGTCCAAGCGCTCCAGTCGCCGCATCCAGTTTGCCCATGCTGCAGCGGCGATCATCCATGAAAACGTAGCCCGCCAGGGCCTGGAACCGTTGATCGACACTTTTCACCGCAATGCGCAAATGCGGCCGGACACCAATGTCTTGGTCACCACCGAACCAATCGAGGATATTCTCCAGGTAGCTTTCCCTTTAGAGTCTCTACCATCAGCGTATCTGGCTCGGCTGCAATTGTTTGCTCACAAACACAGCCAAACGACCGAATATGAGGTTGGCGACTTCTACGCTTCCAGCCAGGCCGGTCAAGAGGCGGTGATTCCTCGGGTAAGTATCTGCAAAGAATCTACACCGCCGGCCCGCTCCGAACACGATGAGGAAAAAGAAAAACCCCCACCCAAAGCGCTCCTGATCGAAGGAGCTGCAGTTTTTCGCCAAGATCGCCAAGTAGGCTGGCTGGACGGCCAAGAAATCTTCGCGCTCGAATCCATCCGGGGACGCCAGGTGCGCAACCCGCTTAGCGTTGAGGTTGACGGCATTGCCTATACAATTGTCATTCGGGAAAACTACAGAAAAATAAAGGTGATTCCGAACCTGTCCAACTTAGGCAATAGTGAGATACAGATCAAGGTAAGGTACGAGACCGACCTCGGTGAGGTTCAACGGGGCGGACTTACGATTACGAACGAAGTATTAAACAAAGTCGCTGTGAAGGCTGAAGAACAAGTAAGCACATTGATGCGCAACCTCATCCAAAAAGCTAAATATGAGTTGGCCAGCGATATCTTCGGCTTCGGAGAACTAATACGCCGCAAGGTACCCGACCGGGTCTGGCGTCAAGTGAAGGGCCACTGGAACAAAGAGTTTCCTAACCTGATCGTTTCAGTAGATACCGAGGTCATCATTCGCCGGCTGGGGATGACGGTCCGCAGCCCCTATATCGAATAAACTAACGGAGAAAGATCTGGTAGACGGCCAGGACCATAATCAGACCGAGATAGATGATGATGCCGATGGCTCCGAAGTGATTCTTTTTGCTGAACTCCTGCTTGACTGTTATTGCGGTCGGCGCCAAGACCAGCAGGACCGCAAAGAAGGCCAAATAACTCAAAGCGGGTCACCTCACTGGTTAGGGTAACCCGCTTGTCCGCCTGTATATTCCTCCGACTATTCCACGGTCACGCTTTTGGCCAGATTGCGCGGCTTATCAACATCACAACCCCTGGCTAGGGCGGCATGATACGCAAAGAGTTGGAGCGGCGCCACCGCCAAAACCGGGGTCAAGATCTCGTTGGTCCGCGGGATGAAGATGACCTGGTCGCACGCCTCCTCAGCAAAGCGGTCCCCCTCATTGGCCACACCAATGACGGTCGCACCCCTGGCCTTGACCTCTTTGATGTTACTAATCATCTTGTCGCGCAAACTCTCCTGGGTAATCAGCGCGAAGACCGGGACACCTTCGACGATCAGCGCCAAAGTGCCGTGTTTGAGTTCACCGGCGGCATAGGCCTCGGCATGAATATAGCTGATCTCCTTGAGCTTGAGCGAGCCTTCCATAGCCACCGCATAATCCAAGCCTCGCCCGATAAAGAAGATGTCCTCTTTGTCCTTAAACTCCTGCGCCAGGCCAACAACTGCCTCTTCGCAGCTCAAAGTAGCGCTAATCGCCTGCGGCAGTTGCTCTAAGGCCGCAATATATTCGGCCAATTGCTGCTCGGAGAGGGTCTGCCGCTCTTGGGCAAGGTACAAGGCGAATAGATACAGGGCGATGAGTTGCGTCGTATAGGCCTTCGTCGAAGCCACCGCAATCTCCGGGCCGGCCAGGGTGTAGATGACCTCCGGGGTCTCGCGGGTGACCGAACTACCTACCACGTTGGTGATCGCCAGCACCTTGCTACCCAGGCGTTTGGCCTCGCGCAGGCTGGCTAAGGTATCGGCGGTTTCACCGCTCTGGCTAATCACGATCGTCAGGCAGTCCGGCCCGAGCATCGGGTTCCGATAGCGAAACTCCGACGAAAGATCGACTTCAACCGGAATGCGGGCCAGCTTTTCGATAACATATTTGCCGACAATACCGGCATGGTAGGCCGTACCGGCCGCGGTAATGAAGATCTTGCGCAGACCCCGCAGATAAGCCAGGTCTAAAGTAAGATCAGGCAAAACAACCCGGCCGCCGTTCAGCCGCCCTTGGAGCGTATCCCGCACCGCCTGGGGTTGCTCATAGATCTCTTTAAGCATAAAGTGGGGATACCCGCCTTTTTCGGCGAGCACCGGATCCCAGGCAACCTCGAAGATTTCCTTCCGCACCGGCCGGCCGGCGAAATCAAAGATCTCCGCTTGGTCTGAGGTCAGGCGCACAACCTCTCCGTCATCGATGATATAGACCTTTTTGGTGTGTTCAAGCACAGCCGGGATATCCGAGGCCAAGAAGTTTTCGCCATCCCCCAACCCGACCACCAATGGTGAATGCTGCCTAGCTGCCACAATCTCCTGAGGTTGGTCAAAGTGCAGCACGCCAAGGGCAAAAGAGCCCTCTAGTCGTTTGATGGTTTTACGCACCGCATCGACCAGATCCCCCTCATAAAAGCGTTCAATCAGGTGGGCGATGGTCTCGGTATCCGTTTCCGATTTAAAAGTATGTCCTTCCTCAACCAGCCATTCTCTGAGTTCCTTGTAGTTTTCGATAATCCCGTTATGCACTACGGCGATGCGCCCGCTGCAGTCGCTATGCGGGTGAGCATTAATATCAGAAGGACGGCCGTGGGTCGCCCAGCGCGTATGCCCGATGCCAAGGCTGCCTTGCGGCACTCCCTGTTCCTCTAGGCGCGCGCGGAGGTCTTGCAGCCTGCCGACCGTCTTAATGACTGATAACCGCTCGAGATCACGCACGGCAATACCGGCCGAGTCATAACCCCGATACTCGAGCTTTTCCAGCCCCTTAAGCAAAATAGGGGCCGCCGGTTGAGGACCAATATAACCGACAATTCCGCACATGATAGTCCTCCATATTTAAGATCAACTCTACAGAAGGTGCCACGCAAACTTCTTTTGTTCCTGTGTCGCCACAGGGTTTGTGGAAGTCCTAACGACCGTGGCCGCCGAGGGTCACCCGCCGATAATCCGAGATCCCCTACCTCGTCAACTCGCCGCCGGGCAGCGAGTCCAGGCGCTCAGATCTACATCTTCAAGATATCTTTAAGATCCCTTCCACCACCTCCCGCACCGCAGCATTTACTTTATCTTGATCCGGCCCCTCACCCATTACTCTGATCACGGGTTCGGTCCCGGACGGCCGGACGAAAATACGCCCTTGTGGGCCGATGATCGTTTCGGCCCGCGCAACCAAGTCCTTTAACTGTGGGCTATTGGCCACCGCCTGTTTGTCCGCAACCCGCACCGCCTCCAAGACCTGCGGGAAGGAGCGCATGACCTGAGCCGCCTCGGAGAGGGTTTGCCCGCGCCGGCGCAAGGTGGCTGCGACTTGCACAGCGGTCAGAACGCCATCGCCGGTTGTATTATGGTTGAGCATGATGATGTGGCCGGATTGCTCGCCGCCCAAAACCAGCCCATGTTCGAGCATCGCCGCCAAAACGTAGCGATCCCCGGCCTGGGTGCTGATAACGCGGCCACCGGCGCGCTCCAGGGCCGCTTTGAGTCCTAAATTACTGTAGACGGTAACTGCGATCGCATTTCCGGTCAGTTCGCCGCGTTCGAGCAGATCGAGGCCGAGAATGGCCATAAGATGATCCCCATCGACCACCTGTCCTTTCTCATCGATGGCGATGACCCGGTCGGCATCGCCATCAAAAGCAAAGCCGAGGTCGGCCTGCTTGGCCACGACCATCTCCTGGAGGAAAGCGGTGTTGGTCGAACCGCAGTTGACATTGATCCGGGCACCATCGGCCAGCGAATTGTATTCTAAAACTTCGGCGCCCAAGGCGCGGAAAGCGCGCGGAGCCACTTTATAGGCAGCGCCAAAGCCGCAATCTAAGGCAATCTTCAGGCCGATCAGATGCTCAGAGGAGCTCTGCACCAGGAATTGCGTATACTGCTCGGTCGGGTCCGGAGTGGGGACCACGCTACCGACCAACTCGCCAATCGGCCGCGGCAGTTCGTCTTGTTCTAACTCGATAACCGCTTCGATCTCTCGTTCCAGCTCATCGGAGAGTTTAAAACCCCCACAATCAAAAAACTTGATTCCATTGTCGGGAACCGGGTTATGAGATGCGGAAATCATCACCCCGGCATCGGCGTGGGTCTCGCGGACTAAGTATGCTACCGCCGGCGTCGGAATCACGCCCAACCGCACGGCATCCGCACCAACCGAGGTGATCCCGGCAATTACCGCCGCTTCCAACATCGGGCCCGACAGGCGGGTATCCATGCCGACTACCACGCGTGGTTTCTCCGAGCTAGCCTTTACCGTAGCCAAGTGTTCTTTGAGCAAGACATAAGTACCGGCCCGGGCGATCTTAAAAGCCAGCTCCGGGGTTAAGTCTTGGTTGGCAACACCACGTACACCATCAGTTCCAAATAATCGTCCCATAATTTTTCTCTCCCACCTTAAACTAGTAACCCTCTGGCAGTCTATGTGCCAAAGTCCCTAGTCGTTCTAGGCCACCACAAATAGTATGAGCTTTGCCCAACTTCCTATGTCCGCAAGGGACGGAGCAAATCCGGCAAGCTTTGCTTACCGGGTTTTAACAGGCTGCGGAGGCGTTGCTGCAAGGTGTCCAAATTCAAGCCGCGGGTCAACTGCCCGCCGACAGCCAAGGAGATCGTCCCGGTCTGTTCAGAAACAACAATCACCACACAGTCACTGACCTCGCTGATCCCGAGGGCAGCGCGATGCCGGGTGCCCAGTTTTTTCGAAATGTTGGGGTTGTCCGAGAGCGGCAAGACCACTCCGGCGCTGACAATCCGGCCCTCGCGGATGACGACCGCGCCATCGTGCAGCAGGTTATTGGGCTGAAAGATGGTCGTAATCAGCTCCATGCTCGTCAAGGCATCCAAGGCCACCCCGGTATTGAGGTACTCCTGCAGTCCGGTTTGGCGTTCGATGACGATGAGGCCGCCCCAGGAATGCTCTGCCAAGTACTCGACCGAGCGAACCA
>JAAYHC010000054.1 GCA_012735535.1 Bacillota bacterium
CTGGCGACAACATCGAGATGCAGGTAGAGTTGATCACTCCGATTGCGATGGAGGAAGGTTTGCGCTTCGCGATTCGCGAGGGCGGCCGGACCGTTGGCGCCGGGGCAATCACCAAGATCCTTGCGTAACTGTAGACAAGTGATCCGGGGCGTGGGTGACCACGCCCTGTTCCCCTTGAGGTCTATTGACACATTCAGGATTCATGTGGTAATGTTTATTAGTATCACTTTATGGAGAGGTCTGCTCCTGGTGCGGTTTGGGAGGTGTACAATCAGTGCGTGTTGCTATAACCTTGGCTTGTGAAAAGTGTAAACAACGTAATTATCGGACCAATAAAAATAAACGTAATGACCCTGATCGCTTAGAGATCAAAAAATATTGTAAGTTTTGCCGTGAAGTGACGGTACATAAAGAAACTCGCTAACTAACGTTTCTGAAGGGATGTGGAGAGTAGTGGCAACCCCATCCACCAAACCAAAAGCTGACGGCAGGGTGAGCAAATATTTGCGGGAGGTTCGCGGCGAGATGCGTAAGGTCACCTGGCCGACCCGCAAAGAACTGATTGCTTATACCGGGGTGGTTCTGTTTATCACCGCCGTTATTGCCTTGTTTATCGGAGTAGTTGATCTGATCATTGCTAATCTGGTCAGACTAACTACCTGAATCAACCCAAGCTATTAGGAGGCTCTCCTGAATCATGGTGGATTCTGTTAAAGAGACTGACCAAACCAATCCGGAACGGAAATGGTATGTGATTAATACCTATTCCGGCTATGAGAATAAAGTTAAGGCCAACCTGGAGCGGCGGGTCGAATCCATGGGCATGGAAGATAAAATCTTCCGGGTCTTGGTCCCTACCGAAGATCAGGTTGAAATTAAGGACGGAAAAAAACGGACCGTCCAGCGCAAGATCTATCCGGGTTATGTTATGGTCGAGATGATCTTGACCGATGACTCGTGGTATGTCGTGCGTAATACTCCGGGCGTTACCAGGTTTGTCTCATCCGGATCCAAGCCGATTTCACTCACTGATGAGGAAGCTCAGAGCATACTGGCCATGATCCAAGGTGATAAGCCCAAACTCAAGCTCGATATCGAAGTTGGCGCTCCGGTTAAGGTAATATCCGGCCCCTTCGAGAATTTCTCCGGGATTGTCCAAGAGGTTGAGCCTGATAAAGGTAAGTTGAAGGTGTTAGTATCGATGTTTGGCCGGGAAACTCCGGTTGAGTTGGACTTCGGCCAAGTGGTTAAGATTTAGTCTGCGGATGTGGAGGTTTAAAAAGTGGCTAAGAAAGTTGCAGCTATGGTAAAATTGCAAATTCCGGCCGGCAAGGCTAACCCAGCACCACCTGTAGGCCCGGCCCTCGGCCAGCATGGTGTTAATATCATGGAGTTTTGTAAGAGTTTTAATGCACGCACGCAAGATCAGGCCGGGATGATTATTCCTGTTGTGATCACGGTCTATGAAGATCGGTCCTTTTCCTTTATTACCAAGACTCCTCCGGCTCCGGTTTTGCTCAAGAAAGCGGCCGGTTTGGAGCGGGCTTCCGGTGAGCCCAACCGGAATAAAGTCGGCAAGGTAACCAAGGCTCAGATCAAGGAGATTGCCGAGCTGAAAATGCCCGATTTGAATGCTGCTTCTCTCGAAGCCGCCATGCGGATGATTGAGGGAACGGCTCGGAGCATGGGCATCGTTGTCGAGGGTTAAAAGTTTTGTGGGAGACGCAAGTCGAGATTACCACGAGGAGGTTTTATGATGCCAAAACACGGGAAGAAGTATCAAGAGGCTTTGAAGAAGTACGATCCGCATAAGCTGTACACTCCGCAGGAAGCATTAAGTTTGGTTAAGTCAATTGCCAGCGCCAACTTTGACGAGACGGTCGAAGTCTCGGTCCGGCTCGGTGTTGATCCCCGCCATGCCGATCAACAGGTGCGGGGAACCGTAGTTTTACCACATGGCACCGGGCGGACGGTTCGGGTCGCCGTCTTTGCCAAAGGTGAGAAGGCGAAAGAAGCCGAGGAGGCCGGTGCAGACATTGTCGGTGCCGAAGACCTGGCTGCCGAGATCGAAAAGGGGAATATCAACTTCGATGTCGCCGTTGCAACCCCTGATATGATGGGTGTTGTCGGTAAATTGGGTAAGATCCTTGGTCCTAAGGGGTTAATGCCGAACCCGAAAACGGGTACGGTTACCTTTGAAGTAGCCAAAGCTGTTAGCGATATTAAAGCCGGTAAAGTCGAGTATCGCGTTGACAAAGCCGCTAACGTGGCCGTGCCGATCGGCAAGGTTTCGTTCGATCTTGAAAAGCTGGTCGAGAATTTCCAGACCCTCATGGGGGCAATTATTAAGGCCAAACCGGCAGCGGCCAAAGGAACGTATATCCGTCGGGTCACCGTCTCGAGTACCATGGGCCCCGGCGTGAAGGTCAATACGGCTGATTTGGCGTAATTTGCAGAGCAACTATTGACTAGCCCTTTTAAAATGTGCTAGTATCATACAACAGATGGACTCTTACCGTAGACAGTAGGTGCGTTGTACGCATAATCCGCCTCAGGCGGCAAACCTACCGAGGTTAGGATGATCGCAGTTTATTGGCTTAGTATGCGTGTATCCGGGCCTTGTGTAGGGGTCCGGATTTTTTCTTTTGGTCGAGATGGGAGGTGTAAATGTGGCTAGACCTGAAAAAGAGGCCTTACTTGCCGAGTTAACGGAGAAGATGGGGGCTGCGCAAAGCATGATCGTTACCGACTATCGCGGCTTGAATGTTGCCGAACTCACCGAGCTCCGTCGGAAATTACGCGAGGCCGGCGTCGAGTTTAAAGTAGCCAAAAACACCTTGTTGCGCATGGCTGCGAAAAATGTCGGTATCGAAGGTTTGGATGAGATTCTGACCGGACCGACCGGGGTTGCGTTTGGAGTCTCCGATCCGGTAGCTCCGGCGAAGATTCTCTCGCAATTCGCCAAAGACCACAAGGCTTTGGAGATCAAAGCCGGTACTTTAGGTACCAGAGTTATCGGGGTTGAGGAGATCAAAAACCTCGCCGACCTGCCCAGTCGCGAGCAGCTCCTGGCGATGGTGGCCGGTGCCTTCCAGGCTCCGATTGCCGGCTTGGTCAATGTCCTGCAAGGTCCGTTGCGTAAATTTGTCTACGCTGTCGATGCTGTTAAACGGCAAAAAGAGAGCGCTTAATATTTAAGTCTTTTTTCTCCAGTCTAATTTAAGCTTCATTATTAGGGAGGTTATTACATTGGCAAGCGAAAAAATTCAGCAGATTCTGGATATGGTAAAAGAAATGACCGTTTTGGAGCTTTCAGAGCTCGTCAAGGCTTTCGAGGATGAGTTCGGCGTGAGCGCTTCCGCTCCGGTTGCTATGGCTGCTGTGGCCGCTCCGGCTCCGGCCGAAGCCGCAGAGGAGAAGACCGAGTTTGACGTCATTCTTGCCAACGCCGGTGCCCAGAAACTTCAGGTCATTAAGGTTGTCCGCGAACTGACCGGGCTCGGCCTCAAAGAGGCCAAGGATCTGGTCGACAATGCTCCGAAGCCGGTCAAAGAAGGCGTATCCAAGGAGCAGGCCGAAGAGATTAAAGCTAAGTTGACCGAAGCTGGTGCCACTGTCGAGATTAAGTAATCAGGCCTAAAGCAGAAACAGGGCATTCCGGTCCGGGGTGCCCTGTTCCTTTCATCTTTTCTATTCCAAATCCCGTCTTGACAGGATATTTGTGCTATGATAATATAACAAAATGCGAAAGCATGTCTAGGCATCTAGACATATTTTGATCGCGATGGAGAAGAATACATATTACACTTGGATAACCAAAGGTATATGAACTGATATAAGCAAGGTTTCTTATTTTTTTAGCCTTGCTTTCTGCATGTGAAGGCAAAAATCCTGCCTGGATATCGGGCAATAGCAAGGGGTGGATCATTTGGCTCACGTCGTAAAATATGGCAAGCGTGAACGTCGAAGTTATTCGAAGATCAATGAGATTATCGAGATGCCTAATCTCATTGAGATTCAAAAGCGCTCTTACCAGTGGTTCTTGGAAGAAGGACTACGCGAGGTATTGAAGGAGACCTCCCCGATTACCGATTTCACCGGAAATTTAGTGCTTGAATTTGTTGACTACACATTGGGCGAGCCCAAGTACAGCGTTGAGGAGTGCAAGGAACGCGATGTTACCTACCAGGCTCCCATCCGCGTGCGCGTCCGATTAATCAATAAAGAAACGGGCGAAGTCAAAGAACAAGATGTCTTCATGGGCGAGTTTCCGCTGATGACCGAACGCGGCACTTTTATTATCAACGGTGCTGAACGGGTCATTGTTTCTCAGCTCGTGCGTTCCCCCGGTGTTTACTTTGACCGGACCCAAGACAAAAATGGCTATTATCAATATACCGGTAATTTCATTCCCAACCGTGGGGCGTGGCTGGAGTTTGAGACCGATACGCATAACCATGTCTATGTGCGGATCGACCGGACGCGAAAGATACCCATCACCACCTTGGCCAGGGTTTTGGGTTACTCAACCGATGCCGAGCTGAAGGAGTTGTTCGGCGAGACCCCGGTCCTCTTGCGCACCCTTGAAAAAGATAACACCTCTAATCGGGAAGAAGCGCTCATCGAAATTTACAAACGCTTGCGCCCCGGTGAGCCGCCGACCGTAGAGAGTGCGGAAGCCCTCTTTGACAATCTCTTTTTCGATCCCAAGCGCTATGACTTGGCGGCGGTCGGCCGTTACAAGGTCAACAAAAAACTACGGCTTAAGCACCGCGTTGTTAACCAAATCTTGGCCAAGCCGGTGGCCCACCCGGAAACCGGCGAAATTCTGGCCGAAGCCGGGACCAAGGTTGACAAGAAGCTGGCGGCCATCTTGGACGAAGCCGGTGTATGCCGGGTTGAGGTCAAAGCTCCTGCCGGTCATACCGCCGTGATTCTGACCAATCGCCAGCCGGGACTCGATGTCAAGACGATCACGAAAGACGACATGATCGCCGTAATCGGCTACCTGTTTAACCTCTTTGACGGGATCGGCACGATTGACGATATCGACCATCTCGGCAACCGGCGCTTGAAATCAGTTGGGGAGCTGTTGCAGAACCAGTTCCGCATTGGTATGGCGCGGATGGAGCGGGTTGTCCGTGAACGGATGACCATTCAAGATGTCGATGTGATTACGCCGCAGGCTTTGATCAATATCCGCCCGGTTGTTGCGGCGATTAAAGAGTTTTTTGGTTCGAGCCAGCTGTCACAGTTTATGGATCAAACCAACCCCTTGGCCGAGTTAACCCACAAGCGGCGTTTGAGCGCCCTTGGCCCCGGTGGTTTGAGTCGCGAACGCGCCGGGTTTGATGTGCGCGACGTCCACCATTCGCACTATGGCCGGGTCTGTCCGATTGAGACTCCTGAAGGTCCAAACATCGGTTTGATCGGGTCGCTGTGTACCTATGCCATGATCAACGAATTCGGTTTCATCGAGACCCCGTATCGCAAGGTGGAAAACGGCCGGGTCACCGATGAGATTGAATACCTCACCGCCGATGAAGAGGACAACTATATTGTCTGCCAGGCCAATGAGCCGATCGGCGAGGATGGTTTGTTGATCAATGAGCGCGTCACCGCCCGCGAGCTCGATAAGATCGTGATCGTACCCCGGGAGGAAGTAGACTACATCGACGTCTCGCCCAAACAGGTTTTTAGTATTGCGACCGCATTAATTCCCTTCTTGGAGAATGACGATGCTTCGCGCGCATTGATGGGTTCGAATATGCAGCGCCAAGCGGTGCCGCTTTTGCGAACCGAGGCGCCGATTGTCGGTACCGGTATGGAGTATAAGGCGGCTCAAGACTCGGGCGTGGTTGTATTGGCCCGTGAAGCCGGGGTTGTGCAAAAGGTAACGGCCACCCAGATTATCGTCAAGAACATCCACGGCAAGCTTGATCGGTACGACCTGATGAAGTTCCAGAAGTCGAACCAGGGTACATGTTTCAACCAGAAGCCCATCGTTGTTAAGGGGCAACGGGTGGAAAAGGGTGAGATTATCGCCGACGGTCCGTCAACCGATCAAGGCGAACTAGCGCTGGGCCGCAATGTGCTGGTCGCCTTTATGGCTTGGGAAGGCTACAACTACGAAGACGCAATTTTACTCAGCGAACAGCTGGTTAAGGAAGATACCTTTACCTCGATCCATATCGAGGAGTACGAGTGTGAAGCGCGTGATACCAAACTAGGGGCCGAAGAGATCACCGCGGATATTCCGAATGTCGGCGAAGATCAGCTCAAAGACCTGGATGCCCGTGGCATCATTCGCATCGGCGCCGAGGTACGCCCCGGTGATATCCTGGTTGGTAAAGTCACCCCCAAGGGTGAGACCGAATTAACCGCGGAGGAACGGTTGTTACGTGCCATCTTCGGTGAAAAGGCACGGGAGGTTCGTGACACCTCGCTGCGGGTGCCGCACGGTACCGGCGGCAAAGTCGTTGACGTCAAAGTCTTCTCCCGTGAAAATGGCGATGAGCTCTCCCCGGGAGTTAATAAGCTGGTTCGGGTGTACATCGCCCAGAAGCGAAAGATCTCCGAAGGGGATAAGATGGCCGGTCGTCACGGTAACAAGGGTGTAATTGCCCGGATCTTGCCGGAAGAAGATATGCCGTTTCTCCCTGATGGAACGCCGATTCAAATCGTCCTCAATCCATTAGGCGTGCCGTCGCGGATGAATATCGGACAGATTTTGGAGACGCACTTGGCCTGGGCCGGGAAAGTGATGGGGTTCCATGTGGCTTCCCCGATCTTCGACGGCGCCTCCGAGGAAGAGGTGCTGGCCGAGTTGCGGAATGCCGGCTTGCCTGCTGATGGTAAAATCACTTTGTATGACGGACGTACCGGCGAGCCCTTCGATCGGCCGATAACCGTCGGTTACATCTATATGCTCAAGTTGGCGCACTTGGTTGATGACAAAATCCACGCGCGTTCGACCGGACCATACTCCCTCGTGACTCAGCAGCCGCTTGGCGGTAAGGCCCAATTCGGCGGTCAGCGCTTCGGTGAGATGGAGGTCTGGGCGCTGGAGGCTTACGGTGCGGCTTATACCCTCCAAGAGTTGTTGACGGTTAAGTCGGACGATGTCGTTGGACGCGTCAAGACTTATGAGGCCATCGTCAAGGGAGAAAATATTCCTGAGCCGGGAGTACCTGAATCCTTCAAGGTCTTGATGAAAGAGTTGCAGAGCCTGGCATTGGATGTGCGCGTCCTTTCCGAAGATCAACAAGAGTTGGAGTTCAAAGAGGATGATGAGGATATCAGCGAGATGGCCAGAGAGCTGGGGATTGATATCCAAGGGCGCGAAGACGATGATGATTTCGAACAGCCGGCAGAGCCTGCAGAAGATGCTGATGACGAGGACGAGGCCGAAGAGGATGACGATCTCTTCTCAGTGGACGATGCCGATCCCTTGGACGCTGAAGACGAAGACGACTTAGTCGAGGCGGATGATGATCTGGCTGAGATCGAAGATGAGAAGGAGATAATGAAGCTGCTCAGATCGATGGGTAGCGATGATGAGGAGGATCTCGCTTACCCGGAGGATTTCGATGATGACGATGATGAACGGTAAGTTGAACGATAAGAATTTCGGGTGCATTTAAAGGGGGAAAGGCCGTTGCTGGATGTAAACAATTTCGATTTAATCAAGATCGGCTTAGCTTCACCCGAGACAATTCGGGGCTGGTCAAGTGGCGAAGTCAAAAAGCCCGAAACAATTAACTATCGTACGCTCAAACCAGAACGGGACGGACTCTTTTGTGAGCGGATTTTCGGTCCGACCCGCGATTGGGAATGTCATTGCGGCAAATACAAACGGGTTCGCTATAAAGGTATTGTTTGCGACCGTTGTGGTGTGGAAGTAACCAGGGCCAAGGTTCGGCGCGAACGGATGGGCCATATCGAGCTGGCTGCGCCGGTCTCTCATATCTGGTATTTCAAGGGTATCCCCAGCCGGATGGGCTTGATCTTGGACATGTCTCCGCGAGCATTAGAGAAGGTTCTCTATTTTGCGGCCTATATTGTCCTTGATCCTGGTGATACGCCTTTGACCAAGAAACAGCTGTTGACCGAGGCCGAGTATCGCGAGATGTGCGAAAAATATCCCAAAGCGTTCAAGGCCGGGATGGGTGCTGAGGCGATCAAAACCTTGCTCGCCGAAATCGATTTGGACCAAATGGTCGCCGAACTGCGCCAGGAGGTTAAAGAAACCACCGGGCAGCGGCGGGTCCGTGCGGTTCGTCGTTTGGAGGTTGCCGAAGCTTTCCGTAAATCCGGCAATCGTCCCGAGTGGATGATCTTGGATGTCATCCCCGTTATTCCCCCCGAGTTACGCCCGATGGTTCAGCTTGATGGCGGCAGATTTGCCACCTCGGACTTGAACGATCTGTACCGCCGGGTGATTAACCGGAATAATCGACTCAAGAGACTACTTGAACTGGGCGCACCGGATATTATCGTCCGGAATGAAAAACGGATGCTTCAAGAGGCGGTCGATGCGCTCATCGACAACGGCCGTCGCGGACGTCCGGTTACCGGACCGGGCAACCGGCCGCTTAAATCCCTTAGTGATATGCTCAAGGGTAAGCAGGGGCGCTTTAGACAGAACCTGCTCGGTAAGCGCGTGGACTACTCCGGGCGTTCAGTCATCGTGGTTGGTCCGGAGTTGAAGCTGCA
>JAAYHC010000055.1 GCA_012735535.1 Bacillota bacterium
CTCAAGTCGGAAGAGTCGGCCCTGACCGGTGAATCTGTACCAACCGAAAAAGATGCCACGGTGATTGTGGCTGAGGACGCACCGCTCGGTGATCGGCACAACATGGTTTACTCCGGGTGCAGCATTACTTATGGTACGGGCAAGGCTGTGGTCACGGCGACCGGGATGAATACCGAGATGGGTAAGATCGCGAATCTGCTCGATACGGAAATGGAGGCGCAAACTCCTTTGCAGTTGAAGCTGGCCCGGCTCGGCAAGAGCTTGGGTATGCTGGCGATTGCTGCCTGTGCGGTGATCTTCATCATCGGACTCTTGGATGGCATGAAAGTGATGGAGATTTTCATGATCGCTGTTTCACTAGCGGTCTCGGCGATCCCCGAAGGCTTACCGGCGATTATCACCGTCGTGCTCTCCATCGGCGTGCAGCGGATGGTTAAGCGCAATGCGATCATTAGGCGGCTGCCCGCGGTCGAAACACTCGGCAGTGCCTCGGTAATCTGTTCAGACAAAACCGGAACCTTAACCCAGAATCGGATGACGCTGGTCAAGGCCTATGATGCCGCAACCGATACTCTGGAAGAGGTTGGTGAAGCGAATTCTCCCGCGATTAAAGGCTTGTTGCAGTATGCCACCTTGTGCTCCGATGGTACGGTGGAGTTCGAAGATGGCAAGGAAATCCATATTGGCGACCCTACCGAAACAGCGATTGTGCTGGCCGCCCACAAAAATGGCCTGCCCAAAGCCGAACTGAACGAGAAGTACCCTCGCTTGGCCGAGTTGCCCTTTGATTCCGATCGCAAGTTGATGACGACGGTCAACCGGATCGACGGCCGGAATATCGTTATCGTCAAAGGGGCTTTCGACATCTTAATTGAAAAGTGTGTTGCAGGGAACTTGGAAGCCGCCAAGAAGCATAATGATGAGATGAGTCGCGAAGCGCTACGGGTACTCGCGGTAGCATATAAACAGATCGACGAGGTTCCGGACAACCCGACCATTGCGGACTTGGAAAGTGACCTAACCCTCCTTGGTTTACTTGGCATGATTGATCCTCCGCGTCCGGAGGCACAGGCAGCCGTGGCAACCTGCCGGCAGGCGGGGATCAAGCCGGTGATGATCACCGGAGACCATGTGGTGACCGCTTCGGCGATCGCCCAAGAACTTGGCATCTTGCAACCGGGTGATGAGGCCGTTTCAGGCCGGGAACTGCAAGCGATGACCGAGGAAGAACTTGCCGAACGGGTGCGCAACATCTCCGTCTATGCGCGGGTTTCGCCGGAGGATAAAATTCGCATTGTGCGGGCCTGGCAGAAGCAGGGCGAAATTGTGGCCATGACTGGTGACGGTGTCAATGATGCGCCGGCGTTGAAGGCGGCCGATATCGGTTGCGCCATGGGGATTACCGGTACCGATGTGGCCAAAGGCGCTGCGGACATGATCTTGACCGATGATAACTTTGCCACCATTGTCGAGGCTGTCCGGGAGGGCCGCGGCATTTATGATAACATCAAGAAGGCGGTCGGCTTTCTGCTGGGAACGAACATCGGGGAAGTATTAACCGTCTTTTTCGCGATGGTCCTTTGGAAGCAAGCACCCCTTTTGTCGATGCAACTCTTATGGATCAATTTGGTCACCGATAGTCTACCGGCCATCGCGCTGGGGATGGAACCTGTTGAGCGTGAGGTGATGAACCGCAAGCCACGACCGAAAGACGAGAGTATCTTCGCGCATGGGTTAGGAATACTCGTTGTTTTGCAAGGCGCGATGTTTGCGGCCTTGACCTTGATCGGCTTTTTGATCGGATGGCAAAGCACCGGAGATGTGGTGGCCGGCCGGACGATGGCCTTCATCATCTTGGCGATGACGCAGATTGTGCACTCCTTTAATATGCGTTCGGGCCATTCGCTCTTCAAGATTGGTCCATTCAGCAACAAATACCTGAACGGAGCCGCCTTGATTTCAACAGCTCTGACAGCGATGGTAGTGTTCATCCCACCGGTTGCACTGGTCTTCGGCCTTACGGCTCTGACCGTTAATCAATACTTGATTGCGTTGGCTTTGGCCTGTGCTCCGGTACTCGTGATCGAGCTGACAAAACGTTTCGGTTCTCTGCATAGGCATGCCCAATAGGATCAGGTGGTGTAGGTGGTAGAATGAATCTGTTGGTCACCTTGAATGCAAATTATCTTTTGCCGCTAAAGGTGATGTTGAAGTCTCTCTTTTTGAATAATGAAAACCAGCATTTTACGGTTTATCTGATGCACTCGGAGCTCACCGATGCTCAATTGGCCGACCTGGATCGTTATGTAAGTGCTCACGGTCACCAGTTGGCAGTGGTGGATATTCCGGGCGACTACTTCCGTGATGCACCGATCTTGATGCATTATACAAAAGAGATGTATTATCGCTTGTTAGCCTTTCGGTTTCTGCCGGAAGATCTCGAGCGCATCCTATACCTGGATCCCGATACTTTGGTGATCAATCCGATTTCGGAGCTGTATCATCTCGACCTTGACGGCTATCTTTATGCTGCAGCTTATCATGATCTGCTCACGGTTAAAGAGATCAATCGGTTGCGCTTGAAACCTTATCCGATAGATGAGTATTATAACTCCGGGGTTTTACTGATGAACCTCGACCTGCAGCGCAAATTAATCGATGAACAGGCTATTTTTGAGTTTGTCGAAAAAAATCGGAACCGGCTGATCCTACCGGATCAAGATATACTGAATGCCTTGTACGGCAAAAGGATCAAGACCCTGGATGAGAAGCTGTACAATTATGATGCCAGATACTATCGGTTGTATAAATTGCTGAGCAACGGGCTATGGGACATGGATTATGTCCTGCGCAATACGGTGATCATCCATTTTTGCGGCAAACGCAAACCGTGGAAAAAGGATTACAGTGGGAAGTTTCACTCCTTGTATAAACATTATGAGCGAATGGTGAACTAGGTTTGCAATATATCGTTACTCTGGATGTTGGGGCTGACCGATGAAAAGGAACGAGAAGATTAGACTTGCTATCTACACAATTTTACAGTTATCGATCATCATCGCGGGAATCATAGCAATTTGGGATCGCGAATGGATGAACTTAGCCTTTGCCGTATTCACGCTCTTTATTGTGAACCTGCCTTCGATCTATGAACGTCGGTTCAAGATCGATATTCCTGATGATTTTGAGGTTGTCCTGGTTATCTTTATTTATGCCGCCTTGTTTTTGGGCGAGTTAAACGAGTTTTATTTCCGCTTTTGGTGGTGGGATAAAGTTCTGCACGGCGTCTCCGGACTGATCTTCGGTAACATGGGCTATTTAATCGTCAGCTACCTCAACCAAGAAAAGAAACTCAATGTCGAACTGACCCCGTTTTTTGTCGCCTTGTTCAGCTTTTGCTTTGCCGTCACGATCGGAGCGGTCTGGGAAATTTACGAGTATGCGATGGATAAATTCTTCGGCTTTTTTATGCAGCGTGGCAGTCTTGACGATACGATGATCGACCTCATCTTGGATACCCTCGGGGCGCTGGTCTTTGCTGTGCTTGGGTATTTTGAAGAGAAAGGCAAAATCAATATTGTGGCCAAATTCTTAGGAAGATACGAAGACCAAGAAGACCTTTTCGCGAAATAAGGAGTATTGTCATGGACAAGTTGCGCATCGACAATATTGCTCAGCTCAAAGCGCTCAAAAAGGAGCTAACCCGTTTCCTGATCTCGTACAAGTTTGCGCTTGATGAAATGAACACCAGAATCAATATTTTGAGCCAAGAGTTTCAGTATATCCATGACTACAATCCGATAGAACACGTGAAATCCCGGCTCAAATCCCCGGAGAGTATTCTCAGAAAGGTCTATGCCAAGGGTTGTGAGCTTTCGCTCGCAGCGATCAAAGAGAACATTCATGATATTGCCGGGATCCGCATTACTTGTTCGTTCGTCTCCGATGTCTATAAGGTCAGCGAACTCTTACAACAACAAAGAGATCTCAAAGTAATCAAGATCAAAGATTATATTAAAGAGCCTAAACCTAATGGCTATCGGAGTCTGCACCTGGTGGTGGAGATCCCGGTCTTTATGTCGGATCGCGCAGATAATGTCTGTGTCGAAGTGCAAATTCGGACGATCGCGATGGATTTCTGGGCCAGTCTCGAACATAAGATCTATTACAAATATGGCGGGCAAGTTCCCCAACAATTGTTGGCTGAACTCAAAGAGGCCGCCGAGCAAGCCGCTCAGCTGGATGCAAAGATGGAGTATATCAGCCAAGAGGTGGACAAGATCAAAAAGAATAATACCGAGCCGGAGCTCGCGGAAATATTGATTGCCGATGAGAGATTTTTCATCCCGCCGGAGTTCATTCGCCTGCGGTTAAATTCGGATAACTAAACAGAGGAGGGAGTGTGTTGCCGGGCTTGTATTATTTTATTCGCTCGGAGTACTTAGGTCACGGAGATGATGAACTGGGCAGGTTATTAATGCGTAATTTCCTGCATACTATTGCTAATCGCGCGGAGGCGCCGACCGGCCTTATCTTCATCAACTCCGGAGTTAAATTGCCGACGATAGTCAGCGAAGTGGCCGATTCGTTGGCCCTACTAGAAGAAAAGGGAGTGGAAATTCTCTCCTGCGGAACCTGTCTAGACTACTATGGTCTCAAGGACAAACTGGCTTTTGGTAAGGTTTCCAATATCCACGATATCACCGAGCGACTGGCGACAAATGATGTCGTCACCATATAAAAAGGCTTGAGGGCACCGTAGATTCTGAGGCGTCCTTTTGCTCGTCTTAACTCGTGGACAGGCGATCCGTCATATTTCCAGGTAGCTACAATAGGTTAGCCTGGCTTAATGCTTTACGGATGCTTAAAGCGATGACGGCGTCGATGCTATGATGGATGGCCGTGCCGACGCCAACAACAATTCCGGCATCGTAGAGGCTAAAGCCGAATGGGATGACGATCAGGGCCTCCAATAGCGCATGAACCGGCAAGGTCGCTAGGAGCACCCGCACCGGCGAGAATCCTCTGAGAAAAAGATTGGCGCCGAACAGACCAAAAACGATGTGGGTGGCAGCCCGGGCGGCGATTAACGGCCCCAGAGTGAAGGCAAAACCTAAAGTCGAACCAATACCTACCAGAACGGCGGTTAGCGGGCTAATAAACATGGCTAGCATCGAAGGTACGTGAGCTCCGAGCGTAGCGGTAAAAGGAGGTAGATAGATAGCCAACCAGCCCTGGAAAGCGGTTGGGATCAACATGGCCAAGGCAGTCAGCAGTGCGCCGAAAACCATTTCGCGTGTTTGCATGCTCTCAGAACCTCCCCTCGCGATCCTGTATATACAGGTGTATATACAGGATATTATATTGTGCCGGGGAGTGCAAGGCAAGAGAGGGATTTGTGATTTTGCGGCAAACTTATCCGGGGGAGGAGAGAACTATTAACGCCATCAGACGCAGAGCTGAGATCTTGTCGCTCATCGCCAAGGCCCAAGGGCCGATCACCGGGGCCTACTTGGCCGAAAAGTTCGGCGTGACCCGTCAGGTTATCGTCCGGGATATTGCCCTTTTGCGGGCCGCCGGACATCCGATCATCGCCACCCCACAAGGGTACCTCCAGCCCGGGACGGCCGAAACGATGCTAAAGATTAGGCGAAGTTTTGTGGTCTGCCATCCGCCCGACCCGCAAGCTATTGAGACCGAGTTAAATGCCATCGTTGATTTGGGCGGGCATGTGCTGGATGTGATCGTAGAACATCCGGTGTACGGAGATCTAACCGGCGTTTTGATGATCAACTCGCGGCGCGATGTGCAAGCTTTTATTGACCGTTTAGTTTCTTCGAAAGCAGAACCCCTCCTCGTGTTACGAGAAGGGGTCCATCTGCACACTGTCGAGGCAAACCATGAGGCCGAGCTGGACGCCATTGCAGACGAGTTGCGCCGGCTGGGCTTTTTGGTCGAAGCCGAGAATTAAAAGACTCTGATGGTTCCGGCCCCGACTTGGATGGGATAGGATTTGAGTGCCGGACCGCTGAAAATAACTTCCACCCGCGAACCAACCTTTAGCTGATCAAGCGGTACGACTTGGTCCGTTCTCCCGGCAAAGATCGTAGTTTCCTCGGTAATGAAGACATAGGCTTTATCATAGGGGCTGACCCCCTTTTTATCCTCAACGAAAATGCGGGTGCGTCCATCCAGGGTAGTTATTTCCGAGATTTGGCCGCAAATGTCCGGGGCCGACTCGACGGCTGCCACCAACCATTTTCCCTCCGATTCTTTCACTACTACGGTTTCACGGACATTAAAGGTTGTCCCCGTTGAATCGGTATAAACGTAATTGACGTCATAGATAAAGGTTTCGGGATCAACTTTGTCCCGTTCAACAACGGTGAAACCCTGGATCCACGGTCTGGAGGTACCGGTGCTCCAGTTGTTTTCCGCCAGTTGCCGATGATGTTCTGCTCTGAGTTCGGGGGTCATCAATGCATATTGCCAGGCCCCATTTCTTCTTTTGACCGCATTCGCCCAGGCCTTGGCCGCACCTAAGGGATCATCTTGGGCGAGGGCTGCTTCCAACTGCTCTACCTGCGCTTTGAGCACCGTAAGTTCCAGGTCAGCATTACCATTTGCCTGAGCAGATATTTGTCCCGGCGTGGCGGCAGAGACGGTAGAAATCATCGCCGCCAGGACGAGTAACAAAATTGTTGCCACCGATGCTTTTATTCTCATCAATCATCCTCCTTTGCAAAAATTCTGCGTCTTGGTAGGCTTCACTTGTTAGACGCGGGCAAAAGAAAAAAGGTTCAGGCAAGTTGATGGACAATTTCCCAATAGGTACCATGGGCAAGCAATTGGCCGGCAACGAAGACTACAAAGGGAGAGAAACCTATGCGCCGAAAGTTCTTAGCTCTATTATTGATCATAACAGTAGCTGCGGTGATCGGATACATTTTCATTCCGGAGCGCGAGGAACCACACAGCCCTGGACCACCGGGTGAAGAAGATGAGGTCGTTGCTCATGAAGTCCGGCGGATAATGGCCGGGATGAGTCTGGAGGAAAAGATCGGCCAGTTAGTCATCGTCGGCCTGGAGGGTTATGAGCTTGATGAGCGAGTTGCCAAGTTAATCGAAACCTATCGGGTAGGCGGCTTTATTCTTTTCAAGCGCAATTTGCGCAGCGTTGAGCAGGCTGTTGACCTGGTGAATGCGCTCAAAGCGAAAAATCAGGCAAATAAAATTCCCCTCTTTCTTGCTGTTGATGAGGAAGGCGGGCGGGTTTCCCGGGCACCGGCCGAACTGGCCGGACTTCCGGCGAGTAGTGTAATCGGGGAACACAATGATCGGGACTTAGCGTACCAGGTGGGCAGGCTCTTGGCGCAAAAAGTAAAAGCTATCGGGCTCAATATGAACTTTGCCCCGGTTTTAGATGTCAACAGTAATCCAAATAATCCGGTTATCGGTGACCGTGCTTTTGGCGCGGAGCCACAAGTGGTGAGCACCCTGGGCATCCCAACTATGCAGGGGATCCAAGCCGAGGGGGTGATCTCGGTGGTCAAGCACTTCCCCGGTCACGGTGATACGGCGGTCGATTCACATGTCGGCCTGCCCAGGGTTGACCATGACCGCGAGCGCTTGCAAGCGGTGGAGCTTCCGCCCTTTGTTCGCGCTATCGAAGAGGGTGCCGATGCCGTGATGATCGCGCATATTCTGCTGCCCAAGCTTGATCCGGATCGCCCGGCTACCTTTTCGCCGGCGATCATTTCCGGCCTGTTACGGGAAGAACTCCGCTTTGCCGGGGTGGTGATCACTGACGACCTGACGATGGGAGCGATTGTCAATAACTACGAAATTGGCCAGGCCGCCGTCGAGTCGGTTAAAGCCGGCAGCGATATCGTTTTGGTCTGCCACGACTATCGGTTGGAGGAGGCGGTGCTCATAGCCCTCACCGAGGCGGTCAAATCAGGCGAGATTTCCGCCGAGCGATTAGACCGTAGCGTCTACCGGATCCTGCGGCTGAAACGGAAGTATCAGCTTTCCGATGCGCCGGTGCAGCCCGGAGATGTCGAGAAGATCAATACCGAGATCGGAAAATTGGAAAACGTGATTTGAATCATAGCTTGAACTTGTGGTTCGCGTCATAATAGAGACAAAACTGGAAACTAGGAGGCGGTTGCAATGACTACCAAAACTTATCAGTTGGAGACTTTGACCTGTCCATCATGTTTAGCCAAGATTGAGGGGGCACTGAAAAAGACTGCCGGAGTCATTGAGTCGGAGGTGCTGTTTAATTCGAGCAAGGCTAAAGTGACCTTTGATGAAACTGTCGTCAGTTCGGAGGAGATCCGGAAAACGATCGAAGCTTTGGGATATAAGGTGTTAGGAGAGAAATAAACATTCCGCACTACAGGAGGGGGAGAGGATGGCCGGATTGAGCAAGCTGCGCCGCGTGCAAATATCGGGAGTACTGGTTGCCTTAGCGTTCGTCTTCAAAAATACCTCCGAGTTGACGGCCATTACCAATCTGATAATGCTTGCCGCAACTGTCGTCGCCGGTACCCCTATTCTAAAAAGAGCTGTTGGAGCGCTAAAATATAAAATCCTCGGGATTGATGCTTTGGTCTCGATCGCTGTGATTGGCGCTTTAGCGATCGGGGAATACTGGGAAGCCGCAGCGGTCACCTTCCTGTTTATGTTGGGTGACTACTTGGAAGCGCGTACGATCGAGAAAACCAGATCTTCCATCAAGGCATTGCTGGAGTTAGCTCCGGATACCGCGAGAGTACTGCGGGACGGTGCTGAAGTTGAGGTGAGCCCTGACGAGGTTGTGGCCGGCGATGTGGTCATCATCCGGCCGGGCGAGAAAATCCCCGTCGACGGGACGGTGCTGGAAGGAACCGCGTACGTCAACCAAGCGGCGATCACCGGTGAATCGATCCCTTTGAGCAAGCAGCCCGAGGACAATGTCTTCTCGGGCACCATAATCGAATCCGGCTATCTGAAAGTTCGCGCCGACAGGGTGGGCGAGGATACAACCTTTGCCCGCATCCTACAGATGGTTGAGGAAGCGCAAGACAAGAAAGCCGAGACCCAAAAGTTTTTGGAACGTTTCTCGCGGTACTATACCCCCTCCATTATCGTCTTGGCTGCCCTCATCTACCTTTTCTCACGCGACTTGGTACTTGCTTTAACCTTGTTGGTAATTGCCTGCCCGGGAGCGCTGGTTATTTCCGCGCCGGTATCGATAGTGGCCGGTATCGGCAACGGGGCCAGACATGGAGTCTTGATTAAGGGCGGCGAAATCATGGAAAAGCTGGGTAAGAGCAAAGTACTCGCCTTTGATAAGACCGGTACGCTCACGGTCGGTAAGCCGGCGGTTACTAAAGTAAAGGCCTATAATATCGGCGAAAAGGAACTTTTGCGCTTGGCGGCGATTGGGGAAAGCTACTCCGAACATCCGTTGGGCCGAGCAATTATCGAGCAGGCCGAGCGAGAACTGGGCCCGCTAACCGAAACTCCGGATGAGGCGGAGTTGATCACCGGACACGGCCTCAAAGCGGTTATCGGCGGAGAAACCATCTTAATCGGCAACCGCAAGTTATTTGCCGACCACAATGTATCTTTAGCCGGTGTCGAAGCGTATCTCGCGGGTGAAGAGGCGAAGGGGCAAACAGCGATTATCGTTGGGAACCTCAGCGGAGTATTAGGGGTGATCTCGATTGCCGATACCGTCCGGGAGGATGCCAAAGCGCTGATTGATACCGTGAAACGCTTGGGGATAGCCAAGATCGCGATGTTGACCGGGGATAACCCGGGCACGGCTAAGTCAATCTCTGATCAGCTCGGTATTGATGAGTATTACGCCGAGTTGCTTCCGCAAGATAAGGTGAGGATCTTAAATGAGTTGCGCACAAGGTACGGTGCTGTGGCGATGGTCGGTGATGGTGTCAACGACGCCCCGGCGCTGGCCTCTGCTGATGTCGGGATTGCCATCGGCGGCGCAGGGACGGATGTGGCGATGGAGACCGCAGATGTGGTCTTAATGTCCGCACAGCTCAAGCAGTTGGCCCATGCAATTGGTTTAAGCCGGGCTACGGTCAGAAATCTGAAGCAGAACATCGTTTTTGCCCTCATTGTTGCAGGGCTGTTACTCGCCGGGGTCTTGGTGAAAACGGTAAACTTGTCCTTCGGGATGCTAATCCACGAGGCCAACGTGCTCCTGGTCATCGTTAATGCGGTGCGTTTGTTGGGCTATAGCGCAGACTAATACTGACAAGCCTCTTTGAGCGTTTCCACGTCAAGAATGACCAGCTTTTTATTGCCGATGAAATCGATGATTCCGGCCTCTTTATAGGTGTTGAGCCTTCGCGAGACCGTTTCGCGGGTTAACCCGATATAATTAGCCATTTCTTCGCGGTTCAACGGCAGGTCGATGATGACGGTCTGGTCGGCCTGCTTTGTTCCGTATTTCTCCAGAAACTCGAGCAACATCAGGCAGATCCGTTTATCCGTTTCACGGGGGCTGACATTGCCGAATAACAATTCCAGTTTATCCAGTCGTTTATTAAGCTCGTCGATGATTTTCAGGCTAATCGAAGGATAGCGCAGCAACAGCTGCTGACAATCCTGTCTGGTGATTACGCAGACTTGGGTATCCTCCAGGGTCTCCGCGGTATACTCGGCCGGTTTGGACCGTAAAAGATTGCGCTCGCCTAAGAAGTCACCTTCGCTAAGTACATAGAGGATTTGTTCCTTGCCATCTGCCGCGGTACGATAGACCTTGATTCGCCCATGGTTGATCAGATACAAATTCTCCAACGGCTCTCCCTCACGAAAGACCAGGCTACCTTTAGGGTAGCTTTTCTGCGTGATCAAGGAAACAACCTGTGCCAACTCCGCATCGGTGAGGGCGGCGAAAATCGGAACCTTGCGGGCACAGGGTTGCTCGCTGGGGCAGGTACAAGACAGTTGGTTGGACATCAGATCAACTCCGGAAAACAATACTACTCAACACCATCCTAACATTTTTCGCCCGGTGATGCTATTAAAACTAACGTACAGGCAACCAAGAGTTGCGATGCAAGAGATAGGATTGGGCATATCCCGCCTGAGAAAAATCATGCCATATATCACAATTAAGCAGGTAGAAATAGGCAACCACAGAATTAGATATTTACGCCAACTCATGGGGAGGAGAGAGACTGTGATCATCGACAGAATAAGCATCAGGGCAAGAGTGCTAATAGGTTATTGTGTCGTTGCTTTACTTTTTGGCATTGTCGGCATTATATTGTTGGTTGCGATTAACGAGCAAGCCAATGATATTGCCTTGATGCGGGATCATGAATTACAAACGGCCCTCCTTGCCGAAGAACTGAAGTTGTCGGTAGTCCAGGTCCAGCAGTGGTTGACGGACATCAGTGCTACTAGAGCGGCGGAGGGTTTTGACGATGGATTCGAGATGGCAGAGGAGTATGCTCAGCAGTTTAGAGCAGCTCTTTCCGCTTTAGCCGAGCTCAATCCGGAGGATGCCCGCTTTTTCCGCGAGCTGGAAGAATCCTTTGAAGTCTACTACGCGGTTGGCAGGCGGATGGCCGCCGCATATATTGCCGAAGGTCCGGAAGGCGGCAACGTGATGATGGCAGAGTTTGATGTCTTTGCTACCGACCTCAATGACCGGGTGGATGCCTACAAAGAGGCGGTCCTGGCCGACGTAAATGAGACAGTATCAGCTATCTATCAGGCGGCGGCTGCGATTAACCGGTTTGTAACGGTAACCTTAGTAATCCTGGCCGTCATTGTATTTCTGATTGCGGTCTCAGTATCGCGAGCGATTGCGCGTCCGGTGCTCAAGATTGTGCAAAGAATTCGAGATATTGCTGAAGGCGAAGGGGATCTGACCCAACATGTGGAGCTTGGCGGCCGGTTTGTGCCGCAGGAGATTATTGCTTTAGTCGATTATGTCAATTTGTTTATCAGCAATGTGCGGGCGATCGTGGCCCAGGTTAAACAAGCAGCCTTGCAAGTGACAGGGGCCTCACACGACTTGGCGGTGAGCACCGAGCAAGCCGTCCAATCGACTGACCAGGTGAGTTCGCTGGTCCAGCAAGTTGCGGCGGCATCCGAACAACAAGCCCAGGCAGCTACGGACAGTGCGACGGCGATGGAAGAACTGGCTCTCGGCATCCAGCGGATTGCGCAGACATCCGAACGGGTTTCTAATGCGGCGGCTACAGCTTCCACAGATGCGGAGACAGGAAATAAGCTGATTCAAGAAACCATCCAGCGCATGGAGGTGTTGAACCGTTCGGTGAGCGATTCGGCGGCCGTGATCAATCAATTAGGTGAAAAGTCCGTGGAGATTGACCAGATCATTGATATTATCACCGGCATCGCTTCACAGACGAATTTGCTGGCTTTAAATGCAGCTATTGAAGCGGCACGAGCCGGTGAGCACGGCCGGGGTTTTGCCGTCGTTGCGGAGGAAGTTCGGAAGCTTGCCGAGCAATCGGAGGCTTCCGCACACAAAATCAGGTTGTTAATCGAGGAGATTCGTGAACATACAAACGCGGCGGTCGATAAAATGACCACGGTCTCCGGTGAGGTGCAAATAACGAAAGATGTTGCCGTAACTGCAAGCCAGGCTTTTGCCCGAATTCTCATGGAAGCCAAAGAAATAGCCGGTCAGATCCAAGAGGTGACAGCCGCTGCCGAGGAGATGTCCGCCGGTTCCGAGCAGGTCACGGCGATGGTTGGCAGTATGGCCGAAACGGCCAAGGAGTCTTCGGCGAGTTCGCAGAATATCGCCGCTGCGACCCAAGAACAATTGGCCTCGATGGAGGAGATTGCCGCCTTGGCCGACAATTTGGCGAAGATGGCCAAACAGCTGGAGAGCTTAGTCGGAAAGTTTAAGATTTGAAATCAGGCACTTAGAAAATAGTCTTCTGGAAAACAAAAGAGCTGCCGGCGCGAGTATGAGCGTCGGCAGCTCAAATTGTTCCGCGAAACCGATTTAGTTTACGCTGAAGAGCATCTCGGCATAGGTGGGCAATCGCCAGTGTTTTTTCGCGACCAACCTTTCCAGCTCATCGATGACCAGCCGAAGCTCCGACATTGCCCCGCAGACCTGGTCACGGTAAAACCTCGCCTCGGCGAGAGCATCGTTTTCACTACTGCCTTCCGCCAGTGTCTTTTCGAGCAGATCCAGCTTATTCAGCAAGGCAGCGGAGAGACTGGCAATTTGGCCCAAAAAGCGCTTCTCTAATCCGCACTCAAACTCGCCGCAGGTCTTTTTGCTCTTAAGCAGATGGATTAGCTCATTTTGATAGTCGATACAAGCCGGGACAATCTCCTTTTTCACGAGGTCGGCCATGGTCAGCGCTTCGATCTGCAAGGTTTTGCAATAGTTCTCGAGATAGATCTGATACCGCGACCGGATTTCCGGTTCTGTAAGCACTTGGTGGCGCGTGAACAAAGCAATGCTTTTTGGGGCCACCCAAGCAGGCAAAGCGTCAACAGTTGTCTTCAGTACGGCTAGACCACGCCTGGTAGCCTCCTGGACCCAGCCGGCGGAATAGTTGTTGCCGTTGAAAATAATGCGCTTATGCTGCCGGATTGTTTGCCTGATCAGTGAAGAGAGCTCACTCTCAACATCACTCGCCCTTTCAAGGTGATCGGCAAACTCGCGTAGCACCTCGGCGACCGCCGTGTTAAGCACGATGTTCGGTTCGGCGATGGAGAAAGCTGAACCGAGCATCCGGAATTCAAACTTATTACCGGTGAAGGCAAAGGGAGAGGTGCGATTGCGGTCGGCGGTGTCCTTCGGGATATGCGGCAGTACCGATGCTCCGACCTCCATCAGTCTGGGGCGTTCACTCCGATATGGAGCACCTGTTTCCCAAGCCGTGAGGATCTCAGTCAATTCTTCGCCCAAAAAGATGGAGACGATTGGCGGCGGGGCTTCATTAGCTCCCAAGCGGAGATCATTGCCCGCGCTGGCAGCCGAGGCGCGCAGCAGCTCCTGATATTCGTCAACGGCTTTGATGACAGCGGTGAGAAAGAGGAGGAACTGGATGTTCTCGTACGGTCTTTCGCCGGGATCCAAGAGGTTGATTCCGGTATCGGTCGCCAGCGACCAGTTAATGTGTTTCCCACTGCCGTTGATGCCGGCAAATGGTCGTTCGTGGAGCAAACAGGCTAATCCGTGCTTGGCTGCGATGTTTTTCATTAGCTCCATGGTCAGTTGGTTGTGATCGCAGGCAATATTGACGATGCTGAAGATAGGAGCCAGTTCGTGTTGGGCCGGAGCCACCTCGTTATGTTTGGTTTTAGCGGGTACACCGAGTTTCCACAGTTCTGCCTCGAGCTCGCGCATGAATGCAGAGACCCGCGGCTTAAGACTGGTTAAATAATGGTCATGCAGCTCATGGCCTTTTGGGGGCCGGGCGCTAAAAAGTGTTCGGCCGGTCAGGACCAGATCAGGACGTTTTAGGTATAGCTCTTTATCGATGAGGAAATATTCTTGTTCCGAGCCGACCGTGGTGATGACCCGCTGCACCGTGGTGTTGCCCAAAAGCCGCATGATCCGGAGAGCTTGCCGGTTTAATGCTTCCATAGACCGTAATAGCGGCGTTTTTTTGTCGAGCGCCTCCCCATGGTAGGAACAGAAAACGGCGGGGATGCACAAGGTACCATCTTTGATGAAAGGATAAGAGGTGATATCCCATACGGTATAACCTCGAGCCGCAGAGGTTACCCGCAGGCCGCCCGCTGGGAAGCTTGAGGCATCAGGCTCACCGCGCAGGAGTTCTCGGCCGGAGAATTCCAAGATCATGCGCCCCTCTTTGGTGGGGGCGAGAAAGCTATCGTGTTTTTCGGCGGTGATGCCGGTCATGGGTTGAAACCAGTGGGTAAAATGGGTAGCCCCTTTTTCGATTGCCCAATCTTTTAGCGCCTTGGCCACGCTTTCAGCAACCTCAAGCTCTAGATGTGTTCCCAGCTGCATGGTTTTTTTGAGGGCCCGGTAAATATCTTCCGGTAATCTTGACTGCATCTGTGCATCAGTAAAAACCAGGCTGCCAAAGGCATGTGGATCGTTTGTCATAGCATCACTCCTAACGGTTCACAAAAGGGGCCGAAAACTACAAGTCTACAGCGCTTTTGCAGTATATCGGAATTTTATAGCGGCTGCTTTTGCGCTGTCAATAGATTTGTCAAAAAAATTCAGTTAATGTAAATTATTGCCAGAAACCATCGGATAGAATTGTCCGAAATATTTATCTTTAATTGTAGTGTCAGCCACAGACAACATGATGATATACTTAGATCTGTACGAAATGACAATCGAGGTGAGTAAAGTGGATCGTCGCAAGGAATTGACCCAGCAGTACAAGGCGATGAAAAAAGAGGGCGGCGTATATCAGATTAGAAATATCCGGAATAACAAGGTCCTGGTTGTGGCCACACCTAATCTCAAGACGATGAATGGAGCACGGTTCCAACTGGAGATGGGATCGCACGTGAACAAAGAACTCCAGGCCGACTGGAATCAGTATGGCTCCGAGGCGTTCACCTTCGAGGTTTTAGAGGTCTTGGAGGAAAAGACTGAAGGCTACTTTGACAAAAAGGGAGAGTTGAAAAAGCTTGAAGCCAAGTGGTTAAAGGAGTTGGAGCCCTATGGGCCCCGCGGTTACCATACGGCGCCAAAACCCTAAAGGCCGGGAAAAAGCATTTCGCATAGATAAACTGTAAGCACCGTTCCCATGGCTACTTTAAATAACCCTTGTCCCCGGTAGGCCAGGCAAACTCCAACGACTAATCCGATGATGGAAAAGTACGTTGACGAGGTTGCAGACAAAATAGCCGGAAAGGTCATCGCAGCCAAGACCGCATAGGGAATGTAGTATAAGAAAGACTTGATAAAAGGTGATTCGATCTTGCGGGTCATGGCCGTGATCGGTAAGGCCCGCGGAATATAGGTGACAATCGCCATGATGAATACGGCCAGCAAAATCTTGGTCATCACTGATTCTCCTTCCGCGGAAAGAAAATCGCTCCTAGTGTGGAAGCGCCGATGGTGGTGATGATGATGCTCCACCCGGCGGAAATATGATTCTTAAGGTATGGTACCCAGGAGAAAGCGGAACTAAGTGCGACGGCGATAAGTACGACGGTGAACACGGCCTTAGATTTCATGGCCGGCGGGACAAATAGCGCGATGAACATCGCATACAGGGCGATCCCCATCGCACTTTGCAGCGCCGGAGGCAGCAAGGCGGTTGTGAGAGCCCCGAGAGCGGTGCCGAGGGCCCAGCCAAAATACGGACAACTAATCAGTCCGAGCATGTAAGGGAAAGTAATCTCCCGCTTTTCCATGGAGGCTACCGCAAAGGTCTCGTCGGTGATGCCGAAGGCCATGATTGCTCTGTTAATTAAGGGCATCGGTACGATCCGCTGTGAGAGCGACAAGGACATGAGCAGATAGCGGATATTAATCACGAAGGTAGTGACGGCGATCTCAAAAAGTGAGGCATTGGCGATGATTAAGCCGACCCCGGCAAACTGACCGGCCGAGGTTAAATTGGTCAATGAGATTAAGATGACGATCCAGATCGGGATACCGCCCTGGACGGCCATCAAGCCAAAGGTAAAGGCTACCGGAACATACCCTAAGGCAATGGGTATCCCGAGTTTTAGCCCACGTTTAAAATCTGCCGGTTCGGCCGCTTCTTTGGTTAGCGGCAGGCTGGACAAGTTAGTCAAAACTTCACCTGTTTCCTTGTGCAAAGCTTGATACCAAAGATTATACCAGTAATGGGAAATGGTGGGAAGACGGAGGTCTTAATTCTTGCTCTCGGTCTCTTTTCTCCCCGCCGCGCGGCGCACGGGGTCCAGATACTTTAGGACCTGGTCAACAAGGAGACCTCCAATGAAACCGACCGCCATGTTGACCTGGAGAGCCAAGATGATTGTTGCGAGCATGGGGATGAGGTCTTTATCAAATTTAGCACCTTTAGCGAATTTGGCCAGTTCTACACCGACCAGCAGCATCATCGCGCCGATAATGGCCGACGGAAAGGCGGAGAAAATACCGATTATGGAGCCGCCAAAGAACAGTCCCAAAAGTAACTCAAAAGTTCCCTCAATGATATTGGCACCTCCGGTACGGGCGCCGAAATAATACTTGCCGGCCAGTCCCCCGGCGCCGTGGCACATGGCAAAGCCGCCGAAAAATGGGGCTGCCAGGTTCATAATGCCTTGGCTAAGGGACAGTGAATTCTCTGTGATATCGGTACGCTCAGGCCAATATTGACGCACCAGGATGATCGTCGCGATAACCGCATTGCCCACGGTCAACGGGATCTGGGCAAAACCCGCTTGGAGTAAAGAATCCCAGACTTCTTTGAGCTGGAAAGTGGTCACACTCGGCCACGCAAATGCGGGAGGCTTGATCTGAGACCAGTCCCCGGTAACTAGGGCGATCAGGAGCCCTAAGCCCATTAACACAACCGCAGCCGGGGCTTTGACATTATGCCGGAGTAAGATGATGATCAGGATCGCGATTGCCGCCAAAATCCAATTCGAGCTTAACCTAGGCAGGGCCTGTAAGGCCAGGCTGATGCCGAGGGCTACCTGGATTCCGCGGATTACCGCCATCGGAGTAACCTTCATGATCCACTTCATCAAGCCGGTCAGGGTGATCAAAAGCCACATGATCCCCATTCCAAATGCGGAGGCGTAGATCATGGAGGGAGCCCACTGTTGACTAATCGCGGTTGCTGCCAGCACTTTCATCGGTTGAATAGGAACGGGAATTCGGTACACTAAACCGATGGCAATGTTGGTGATTCCGAGTACGACTAAAAATCCGCTTGGATTAAGGCCATTAATGGCTATATAACCGAGAGCAATCGGCAAGAGGGTGCCTAAGTCCCCCATTGACCCGGCAAACTCACGCATGTTAAACTCGTTGGTTTTATTTCTCATCGCACCCACCGGCAGGTTCGTTATTTCTTGCAAGACATAACCATAGTTTCGGAATTGATTCCAGGGTGTCCTGCAAAAGGTCTGAATTAATTAAAGGACTGAGGCAGCAACTGCTGTTAAAGTTTGCTGTCAATAGAGGGTTTAAGCTCGGGTTTGGCGTAAATAACATATTAAACAATAGCTACAAAATAATATATTCTCCGAGTCTCTGTCTCCTAAGGGGTAATCCTATGGAGCTTAGACCGATAGGGTATAACTGAAAACGGTTATGCCTCTCAGTGCGGAAAGGAGAAGCGAACTTGTATGATCAGGCTTAGCACTCCTTTTGGAGTGCTCATTTGATTACGTTTGCCTGTTAATCGCCTCCATTTTCCGGAGGCGTTTCTCATAATTAGCCTGTTTTTGAGGGGAGTTTCGTAATGAGATGCAGTTTTTGCGAGCGGCGCTGTGATCTGTCAGACGATTTTCATGGTTTTTGTCAAATGTACAAGGTGGAAGAGGACAGAGTTGTGGAACGCTACCCTTTTCGCTGGTCAGGGTATCAGTCTTCAGATATTGAGATGATTCCGTTCTATCACGCCTACCCGGGGACGAAAAGCCTGGTGGTCGGGACAATGGGCTGCAATTTGGATTGTAAGTATTGCCTTAACTCCCATATTGCTAAAAAGCAAGTCGAAGAATCCAGGCTTTATGCCTTGACACCGGAACAGATCTTGAAAGCGGCTCGCTTGGCCGGTTGTCACAACATTGTTTTTGGAGTCAATGAGGTGACCGTTTCATTCCCTTCATTCCTCGCATTGGCCAAGGCGGCCAAGAAGCAAGGTTTTGCCGTGGGTTGCTTAACTAACGGATATCTGACTGAAGAGGCAGCCGAGCTCTTAGCGGAGCATGTTTTATTCATTAACCTTAGTCTCAAATCGCCCAGTAATCAGTTTTATCGCCATTATGCCGGCATCAACGATGTTGGGCCGATCATACGCAATCTGCGGTTCTTTGCCGAACGGGTTCACTTGGAGATTACCACCCCGATCGTACAGGATGTTAATGACCACGAGATTCCGGAGATTGCGCGGTTAATTGCAGAGATTGATCCATGTATCCCGTGGCATCTCTTCAGATTGTTACCCGAGTACAAAATGCAAGATTACCAATACCCTGACATTAAGAGAATTGAGGGTTTGCTGAACATTGCCAGACAAGAAGTATCTTACGTTTATTTCAGCAACTTTGTTGGCTCCAAATGGGTGAGTACCGACTGTCCGCTCTGTGGCACACCGGTGGTGAAACGAGTGGCTTTGGGGACTTGTGGTGCCCAGCTGGCCGCTGATTTGCGGGTAAATGAGCAGTGTGCGGGCTGTGGTTACCGGATTCCTTTCCTAAAACAATCTGCTTCGGAACAGGTGGCGGTGTCATGAGTGTAGCAGTAATTGATGTCCGGGAGTGGCAGACAACGGTGGATTTTGCAACCGGTGATTTAATAGAGGCAGATGAGCATCATCTGGTCAAATTGGCCAAAGAGATTATCGCCAAAAGGTATTATCCCGGTGACGTAGATAACCGGAGTATTAACTGGGTGACCGATACCGCTTTAGATCTTGCCGAGGCTTATCAGCCTGATTTTTTGTTTCTCTCTTATGCTCAGCCGCATTTTTATTCGCTGTATCAACGGTTTGATCCCGGTAAGTGGGAAGAAATTTGCACAACGATTTTTGCCGAGATCACCAGGCTGGTTGATCTGACCGGCTTTACTCCGGTGGTTGTGGGTTTAGGGGATATGGTTCCCCTCAAAGAGCGGATCGACCTCACCGGCTTGGACGGACTGGGGGTCGCCACGAACTGGTCTTTTCACTATGCAGGGTTATACTCACCAAGCCAGGCAGATCTAGAACAACTGAACAGTGATCCGCGCATCGAGCGGGTGGTCAGTAAAGAGCGGTTTAGCGAGTTGTTTGACGGGTCGCAGGAGTTTCTGCGCCGCTTTCCGGATTATTTGTTGGTCGCCCGCGAAGGCTATACTTTTCGTGGTTTTGCCTCCGGCATGAGAGAAATCAGCCGGATTCCGGCGAAAAACTACCAGATACCGATCTATACACCATTAGGGAATGTGCAGCGTTTGGTTGACATTCATGCACTGCTTGATCAGGCTTTGCCACAGCGGAAGGTGGCGTTAATTCTAATAGAAGGAATCGGCCAAAGAGATTTCCGCTTACCATATCAGCTGATTGATAACACCGAGCATTGGTATATCTATGAGAATAGTAGAGATCACTACCTGACGATCACAACCGGGCTACATTTTCAATATGGACAGTTCCCACCGGGCCATCTTGATCATGCTAAAGGACCCAAATACCCGTATTCGGGAGGTTTTACCGCTTTGCCGCAGAATACCCTTGGTCGGAAGAAAGGTATTAAGAGTGCGGCTGTGGGAACGCGTAATATGATTACGCACGTGGCGGCCGGTGCCGATATCTGTATTGAGTGTTTTGCGCGGCAACTCTACAATTTAGGGACAATAGCGATTATTAATGATCCCAAGTATTTTGAAGGGAGAGATTCTCCGTTAAAGCTAGCACCGGCCTGAGGGGTGAGATTACTGCCAGCAATCTCAATCAAACCCTTTGGAGACTAGTCTATCCGAATATTGTCACGCTGCTGTTTCAACAAGGCTTTGGTTTCGTCGAAGGCTTGATCGTCAGCCTTCGCAGCACCAAAGATCTCAGCATTTTGAGTATCGGCTTTCCCTTTGTGATGGTCATCACCAACATGGCTTATGCGTGGGGTGTAGGTACTAATTCCCTGACCTCGCGTCTACTCGGGGAAGGCAAGGGCAGAACGGAAGATAACATTCTGTTAACTTCTTCACTTTTCTCCCTAGTCTTTGGGCTTGTCTTGGCGATTGCGATAATTATCGCGGTTCCTTTGATCCTACCTTTGTCAGGTGTTTCCGCTGAGGTTATCGCGCAGACCAGGCTGTACCTGCTCCCCTACATCCTCGGCGTTCCCGTGATTTTCCTCCATTCCACCGGTCTCAGCCTGTTGCGCGGTGAAGGCAAGATGCAAGTCGTGGCGATGCTTTCGATTGGCACGACGATCTTCAACGCCTTATTAGATGTGCTGTTTATACGGGGCTTTTGGTTTATCCCGCCGCTTGGCGTCGTGGGGGTAGGGGTCGGCAGTATTACCGCCAAGTTGTGCGCGACGGTTACCGCGTACTGGTTCTTGCTCAAGGGCGCAGACTTTGTCAAGCAGATAACCCCGACGCATGTGAAGTTCATTTTCAAAATCGCTATCCCGGTCGGACTGGCCAAATCCGTGCAGCCGCTAGCAGTTATGGTCCTCAATGGGCTGCTCTTACAGTTGGGTCAGGTCACGGTGGCAGCCCGGGGCTTGGGAACGCGGATTGACCAACTGCTCTACCTGCCGGCGATGTTTTTCACAGCGGCAGTGATCACCCTAATCGCCAATTTGCGTGGTGCCGGCCGCCCGGATTTGATTCGCCTTACCGTTCGACGTTTGTACTTGGTGATCATTGGCTTGTCCTCCCTGTTAACAGCCTTATTTCTCCTCTGGCCGGAGTTGCTTTGGGACCGGGTGACGCAGGATCGTGAGTTGATGCTGGCCGGGTACGAATATGTACGGTTTTTCGGTTGGAGCTATCCGCTGGCAGCCTTAGACATTATTAATAACGCCATCTTACAAGGCTTAGGCTTTGGCTATCCAACTTTGGTCGTTTCGGCCGTGAGGATTTGGGGCATCGCTTTACCATGTTCATATCTATTCGGCTTCACCTTTAACCTTGGTGCGACCGGTGTTTGGTTGGCTTTCGGTCTGGGCAACTTAGTCGCCTTTATCGCTTCAACATATTGGGTTTGGCGGAATGTTAGGGAAGTATAGCCCGGAGTGGTGCTGATGGAGACAAATTGGACCACACTACGTACCAAAGCTTTACGTAGTGAGCTGGTTATTTACCATGCCGGCAGTCTGGCTGTCCCTTTTGCGGCGATAAAAGCGGGATTTGCGCAGTTGTACCCTGCTGTACAGGTGAAACTGGTCGCCGGGGGCAGCGCCCAGCTCGCCCGCGTGATTAGTGAGGCCGGAGAGGCCGTTGATATCTTCGTTTCCGCTGATTACACCGTCATCGAACAACTGTTGATGCCGGAGCATGCCGGCTGGAACGCGCTTTTTGCCAATAACTCCATGGTCATTATCTACTCCGAGCGGAGCAAGTATGCCGACGAAATCACGAGTAGTAATTGGTATGAGATTTTGCTGCGCCCTGGTGTAAATTTCGGTCATAGTGAGCCTAACCTCGACCCCTGTGGGTACCGTACGGTCTTGCTCTGGCAGTTAGCGGAAAAGCACTATCAACAGGTAGGTCTCTTTGCCGAGCTGACCAAAGCCTGTCCGCAAACGAACATTACACCCAAGGCCGACCAATTGATTACCCTTTTGGAAGAGGGTAAGTTGGATTATATTTTTGAATACGAGTCAGTAGCCAGGCAGAATGTGGCGCGTAATCCCGCACTGCGCTACCTTAAACTCCCGGCTGAGATTAATTTAAGTGCCATTGAACACGCGGCACTCTATCGCACCGCGTCGATGGAGTTGACCGGCGCTAATCCTGGCGAAACGCTGACCGTCTATGGTGAGCCCATTGTTTACTCGCTAACGATGCCGCAAACCGGTAAAAATCCTGAACTGGCGGTAGAATTCCTCAAATACTTCTTTACTGAAGGCCTGAAAATTTTAGAAGAGCAAGGTCAGCCAACGATGGCAGTCCAAGTCAAAGGGCTCGAAAATGTACCGACAGAGCTACGTACTTTCTTCTAATCCGAAGTGGCTACCGCTAATCGTCTTAACGATGGCGGAATGTCGCAACGATCGATTTGCGGAAGATTGAACGATTCGCTCAAGCTAAGGCACCGGGGTAAAAATGTTATTGCATTTTGGTTTATCCCGTGCTAATATCGAACTTAATACAAATTAATAGTTTGATTTCGGCTCTTATCCAGAGTGGTGGAGGGACTGGCCCTATGAAACCCGGCAACCGTCAGGAGGCTCTCTCCTGATTGGTGCTAATTCCTGCGGAGCAGATAGCTGCTTCGAAAGATAAGAGAAGGGAGCATAGTCATATATACCCTTCCTTATCTGGAAGGGTTTTTTATTGCCGAAACAAACGCGAAAGGAGAATGAGTAGTGAAGAAGTTGTGGAGATTGGCTTTGGTAGTAGGCCTGCTGCTGGGTTTATCGGTAACGGCAGGCGCAGCTCAGAAGATTTAAGTTGGGGTTACCGCTGGGGTTCACGAAGAGATCATGGAGTTGGTCGCCGAGATTTTAGCTGAGCAGGAGGGTATTGAGGTCGAGATCATCACTTTCCAGGATTATGTGACGCCGAATCTGGCTTTGGCGGAGGGTGAGATTGATGTCAACAGCTATCAGCACGAACCCTACCTTATCAACTTTGCGACCGAGCGTAAACTAAATTTGGTTAAATTAGCGCCCACAATTAACTTCCCGATCGGTTTGTATTCCCGACGGATTAACGATTTATCGGAGCTGCGTGATCGAGCGGTCATCGCGATACCGAATGATCCGACCAATGGCGGTCGTGTCTTGGTCTTGCTGGAAAAGGCCGGATTAATCAAGCTCAGACCCGGTGTCGGGATCAAGGGGACCGTGTATGATATCATTGAAAATCCGCGTCGCTTGGTTATTCGCGAATTGGATGCAGCGCAATTGCCACGCGCCTTGGAAGATGTCGATGTAGCGGCCATCAACACTAATTATGCGATTGAAGCCGGCCTGAATCCGGTGCGTGACGCGATTTATTTAGAAGGTGCCGATTCGCCATACGTGAATATCCTGGCGGTGCGGGCGGGAGATGAAAACCGGCCGGAGCTCCAAGCACTGGTCAGAGCTTATCACACGCAAAAAATCGTCGATTTTGTAAGGGAGAAATATGAAGGTTCACTTATTCCGGGATTTGAAGTAAAATAGGCACTCGACTAGATAGCGCTACTTATGGCATGCTAATAATATGCGGACTATACTTCTGGCAATAGGTTTTATTTCGGTCGTCTTCGGGGTGGTAGGTATTTTTCTGCCGGTTTTGCCCACCACCCCATTTCTCCTATTAGCGGCGGCCGCTTTTTTACGCAGTTCCGACAAGGCCTACCAGTGGTTAATTAACCACCCATATTTAGGTAATTACGTGCGGAATTATTATAGCGGCAAGGGGATTCCACGGAAGGCCAAGATCACTGCGATTACCATGGTCTGGCTGACTTTGGGCCTGTCTATCCATTTTGTCATCAAGGTATTGGCGGTGCGCATATTGTTGGCCTGCATCGGCGCTGGGGTAACGGTTTATCTGCTTTCCCTCCCCACCTATACGCCCGATTCTTAAGTCTTACGAAGTAAGGACTTGGTATAGTAGGATAATGATTCTTGGATGCACAAATATCTAAGTAGTGCGTGTAGAACCTCGGTGGAGATGGGGTTCTTTTTCATCTGCTTGTGGAGGGAGCAAGGTGCGTGAACTCAAGGCCTTTTGGGTCTTTATCAGGCCATATCGTTGGCAGCTGGTCCTGGTAGGCTTCAGCATGATCATGGTGACAGGTATGAATATGGCCGGCCCGTGGATGGTGCGGAGCCTGGTTCAAACGGTCACCGAACCCAGCCCAGGCGGCGACCTGTTCCGGCGGATCACCGTGTTGGCGCTGATAATCATCGGGGTCTATATCGCCCGTGCGGTCTTTCAGTTTTGTACCAATTACGTTTCCCACTATGCGGCTTGGAATATTTTGCGCGAGATCAGGCAATACCTATATGATCACCTGCAGAAGCTGTCACTCCGTTATTTTCAGGATAAGCAAACCGGCGAGCTCATGTCCAGGGTGGTTAATGATACCCGCAATTTCGAACAACTAATTGCCCATGCCATTCCCACGTTGGTAGTAAATATCTTAATGCTTTGCGGGATCGCGGCCATTCTGTTTACGCTCAATTTCCGTTTGGCCTTGTACACACTTATTCCGATGCCTCTCTTGGCCTGGTTGGTATTGAAGTTTAGCAAGATTTCGCGGCCCCTGTTTAAAGCGGCCCAAGCGGAGATTGCCGAGGTCAATTCGATTTTGCAAGACAATTTCACCGGTATCGTCGAAATCAAAGCCTTTACTCGGGAAGAAGAGGCCAGCGCACGTACTAAAGAGCTGATTACCGCTCATACTAAGGCGATTCTCAGAGCACTGAAGTTCAGCAATGCCTTGCGTCCGACAATCGAGTTTGTTTCCAGTGTTGGCACGGTGATCGTGATCTTTTTCGGCGGTCGGCTGGCTTTACGGGGTCAGTTGCCGATTGAAGACCTGGTAGCGTTTCTCCTCTATCTTAACCTGTTTTATGAGCCGATTACCGCACTTGGTTCAATTAATGAGGGACTGCAGCAAGCTCTCGCCAGCGCTGAACGGGTACGGGAAATTCTCGAAGAGGATCCGGAGATTGTCGATGAGCCGGACGCGCTTGAACTCACAGAGGTCAAAGGTGAGGTGGAATTCCGCGAGGTAGGTTTTGGTTACCGCGAGGCTACCCCGGTTCTCAAAGGGATTTCCTTTCGGGTCGCTCCCGGCGAAACCTTAGCGATTGTCGGCCCGACCGGAGTGGGCAAGACGACGATCTCCCGGTTGATCCCCCGCTTTTACGACCCGGACTGCGGGGCTATTTTGCTCGACGGGCACGATCTACGCAGTTTGAAAGTGGCCTCGGTGCGTAAACACATTAGCATTGTTTCGCAGGACGTCTTTTTGTTCAACGGCACGGTTTACGAGAACATTCTCTTCGGCCGGCCGGATGCAACGTGGGAAGAAGTGATTGCGGCGGCGAAGGCGGCTAATGCCCATGAATTCATCATGAAACTGGAGAAGGGCTATGACACACCGGTCGGTGAGCGAGGTGTCAAGCTGTCGGGCGGCCAGAAACAACGGATCTCGATTGCCCGCGCGGTGCTCAAAGATGCTCCGATCTTGGTTTTGGATGAGGCAACTTCGGCAGTGGATACGCAAACGGAAGTTTTAATTCAGGAAGCTTTGCAGCGGCTAAAACAGAACAAGACGACGATTGTCATTGCCCATCGGCTCTCGACAATTCAGGATGCTGATCAGATTATTGTCCTCCATGAGGGGGAGATAGTTGAGCGGGGTACCCATGATCAGCTGCTCGGGTTAAATGGTTTGTACGCCAAACTTTATCGAGCGCAAAGCGGAAAAGGAGTGGAGTAGATGAGTGATAAATTCAGAGTAGGGATCGTCGGTTACGGCAATCTCGGTAAAGGTGTGGAGAAGGCGCTCCGGCAAAACGAGGATTGCGAACTGGTGGCTATTTTTACCCGCCGTGATCCGGACCAAGTTGCGGCCCGGAGCAAGTTGGTCTCGCTTGCGAACATCTTGGAATATCGTGAAAAGATCGATGTCCTGATTCTTTGTGGGGGCTCGGCTACCGACCTACCGGTGCAAGGCCCGTCGCTGGCGGCCCATTTTAATACGGTCGACAGTTTTGATACGCATGCGAAGATCCCGGAGTATTTCGCCGAGATGGACCAGGTTGCCAGAGGGGCCGGGACCTTGAGCCTCATCTCGACCGGGTGGGATCCTGGGTTATTTTCGTTGGCTCGTCTCTATGCAGAAGCCGTCTTACCTGAGGGGAACACCTATACGTTTTGGGGTAAGGGGGTTAGCCAAGGCCATTCTGATGCGATTCGGCGCCTAGCCGGGGTGAAGGACGCCATCCAGTACACGATCCCGGTGCCGGAGGCCATTGAACGGGTGCGGACCGGCGAAAATCCGGTGCTGACCACGCGGGAAAAGCATATCCGGGAGTGCTTTGTCGTGGCTGAAGAGGGAGCCGATTTAGCTAGGATCGAGCAGGAAATCAAAACTATGCCGAATTATTTTGCCGATTATGAAACCATTGTCCATTTTGTCTCAGCCGAGGAGTTGCGTGATCAGCATGCGGGAATGCCGCACGGGGGATTTGTCATCCGGACCGGCCGAACCGGCGCGGGAACCAAACAACGGATCGAATTTAGTCTGGCTTTAGAGAGCAATCCGGAGTTTACCGGCAGTGTCTTGGTCGCTTTTGCCCGGGCCGTGGCTCGTTTGAGCCGAGAGGGGCAAACCGGTGCCCGTTCGGTCTTGGATATTCCACCCGCGTACCTTTCTCCGAAACCTGGTAACCAATTACGAGCCGAACTGCTATAACCGTCTGAGCCCGGTGGGGTTAGTCCCGCCGGGCTCTCTGGTTATTTCCCGGGAAAAGCGACCTTAGACACTAGTTTTTAAATATCGCACAGTGTGAGCAGGAAATCGTATTTCCAGGTTTAACTATAATAATAACCATTATTACAGGGAGAAAAAGTTACCAATTTAGTTCTTTTTTACGCAGATGAGAGAGGACATCCGCCACTAGTACAGCAACTGCTCCTGATGGTATTTTTACCCAAGACAATTGCGAAGGGGTGGGGTTCCGTGAAATCGACCGAGATCGAGTGCTTACGGCGCAGGATGCATAAGATTTCGCTGAAAGCACAATCGCTAACGGAACAATCGGTGCTTAGCATCGCCAGTGAGTTGGATGAGCTCGTTCTGCAGGAAATGAAAAGGAGAATTGCAGCAGAAGGGATAAATAAAGCTGAAAAGAAGCGTATCAGCGCCAAATGAGGGGAGGATTTCTGTGACACAGCGTGAGCAAGTGTATCTGTGCGAGATTTGTGGGAATATCGTTGAGGTGCTGCATGTCGGCCGGGGCCAGTTGGTCTGTTGTAACCAACCGATGACCTTGCAAGTCGAGAACACCGTTGACGCATCCTACGAAAAGCACGTCCCCCAGGTCACCAGAGATGGTGAGACTATTCGCGTACAAGTTGGCAGTACACTCCATCCAATGACCGAAGAGCATTATATTGAATGGATTGAGCTAATTGCCGGAGATGTGGTCGAGCGCCATTACTTATCCCCGGGAGACCTGCCGGAAACGAGTTTTGTCTGCAAAAATGTTGAGCAACCGATAATTAGGGCTTATTGTAATTTGCACGGACTGTGGAAAGCAGCCACCGAATAAGCGAAAAAGCGAGAATGTGCTGTTTGCCCGGTCTTAGCCGGACACACTTGTCCCTTGTGCCTCGTAAACTATTCTGAAGGCAAAAGGAGGCTAAGACTATGGATAACAAACAGCATTCTTTTACTACGACCAACCCATTGACTCCGGTGGGTCCGGCTAAGCAACTATTTGTCGCCGGTGCATCCGTCTTTGAAATTACCGATTTTACCCCCCCTCTCCAACGGGTAACCATTTTAGCGATTAACTTACCGGATCCGGGTGTTTTCGGGCCGTTTGATATGTATGTGGCTCTCCTCAGCGTAGCCGGCGAGGAGAACGCACCACTGGCCGAGATTGTCTTAGAACCAACGATCGATCGGCTCAATTGGGTGGGAACGGTCTTCTTGGAATTCGGCGGGACCATTCCGCCGCTCGTAGTTGCAGTCAGGCCGCAGATGGGAGATAACAGGATCGGTCCGGTCATTATGGAAGGTTCGGTTTTTGGCACTCTGCCGGATGAGACCCCGCTGGCGGCCAGGATTAATTATTAAGGGGTAAGCAACGAAGGAATCTCCATATCAGGAGGTTCCTTTTTTGCTTGCTTTTTGGTCGAAAATCCGGTAATAATATTACGAATGCATACGATAGCTAAAGATTTATCATCGCGCAATTTAACCAAAGATCTGGCTTACTTAGCTGCACCATTGGTAGCATCGAACTTGGC
>JAAYHC010000056.1 GCA_012735535.1 Bacillota bacterium
CTGGCGACAACATCGAGATGCAGGTAGAGTTGATCACTCCGATTGCGATGGAGGAAGGTTTGCGCTTCGCGATTCGCGAGGGCGGCCGGACCGTTGGCGCCGGGGCAATCACCAAGATCCTTGCGTAGGTGTTTTGCGGGGGCTCCCTGAAGCCCCCGCCCTTACGGTAAATCGATGAAGTGGGAGGTTGCCTTCTGGTGAAGGGAAATTTCCACGGAGAAGATGTCCGTACTAGAATTCGGGCCTAAAGGAGGGACAGTAAATAATGGCAACCGCGCAGAAAATTCGAATCAGGCTGAAGGCTTTCGATCACAAGATACTCGACCAGTCCGCCGAAAGAATTGTCGATACGGCGAAAAGGACCGGCGCCAAAGTATCCGGTCCGGTGCCGCTGCCGACGGAGAAAAATATTTTTACGGTTTTGCGCTCACCCCATATTGACAAGGACTCGCGGGAACAGTTTGAGATGAGAACGCATAAGCGTTTAATCGATATTTTGGAGCCTACTTCGAGCACTGTAGATGCTTTGATGCGGCTCGATTTGCCGGCAGGCGTAGATATCGAGATTAAATTGTAATTATGGTAGGCTAAGTTGGTACGGCAAGGGAGGTGTTGTAGTTGTCCAAGGCTATTCTAGGCAAGAAAATTGGTATGACCCAGCTTTTTAAAGAAGACGGCACCGTTATTCCGGTAACGGTGATTCAGGCCGGACCTTGTACGGTGGTACAACAGAAAACCAAAGAAGTCGATGGTTATAACGCGATTCAGCTCGGGTTCGGCGATATTTCCTCCAATCGGGTAAACAAGCCCCTGCAGGGTCATTTCAACAAATGGGGCGTTGCACCGAAGAGGTATTTGCGCGAAGTCAGATATGACGACGCCGAGATGCCGGCGGTTGGCACCGAGATCAAGGTGGACATTTTCGCTGAAGGTGATCGGGTTGACGCCGTCGGTACCAGCAAGGGCAAAGGTTTTGCCGGGGTGATCAAACGGTGGAATTTCAACCGTGGTCCGATGAGCCACGGCTCCATGTATCACCGCAGAGTCGGTTCGTTGGGTGCGACCGATCCGGCCAGGGTCTTCAAAAACCGGAAGATGCCCGGTCGTCATGGCAATAAACGCGTTACGGTTAGCAATTTAGAGGTCGTACGAGCCGACGCCGAGCGGAATTTGCTCCTTGTCCGGGGTGCTGTTCCCGGTCCGAAGGGCAGCTTAGTTCTGATTAAAGAAACTGTAAAGAATCGTAAGTAGGAAAGGAGGCATACGGTGATGCCTACCGTTGATGTATACAACATCGAGGGTGCCAAGGTTGGTCAGCTTGAGCTGAGCGAGGATGTCTTCGGCATTGAACCGAATGAGCCGGTGATGCATCAGGCGGTCACAGCATATTTGGCCAACCAACGCCAGGGCACTCATTCCACCAAGACTAGAGGCGAAGTCTCCGGCGGTGGACGCAAACCGTGGAGGCAAAAGGGTACCGGTCGGGCCCGTCAAGGCAGTATTACTGCTCCGCAGTGGACCGGCGGCGGAATCGTCTTCGGTCCGAAACCGCGCTCTTACCGGATGGCGCTGCCGAAAAAGGTCAGGCGGTTGGCCATCAAGTCGGCCCTCTCCGCCAAGGTCAGAAATGGTGAGATTATTGTCGTCGATCAGTTGACCATGGCTGAGCCCAAGACCAAAGAGATGGTGCGGATTCTTAATAACCTAGATGCAGGTAAGAAAACCCTCGTCGTAACCGGAGGACTAGATCGCAATGTCTACCTTTCCGGTCGCAACATCCCGGGCGTTAGCGTCAGCCTCGCTGATTGGCTCAATGTCTATCAGATTTTAGCCCACCACAAGGTCGTGATGACGCAAGACGCGGTGCGCCGGGTGGAGGAGGTATTTGCCTAATGGAATTACATGAGGTTATCAAAAAGCCGATTATCACGGAAAAAAGCAACTTAGGCATGGCTAACAACAAGTACACCTTTGCGGTAGATCTCAGAGCCAATAAGTTCCAGATTAAAAAGGCCGTTGAAGAAATCTTCAAGGTCAAGGTTGTAGATGTGAAGACGGCCACCTATGCCGGCAAGAAAGTCCGCCGGGGGGCCGTAATCGGTAAGAAGTCCGATTGGAAGAAAGCAGTAGTAACTCTGGCCGAAGGGGATCGGATCGACATCATTGAGGGTGTCTAATAGTCCCAGATGGCCCTACGTTGGGAGGGAACAAGTTCATGGCAATTAGAAAATTCAAACCGACAACCCCCGGCCGACGCGCGATGAGTGTGGTCAGCTTTTCCGAGATTACCAAAACCGAGCCCGAGAAATCGCTGCTTGCTCCACTGAATAAATCCGGCGGGCGCAATGTCTATGGTCGGATTACTGCCCGCCACCGTGGCGGTGGCGCCAAAAGGGCCTACCGGATTATCGACTTTAAGCGCGATAAGGATGGGGTTCCGGCAAAGGTCGCGGCGATCGAATATGATCCGAACCGCACCGCCAACATCGCTCTTTTGCATTATGCTGACGGAGAAAAGCGGTATATTATCGCACCGGTCGGCTTGAACGTCGGGGATACCGTAATGTCAGGTCCGGATGCCGATATTAAGGTTGGTAACGCTTTACCGCTGGCCAGCATTCCGGTTGGTAGTATCATCCATAATATCGAACTCAAACCGGGTAAGGGCGGCCAGCTTGTAAGATCGGCGGCTACCAGCGCACAGTTGATGGCGAAAGAAGGCGACTATGCTCACGTCCGGCTGCCTTCCGGCGAAGTACGCCTGATCAACATCGCCTGTCGGGCGACGATTGGGCAGGTCGGAAACTTGGATCACGAAAACGTTTCCCTTGGTAAGGCCGGTCGGTCGCGGTGGTTGGGCAGGCGTCCGCACGTACGTGGTGTGGTAATGAACCCCGTTGATCACCCACATGGTGGTGGTGAAGGACGGTCACCGATTGGTCATCCGTCGCCGCTCAGCCCGTGGGGCAAGAAGACTTTGGGCAAGCGCACTCGGAAGAAGAACAAGCCCTCGAACAAGTACATTGTGCGTCGGCGGAACGAGAAGTAGTCTTATCAATAAAGGAGGGTGGAAGATATGGGTCGTTCCTTGAAGAAAGGGCCCTATATAGACCCCAAGTTATTGAAGAAGGTTCAAGAAATGAATGAGTCCGGGAACAAAAAGGTCATCAAGACCTGGTCCCGCCGCTCAACGATTTTCCCGGACCTGATTGGGCACACGATCGCGGTTCATGACGGCCGCAAGCACGTGCCAATTTACATTACCGAAGATATGGTCGGACACAAACTCGGCGAATTTGCTCCTACTCGGACCTTTAAAGGTCATGCGGGTAAGAGTGAGAGATCTGCCGGGGTCAGATAGCGGGAGGAGGTTTTACAAATGGAAGCAAGAGCAGTTGCTCGCTTCGTACGCATCTCGCCCCGCAAGGCTCGCCAGGTGATCGATGTGATTCGTGGTAAGGACGTCGACGAAGCCCTCGCTATTTTACAATTCATGCCGAAGAAAGCAGCCTATTTGGTTTCGAAGGTTGTTAATTCAGCTGTTGCCAATGCGGAAAACAATTTCGACATGGATAGGGACCGGCTGTACGTGGCGGAAGCGATGGTCGACGAGGGTCCAATCATGAAACGCTGGAGGCCCCGAGCAAGAGGCAGGGCGGATCGAATTCTCAAACGAAGCAGCCATATTTCAATTGTGGTTAGAGAAAGGAAGGAGGCATAAGCGTGGGCCAAAAAACTCATCCTACCGGGTTCCGGTTGGGAGTGATCAAAGATTGGGATGCGAAGTGGTATGCTGATAAAGGCTACGCTGACCTGCTCCATGAAGACCTGGCCATCCGGAAGCTGGTCAAAGAGCGTTTTTACAGCTCCGGAGTGTCGAAGGTAACCATTGAAAGGGCTGCCAACCGAGTAAAAGTCACCATTCATACCGCTCGTCCGGGAATGGTCATCGGCAAAGGCGGTACCGAGGTTGAGAAACTTCAGAGCGAACTAAGTGCTAAGACCGGTAAGCAGGTCAAAGTAGAGGTTGTCGAGATTAAGTATCCGGACATAGATGCGCAATTGGTTGCGGAAAATATCGCGCAGCAACTAGAACGGAGAATTTCCTTCCGTCGAGCGATGAAACAGTCAATTCAGCGAGCCATGCGTATGGGGGCTCAGGGTATTAAGACCGCGGTCTCCGGACGTTTGGGCGGGGCCGAGATCGCTCGTACCGAGTGGTTTCCAGAAGGCAAAGTGCCGCTGCATACCCTCAGAGCTGATATTGATTACGGTTTCGCGGAGGCTAACACCACTTATGGTAAGATCGGCGTGAAGGTTTGGATCTACAAAGGCGAAGTGCTTCCGGAGCGGAAGAGTTCTCAGGTGTAGCTGAAGGAGGCGAGTTAAGTGTTAGTTCCCAAGCGTGTTAAATACCGCAAGGCGCAGCGCGGCAGAATGCGCGGCAAGGCGCTACGCGGTTCCGAATTACAGCTTGGCGAATACGGGCTGCAGGCTCTGGAGCCTGGCTGGATCACCAGTAATCAGATTGAGGCGGCCCGTGTAGCCATGACAAGGTATATCAGACGTGGCGGTAAAGTTTGGATTAAAATTTTTCCAGATAAGCCCGTCACCGCTCATCCGGCGGAGACCCGTATGGGTAAAGGTAAAGGTTCCCCAGAATACTGGGTTGCGGTGGTTAAGCCGGGGCGAGTAATGTTCGAGATCGGTGGGGTTTCCGAAGAATTGGCCCGGGAAGCCATGCGCTTAGCGGCCCAGAAGCTCCCGATTAAAGCTCGGTTTATCAAGAGAACGGAAGCGGGTGGTGAGTCCTGATGAAAGCCAAAGATCTTCGTGAGTTGAGTACCGAAGAATTGGAGCACAAGCTCGGCGAGTTGAAGGAAGAGCTTTTTAACCTGCGCTTTCAGATGGCAACCGGACAGCTGGATAATCCGTTACGGATGAAGGATGTACGTAAAACCATCGCTCGAGTTAAGACGGTCATGCGGGAGCGGGAGCTTAAAGCTCAAGCCGGCATGTAACACTAGCAGGTTAAAGGAGGGCAAGAAATATGTCCGATCGAGGCCAGCGGAAGACCAGGGTCGGTGTAGTAGTCAGCGATAAAATGGATAAAACCATTGTAGTCGCTGTTGAAAACCGGGTTCGGCACCCGCTTTATGGCAAAACGATTAAGCGAACCAAGAAGTTTAAGGCGCACGACGAAAACAACACCGCGCGTGTTGGCGATAAAGTAGAGATTATCGAAACCCGTCCGTTAAGCAAGGACAAGAGGTGGCGTCTGCTGTCCATCACCGAACGCGCGAAGTAAGCGGTTTGCTTCTGATTGATGACTCCTTAAGAAAGGGGGGCCTGTAATGATTCAGCAGGAAACGAGATTAAATGTGGCTGATAACACCGGTGCTCGTCAGCTGTTAACGATTCGTGTACTCGGCGGATCGGCGCGCAAATATGCCGGGCTCGGCGATGTCATCATCGCTTCCGTCAAAGATGCGGCACCGGGTGGTATTGTTAAAAAAGGCGACATTGTCAAGGCCGTAGTGGTTCGCACCAAAAAAGAAAGTCGTCGGCCCGACGGTTCGTATATTAAATTTGATGATAATGCGGCGGTAATTATCGACAACCAGGGCAATCCACGCGGCACGCGTATTTTTGGCCCGGTTGCACGGGAACTCCGGGATAAGGCTTATATGAAGATTGTGTCCCTGGCTCCCGAAGTACTGTAAGTTATCCGGAGAGGAGGTCAGCCAGTGGCCAACAAGGTACACGTAAAAAAAGGCGACTTAGTCAAAGTCCTTAAAGGTAAAGACGCCGGAAAACGGGGCAAGGTTTTGGAGGTTATCCCCTCTAAGAACAGGGTGGTAGTTGAAGGGCTGAACATCATCAAGAAGCACACCCGGGCTACCCGCGAAATGCCGCAAGGCGGGATTATCGAGAGCCCCGGTCCGATTAGTGCTAGCAATGTGATGCTCGTCTGCCCTGCCTGTGATGTCCCGACCCGGCCGGTCGCCAAACGGGCTGAGGATGGTTCTAAGGAACGAGTTTGTCGCAGATGCGGCAAGAGTATCGATTAATAATCGTTCGCATGGAAAGGGGGGTTAGGTTGTGGCACCAAAGTTGAAGGAGAAGTACTTGAACGAAATTAAACCGGCCCTGATGGAAAAGTTTAACTACCGTAATCCCATGGAAGTGCCCAAGGTTACGAAGATTGTGATAAATATGGGCATTGGTGAGGCGAAAGATGATCCCAAAGCCCTGGAAGCCAGCGTTAAGCAGCTCGCCATGATCACCGGTCAAAAGCCGATCGTGACCAAAGCGAAGAAGTCGATCGCTGCCTTCAAAATTCGGGAAGGCATGAATGTTGGTGCGAAGGTTACCTTACGGGGCGACCAAATGTACTACTTCCTGGAGAAGTTGATCAATGTTTCGCTTCCGAGGATTAGAGATTTCCGCGGGGTATCTGATAAATCATTTGATGGCCGAGGCAATTACTCTTTAGGCCTCAAAGAACAGCTGATTTTTCCGGAAATTGGTTTCGATGATATTGATAAAGTACGAGGAATGGATATCTCCATTATTACTACGGCTAAAACAGATGAGGAATCCCGGGAATTGCTGAGGTTAATGGGTATGCCATTTCGCCAGTAGATCCCGAAAGGAGGATTTTTCGATTGGCTAAGAAATCGATGATCATTAAAGCGCAACGGCCGCAGAAGTATCGGGTTCGCCAGCATAACCGCTGTCGGATTTGCGGTCGTCCCCGTGGTTATATGAGAAAATTCCAGATGTGCCGGGTCTGCTTCCGAGTGCTCGCGCTTGAAGGCAAGATTCCGGGAGTGACCAAGGCCAGCTGGTAAGAGATTATACCGATTTGAGAGAAGGGGGGTTACCCTACTATGGTAATGACTGATCCAATTGCGGATATGCTGACTCGGTTGCGTAATGCTAGTTCCGTTTATCATCAGTCTGTCGATATTCCTGCTTCCAACGTCAAACGGGAGATTGCCCGGATTCTCAAAGAAGAAGGGTTTATCGCCGATTACGAGTACACCGAAGACTCCAAGCAGGGTATTTTGCGGATATACCTAAAATACGGCGAAAACAAGGAAAGGGTTATTTCCGGGATTAAACGGATTTCCAAGCCGGGATTACGGGTCTACGTCACCAAGGACGAAATCCCCAAGGTGTTAGGGGGCCTCGGCATAGCCGTTCTGTCTACCAGCAAGGGAATTATGACCGATAAGCAGGCGCGGGCCGAAGGTATTGGTGGCGAGGTTCTCGCTTACGTTTGGTAAAACCAGGCCGAGAGGAGAAGGAGGTGCAGTCATGTCACGTATCGGGAAATTGCCGGTGCGGATTCCGAGCGGCGTTTCGGTCCACATCGACTCCGGCAATGTCGTCACAGTGAAAGGACCAAAGGGCGAACTCAAAGCGGAGCTTCATCCGGAAATGATTCTGGAACAGACGACTGATGAAGTCTTGGTGAAACGCCCGTCAGATGATAAACGTCACCGCGAACTGCATGGTTTAACAAGAAGTCTGTTAGCCAACATGGTTCATGGTGTTACCCAAGGATATGAGAAAGCCCTGGAGATCAAGGGTGTCGGTTATCGTGCCGCCCTGCAGGGGAAGAATTTGGTTTTGAATATAGGATACTCCCATCCGGTAGAGCTCACTCCGCCGCCAGGGGTTGAAGTTGAAGTGCCCGCTCCAACCAAGATTGTGGTGAAAGGAATTGACAAACAGGTTGTTGGAGAGTTTGCCGCGCGCATTCGGGCCGTCCGTAAACCCGAACCTTATCTGGGTAAAGGTATCAAGTACGTGGATGAGGTTATCCGGAGGAAAGCCGGAAAGAGTGGTAAAGCTTAATCTCTGAAGAAAGGATGTGAGCAGGGTGTTTAAACAATATGACCGGAAAAAGGCTCGCCAAAAGCGGCAACTGCGGGTACGCAAAAAGGTCTTCGGCACCGCCGAGAGACCTCGGCTGAGCGTTTTTCGTAGTCTCAACCATATTTACGCCCAGATCATAGATGATACTACCGGTAACACCCTGGTAGCCGCTTCTACGCTGGACAAGGAATTAAAAGGCCAACTGAAATACGGTGGCAACATTGAAGCCGCAAAGGCGGTTGGGAAACTGGTTGCCGAGAAAGCTAAGGCTAAGGGCATCACGCGGGTCGTGTTCGACCGGGGCGGCAACCTCTACCATGGCCGCGTCAAGGCTTTAGCAGATAGTGCTCGTGAGGGCGGTCTGGAGTTTTAATTCTGAAGGGAGGGAAATCTGTTTTGACCAGGCGTTTTGAAGGTAATCAGCGAGAAACAAACCTCGAAGAAAAGGTTGTATCGATAAATCCGGTCTCCAAGACGGTTAAAGGCGGGCGGACGAGAAGTTTTAGCGTTTTATCCGTGGTCGGAGATCGTAACGGCAGAGTTGGCTATGGTTTAGGCAAGGCCAAGGAGGTAGCCGATGCAATCAAAAAGTCCGTCGAGGCGGCCAAAAAGAACATGATCACCGTTCCGATCGTGGAAACCACTATTCCGCATGAGAACGTAGGTGTTGCCGGTTCCGGGAAAGTTTTGCTCAAACCCGCTGCTCCCGGTACGGGTGTTATTGCCGGCGGTCCGGTCCGGGCGGTGTTGGAGCTAGCCGGGTACCGCGACATTCTGACCAAGTCGTTGGGATCCTCCAACCCGATTAATATGGTCCGCGCGACGATGGTGGGACTGGCAACGCTCAAGACCAAAGAACAAGTTGCCAAATTACGTGGAAAGTCCGTGGATGAGCTTTAAGGGGCGTCCTTGGAGGAGGTGTGGTAATGGCAGACTCAAAACAGCTTAAGATTACGTTAACACACAGTGCTATTGGTCGACCGGAGGTTCAAAAGCGCACGGTTAAGGCACTGGGTCTGACCAAGTTAAACCAGTCAGTGGTGCATGCTGACACCCCGGCGGTACGCGGGATGATTGCCAAGGTCAGCCATCTCGTCAAAGTTGAAGAAATCTAGCTCACTGGTGAAGGAGGTGCGCATGATGAAACTCCATGAACTCCAACCGGCACCTGGTGCCAAGCGTTCACCGAAGCGGGTGGGCAGGGGTATTGGTTCGGGATTGGGTAAGACCTCCACTAGAGGACATAAGGGGCAGAAGGCCCGGTCCGGCGGTGGTAAAGGCGCTCAGTTCGAAGGCGGACAGACCCCGTTAGTGCGTCGGTTGCCGAAACGTGGCTTTAATAATGTTTTCAAAAAGGATTATGCCATCATTAACCTCAAAGATCTTGAGGTTTTTGCTGAAGGCACGGAAGTTACGCCGGAACTCCTGTTGGAGCAGGGCATCATTTCCAAGGCTAAAGATGGGGTTAAACTGCTAGGTAGTGGGGAGATTTCCAAGCCCTTAACGGTCAAGGTGCATGGAATCAGCAAATCCGCGGCTGAGAAGATCGCAGCAGCCGGGGGCAAGGTAGAGGTGATTTAGTTGCTGGGAGCGCTCAAAAATGCATTCCGAATTGCTGATCTGCGCCAGAAGCTAATCTTTACCGCGCTAATGCTGGTTGTTTACCGGATTGGTAGCTATATCCCCACACCTGGGGTTAATGCTTCAGATTTAGCTAATCAACTGGGGCAAGGTAGTATTTTCGGATTGCTCGACTTGTTTGCCGGTGGTGCTTTAGGACGGTTTACCATTTTTGCTCTTGGTGTAAACCCCTACATTACATCCTCGATTATTTTTCAGTTATTGGGTTCGGTGATTCCGAGCCTGCAGGAGCTGGCCAAAGAGGGTATTGAGGGCCGCAAAAAGATTGCGCAGTACACCAGGTATGGTACAGTTGTCTTGGCGGTGATTCAGGCAATCGGTACGATGCTGGTTATCCAGCAGTATGGAGCGGTGAAAAACCCGGGCTTTGGTTCGGCCGTTGTGATTGTTTCGACGCTGACCGCCGGAACAATGTTCTTGATGTGGTTGGGCGAATTGATTACCGAGCGGGGCATCGGTAACGGGATTTCACTCATTATTTTCTTCGGTATTATCGCCAGGCTGCCCGCAACAACCGTCACGATCATTCAGTCGGTAGGTAGCGGCGGTATCGGGATCTTTGCCGTACTGGCCTTCTTAGTGATCGCGTTGGCGATGATCGCCGGCGTGATTATGATGCAGGAGGCTCAGCGGAGGATACCTGTTCAGTATGCTAAAAGAGTGGTTGGGCGCAAGATGTATGGTGGTCAGTCAACCCATATTCCGCTGCGCGTGAACCAGGCAGGGGTGATTCCGGTTATTTTCGCCTCATCGGTACTAGTATTCCCGGTGACAATTATGCAGTTTGTGCCGGGCTGGACCAAATATATTAACCTGTTTAGTCCGACCAGTTTGCTCTACAATGTCTTATACGCCCTGCTGATTGTCTTTTTCACCTATTTCTATGTGGCCATCACCTTCAACCCGATGGATGTGGCCGAGAACTTGCAAAAACAGGCGGGGTTTATTCCGGGGCTCAGACCGGGTCGGCCGACCGCGGCTTATATTGAAAGAGTGCTTTCCCGCATTACTTTGGTCGGAGCGCTGTTTTTGGTGGTTATTTCGATCTTGCCGACCGTGCTGACCTCGCTGTTTGGGTTTGGAGCTTTTTACTTCGGGGGCACCTCCCTGCTGATTATGGTGGGTGTTGCTCTTGATACGATGCGCCAGATCGAAACCCATTTGCTGATGCGCCACTACGAAGGCTTCATTAAGTAGAGGACAGGGGGAAGAGCCGATGAGGTTGATACTCTTGGGACCTCCGGGAGCCGGTAAAGGCACCCAGGCCCAGAAGATAGCGCGCGAATACGGCTTATATCATCTGTCGACCGGTGATGTCTTGCGGGAAGCATTGGAGGCAGGCACTGAGTTGGGCCGCCAAGCCAAAGCCTATATTGACAAGGGCGAACTGGTTCCGGATGAGGTCGTGATCGGTTTGGTTAAGGAAAAATTGGGGACCCCAGAGGTCTCGGCCACCGGATTTTTACTCGATGGTTTTCCGCGAACCTTAGCACAGGCCAAAGCCCTAGATGCGCTACTAGAAGAGCTTGATCAAGAGCTGGATGCGGTGGTCAATCTGGAAGTGCAGCCCTTAACCATCGTAGACCGTTTGGCCAAACGGAGAGTCTGCAAGCAATGCAAGGCCTCGTTTCACTTGGAGTTTAACCCGCCAATAGTCGCCGGGGTCTGCGATTATTGTGGTGGTGAATTATATCAACGGTCTGATGACCAAGAAGAGACGATTCTCCGCCGCTTGAACGTTTACCAGCAACAAACCGAACCGCTGATCACCTACTATGCTCAGCAGGACTTGGTGATTAACATTGACGGCGAACGTTCGGTTGACGAGGTGTCCCGGTTAATAGGCGAACAACTAGCAGAGTTGACCAATAAACATGATTGTGCTTAAATCAGAACGTGAACTAGAAATAATGCGCAAGGCGGGAGCAATTACCGCCAAGATTCTCCATGAGGTTGCTGAGGCCGTGCGACCAGGAATTCGCACTCTGGACCTGGATATACTGGCCTCGGAGCTGGCAACTAAATACGGAGCTAAAGCAGCTTTCAAGGGATACCATGGTTATCCGGCTTCGATTTGTGTCTCCGTCGATGAGGAGGTCGTGCATGGTATCCCCGGAGAGCGCGTTCTTCGCGAGGGGCAGCTTGTTAGTCTGGATTTTGGGGTTCTATACAATGGATATTATGGTGACTCCGCGATAACAGTACCGGTTGGCGAAGTTTCCGACGAAGCCAAGCGGTTAATCGAGGTCACGAGAACCGCTCTGGAAAAGGGGATCGAGCAAGCGGTGGTAGGTCGGCGCTTGAGCGATATCTCCCACGCGATTCAAACCTATGTAGAGGCAAACGGCTTTGCTGTGGTTCGCGATTACGTCGGCCACGGGATCGGGCGACAAATGCATGAAGCCCCGCCGGTACCTAACTTTGGCCTCCCCGACCGAGGCCCGCGGCTAAAAGAAGGTATGACACTGGCGATTGAACCGATGGTTAATGTTTCTACATGGGAAGTTGAGGTTTTAGCGGATGGCTGGACGGTTGTGACCAAAGATCGATCGCTGTCGGCTCACTTCGAGCACACAGTTGCTATTTTGGATGGCGGACCCGAGATTTTAACTCTAATGGAGTAGTGGGGGCTCGGTTGATGCGGGATTTCCAAATTGGCCAACTTGTCACCTCGACAGCTGGACGAGACGCAGGGAACAACTACGTAATTATCGGTACTGATGGAGATATATACGTTTGGATTGCCGATGGGAAATACCGTCGGGTCGAAGAACCCAAACGCAAGAACCGCAAACACCTGCGGGCGCATGAGGCGGTTTCGACCGAGATCCTCGAGCGTTTGCAGGCAGGCGAAAAAATCACAAACTCACTGGTCAGAAAGGTGCTGGCCGAGCTGGTTGCCGCCGCCGAGGCCGCCGGGCACCTGACCAACGACAAGGAGGCAGAAAGCCAATGCCCAAGGAAGACGTCATCGAAGTAGAGGGCCGGGTGGTTGAGCCACTTCCCAACGCAATGTTCAAGGTTGAGTTGGACAATGGGCATACCATCTTAGCTCATATCAGTGGTAAAATGAGGATGCATTTTATTCGGATCCTCCCAGGTGACAGAGTGACTGTGGAACTTTCGCCTTATGACCTGACCAGGGGACGGATAACTTACCGCTACAAGTAAAAGATGTAAGGGGGCTTGGTTCTGATGAAGGTGCGCCCTTCGGTGAAACCAATCTGTGATAAATGTAAAGTTATCAAGCGGCACGGGCGAATTATGATTATTTGCGAAAATCCTAAGCATAAACAGAAACAGGGTTAAGGGTAGGAGGTGGAAACATGGCTCGTATTGCCGGCGTCGATTTGCCCAGGGATAAGCGCGTAGAAGTTGCGTTGACGTATATTTACGGGATTGGTCCGGCCAAAGCCGCCGAGGTTTTAGCGGCCACCAAGGTTAATCCCGACACTCGCGTACGTGATCTTACCGAAGATGAGATTGCCCGCCTTCGGGAAGTAATTGATAAGAACCTGATTGTTGAAGGTGACCTGCGTCGCCAAGTCAACATGAACATTAAACGTCTGATCGACATCGGTTGTTACCGCGGCTTGAGACATCGTCGCGGGCTGCCGGTGCGGGGGCAGAGAACTAAAACCAATGCCCGGACCAGAAAAGGTCCGAAACGTACGATTGGTGGCAAGAAGAAATAACGAAGGGAGGCTTATCCAATGGCTAAAGCACGGACAACGAGAACCCGTCGTAAAGAGCGTAAGAATATTGCGAGCGGCGTGGCTCACATCCGTTCTACATTTAATAACACGATTGTGACGATTACCGATAAAGAAGGCAACGTCATTTCCTGGTCAAGCGCAGGCAATATGGGCTTTAAAGGATCGCGCAAAGGCACTCCCTTCGCTGCCGGTATGGCCGCCGAGGCTGCTGCCAAAGCAGCAATGGAGCATGGCATGCGGGAAGTCGAGTGTTTTGTGAAGGGTCCGGGCTCAGGACGCGAAACGGCGATCCGTTCTTTGCAAGCAGCCGGCCTCAATGTGAACGCGATCCGGGATGTTACCCCGATTCCCCATAACGGCTGCCGCCCGCCGAAACGGCGCCGGGTATAACTTATTTATCAGTGGAGGTGCAGCTAACTTATGGCACGATATACAGAGTCGGTCTGTCGCCTGTGCCGACGGGAAGGTGAAAAGCTTTTTCTCAAAGGCGACAGATGTTATTCCGCAAAATGCTCCGTAGAAAGGCGTGCGTATGCGCCCGGACAGCACGGCCAGGGTCGTCGGGGCAAACCATCCGAGTATGGTATCCAGTTGCGCGAGAAGCAGAAGCTCCGCCGGATTTACGGTGTGCTTGAAGCCCAGATGCGGAGATATTTTGATCTGGCCGAGCGCAAGCAGGGAGTTACCGGTGAGAATTTGTTGCAATTGTTAGAGAGAAGATTGGACAATGTCGTTTATCGGCTGGGTTTTGCCGCTTCCAGAGCTGAAGCTCGCCAGTTGGTTCGACATGGTCACTTCACGGTTAATGGCAAGAAAGTCAATATCCCCTCCTACCAAGTTTCGGTCGGTGAGGAGATTCAACTGCGGGAAAGTAGCAAGAAATCTACTCGCATCCAGCAACTCATCGAGGAACTGGGCGTCAGGTCCGTGCCGGAATGGCTCGAACTCGATGTGGAAAATACCAAGGGTCGTGTAGTTTCGCTGCCAACTCGCGAACAGATTGAAACTCCAATCCAGGAACACTTGATTGTTGAGTACTACTCTCGTTAAGCGATTGTAGTCTGGCTAGCCCTCAGTAGATGGGCCATGGAGTGGCTAATTAGAGGAGGGTAATGAATGATCGAAATTGAAAAGCCGAAAATTGAGATTGCTGAGTTAACCAGTAATTACGGAGAATTCATCGTTGAGCCGCTGGAGCGTGGATATGCTACCACACTCGGTAACTCACTGCGCAGAGTTCTCCTGTCTTCTCTCCCGGGAGCGGCGGTGACTTCAGTGCAGATCGACGGTGTGCTGCATGAATTTACCACTATCGAGGGTGTTGTTGAAGATGTAACCGACATCATCCTCAATCTTAAAGAGTTGCGCTTTAAAATGCACATCGATGAGCCGGTTGTGCTGCGCATTGACGCCGAAGGTGAAAAAGTGGTCACGGGAGCGGATATCATCCCTAATCCCGATGTTGAGGTGCTCAATCCGGAGCAGAAGATTGCTACTTTGGAAACCGGCGCCAGACTGCGGATGGAAATGACCGTCGAAAAAGGCCGGGGTTATGTTCCGGCAGAGCGCAATAAGAAGCCCGATATGCCGATCGGGGTTATTCCGGTTGATGCAATCTTTTCGCCGGTTAAGAAGGTCAACTTCATCGTTGAGGATACCCGTGTCGGTCAGGTAACCGACTACGACAAGTTGATTCTTAAAGTCTGGACCGACCAGAGCATTTCGCCGGATGAGGCTACCAGCCTATCGGCTAAGATACTGGCTGAGCACTTAGACCTCTTCATCAATCTCGCCGAAGCGACCCAAAATGTCGAGATTATGGTCGAGAAGGAAGAGGAGCAAAAGAGCAAGCTGATGGAGATGACGATCGAAGAATTAGACCTCTCTGTCCGCTCGTATAACTGCCTGAAACGGGCCGGGATTAATACCGTCGAGGAGCTGATTAAGAAGACTCCCGAAGAGATGATGAAAGTCCGTAACCTCGGCCGAAAATCACTGGCGGAGGTCAAAGCTAAACTAAGTGAACTGGGGCTCAGCCTGAGAGAATCCGAGGAGTAATTTGCAGGGGACGGAGGGTTGATTAGATGAACAAGAAAAAGCTTGGACGCAGAACCGGCCATAGAATCGCCTTGTTTCGTAGTTTAGCCGTGGCACTCATCAAGCATGAGAAGATCCAAACCACCGAAGCTAAAGCCAAGGCTTTGCGTCCTTACATGGATAAAATGATAACTCTGGCTAAGCGGGGAGACTTGCATTCGCGGCGGCAGGCAGCTGCTTTTCTGAATGATGCGGAGGCGGTCAAAAAACTCTTTGACTCGTTAGCGCCACGCTATACCGACCGAGCAGGGGGTTATACCAGAATCATCAAAGTTGCTACGCGTCGGGGCGATGCAGCAGAAACCGCGATAATCGAGTTGGTCTAGGATGGCGGCGCTGATTCGCATCGAGAACCTTTCGCATAGGTATGTAACTCGCGGTGGGGAGCAGGTTGAGGCTTTACGCGGCATTGACTTGACCATTGAAGAGGGCGAGTTTCTGGCTATCGTCGGCCACAACGGTTCCGGCAAGTCGACCCTGGCTAAACACCTCAATGCCCTGTTGTTGCCGACAGAGGGGAAGGTCTGGGTCGACGGGTTGGATACCGCGGACCCCCAAAATCTGTGGCAGGTCAGGCAGCGGGTTGGCATGGTCTTTCAGAACCCTGACAACCAGATTGTTGCGACAACGGTCGAAGAAGATGTAGCTTTCGGACCGGAAAATCTGGGGATTGACCCCGCAGAGATCAGGCGCAGGGTTGATGAAGCCTTGGCAGCCGTCGGGATGGCGGAGTACGCATTGCGTCCACCGCACAATCTGTCCGGAGGGCAAAAGCAAAGGGTCGCGATAGCCGGTGTTTTGGCGATGCGGCCCAAATGCATTGTTTTGGATGAGCCAACCGCTATGCTCGATCCGGTTGGCCGGGCCGAAGTCCTCCGCACCGTCCAAGAGTTAAACCGCACCGAGCGAATCACGGTCGTTTGGATCACCCATTTTATGAGCGAAGCTGCGGCCAGCGATCGGGTCTGTGTCATGGATCGCGGCCGGATTAGTCTTCAAGGCGCACCAAAGCAGGTCTTTGCCAATGTCGAGAAGCTCAAACAACTGCACTTGGACGTACCACAGGTTACCGAACTGGCGCATGTGCTGAAGAAAGCGGGAATGCCGGTTTCGCATGAGGTTCTGGATAAGGAGGAATTGGTCGAGCAACTGGTGCAGCAGTTAGTGGGGTAGGAACTAATGACAGGCGAATTTGCAATCGTGGTAAAAAACTTGTCTTATACTTATAAGGCAAACACACCTTTGGCTAGTTCTGCTCTCCACGATATCAATCTTGAAATCTCCAAAGGTCAGTTTGTCGCAATCATCGGCCAGACCGGATCAGGGAAATCCACTTTTGTTCAGCACCTCAATGGATTGATCCCGACCTCCGCCGGTCATATCTGGATTGACGGAGAAGACATCGGGGCCAAAGGTTATAATCTGAAAAATCTCCGACATAAAGTCGGTTTGGTGTTCCAGTATCCTGAGCACCAGGTTTTTGAAGAAACGGTCTTTGCTGATATTGCTTTTGGCCCGAAGAATCAGGGTTATTCCGGCGCTGAGTTGGAACGTAAAGTGCAGCGGGCCATGGAGTTGGTCAAGCTTGACTTTGCCGAGTTTAAAGACCGTTCTCCCTTGGAGCTGAGCGGCGGTCAGTTGCGGCGCGTGGCCATCGCCGGGGTTTTGGCCATGGAGCCAAGTATCATGATCTTGGATGAACCCACCGCCGGGCTGGATCCGCAAACCAGAGATGAGATCCTCGAGCAGATCGGTCGTTTACACGCAGAAACCGGGATAACCGTGCTGCTCGTTTCGCATAGTATGGAGGATGTTGCCAGACTCGCCGATTTGGTCGTCGTCTTCAACCAAGGGCGGATCGCTCTGGAGGGTTCCCCGCGCGAGCTGTTTCAACATGAAGCGGAGTTAACGGCGCTCGGTCTGGGTGTCCCGGAGGTGGTCCGGGTCATGCTCGGTTTGAAAGCTAAGGGAGTAGAAGTTGATACGCGGGTGCTTTCGGTGCCGGAGGCGGCTGAGGAGATCATCCGGAGGTGGCGCAAGGATGCTTGACGGAATTACCCTCGGACAATATATTCCCGGCGAATCGCTGGTGCACCGATTAGATCCGCGGACGAAGATAGTTATTTCCGTACTCTTAATTGTTTTATTGTTCTTGGTGAACAGTTATTCCGGATACCTTCTGGTCGGCCTCGGTCTTTTGGGGATTATCGCTTTGTCCGGCATGCCGCTCCGCTTTGTCTTGCGCGGTTTGCGGCCCTTACGGATCATCCTGGTTTTGACCTTTGTTCTCCATCTTTTCATGAACGAGGGTCGTGAACTCGCCAGAATCGGGCCATTGGTGGCGACTTATGAAGGTTTACACAGAGGCATTCTCATGACGGTCAGGTTAGCTTTGCTGGTACTGGCTACCTCGCTCTTAACCTTGACAACTTCGCCGATTCGGCTGACCGATGGGCTTGAGGCGTTGTTAAATCCTTTGAAGCGTTTTGGAATGCCCGCGCATGAACTGGCGATGATGATGACGATCGCGCTCCGCTTTATCCCAACGCTTTTTGAGGAGACGGAGAAGATCATGAAGGCTCAGAAAGCACGGGGCGCAGATTTTGAAAGCGGTAAACTGACCGAGCGGGCCAAAAATTTGGTGCCTCTATTGGTGCCGCTGTTTGTCAGCGCTTTCCGCCGGGCCGATGAGTTGGCCATTGCGATGGAGGCGCGCTGCTACCGCGGTGGTGAAGGCCGCACCAAACTACGCCAACTCAAGATGCGCGCGGCCGATTATTGGTCTTTGACAATTGTCAGCGTTGTGAGTCTGGTCTTAGCGGTGTTATTTTAGCCATGCCCAATATTAAATTGGTTATCAGCTATGATGGCACCGAATATCACGGCTTTCAGGTTCAGCCGGACGGAATCCGGACCATTCAAGGCGTCCTGGAGGAAACGATCACTGCTCTGACCGGAGAAGCGGTACGGCTGATTGGAGCGGGGCGGACCGATTCCGGGGTGCATGCTTTAGCGCAGGTGGTCAATTTTCACACAACCAGCCCGATTCCGGTTGAGCGGTGGCCGATTGCGCTAAACAACAAATTGCCCCAGGATATCCGAGTACTCAAGGCTGAAGAGGTGCCGGCAGATTTTCATGCCCGGTATAGCGCCCGGGCGAAGAGTTACCGCTATTTAATCGGAGTGGCTCCGCTGCCGAATCCGCTCCTTATGCGCTATACCTGGTGGGTGGGACAACCGTTGGATGTGCCCAAAATGGCGGAGGCAGCCGCGCATTTTCTGGGCAAGCAGGACTTTACTTCGTTTCAGACCGCCGGCAGCTCCGCTCAGACCGCAGTGCGCACGGTTTATCAATCGCAGTTCCGCGTCTTGTCAGGATTTGCCGGGCTGTTGGAGCCGGAGGCTCCCGACGCTGGCCAAATCGTGGCCTACGATATTACCGCAGATGGCTTTGTCTATAACATGGTCCGGAACATCGTCGGACTGCTGTACCGTGTCGGGCTGGGCCTGATAGAACCGGCTGAGGTGCCGGGGATCATCGAGGCCAAGGATCGATCTGCCGTCGGTCGGTTAGCCCCCCCACAGGGCCTCTGGCTGACGAAGGTCTGGTATTAGCAGAGCTTGACACTATATCCACCAATATATTAAAATAACCTAGTGGTTTAAAGGAGGGAAACAGGCATCGTGAAAACTACCTATATGGCCAAACCCGGTGAAGTGCAGCGCAAGTGGTATGTTGTTGATGCAGAGGGTAAAACCTTGGGCCGCTTGGCAGCTAAGGTGGCTTCGATTTTACGGGGCAAGCACAAGCCAACATATACCCCCCATGTTGACACTGGCGATCACGTCATTATCATTAATGCGGACAAAGTTGTTTTAACGGGGAAAAAAGCCTCGCAAAAGATGGTCTATACGCACAGTCAGTACCCCGGCGGGTTGAAAGCAAAACCCTATGGACGTTTGCTGGAGGAGAACCCCGAGAAAGCACTCCGCAGAACGATCTGGGGTATGTTGCCGAAGAACAGGCTGGGCCGGCAGATGGTGAAAAAACTGCACATCTATTCTGGGTCAGAGCATCCACATGCGGCGCAGCAGCCGGAAGTGTTACCGCTTTCTGATGTTAAGTAAGTTTGGGATTAAATATTGTTAACCCTTCACGGGAGGAGGCGATAAGGTGGCAGGACACGTTGCGATGGCTACCGGCCGGCGGAAGACGTCGGTTGCCCGCGTGCGTTTGGTACCGGGTGGCGGTAAAGTCATTATTAATGGTCGTGAATTAACTGAGTACTTCGGCCGTCCGGTGTTGGAAACCTTGGTGAAAGAACCACTTGAAAAGACCGGTACAATTGGTCAGTATGATGTTTTGGTTAATGTTTATGGTGGGGGCCTTTCTGGTCAGGCTGGTGCAATTAGACTGGGGATTGCCCGGGCGTTGGAAATTGTTGATCCGGAAATGCGCCCAACCTTAAAGCAAGCGGGTATGTTGACTCGTGATCCGCGTGCCAAAGAGCGGAAGAAGTACGGTCTCAAAAAGGCTCGCAAAGCACCACAATTCTCCAAACGTTAATCGATTACAAGTTCCTAGGCCCCTGATTCATCGATCGGGGGTTTTTTCATGTAGGGAAATAAGCCGCCGACGGGGAAAGATGGGAAAAGGATCTTCAGAATGCAGCTGGCCGGCGTGGAGGTGATTTGGTGCCGTTAACTGTCGAGCAGTTACTGGAATCAGATATTTTGGCCGGCGCTACCGTTGTCGCCGGAGCCAAAGGACTGAACAACCCGATTCGCTGGGTGCATATTTGTGAGTTGCCATCCTCCGGAGAACGTTTGTTAGGCAATGAACTGGTCTTGACGACCGGCGAGATTCTCCGTACGCGCGCTGAGCGCATGGAATTCATCCAGGGTTTGGCCCTGGCTAAAATAGCCGCCCTCGTACTCTTTTTTGATTCCGGAGCCCGCAAGGTGCCCAGTTATTGGACGGAACTGGCCGATGAATGGTCAATACCGGTGCTCCTCGCCCCACCGGGCAGTTCATATATCCGGGTCTGTGAAGAGGCCAATCTCCTGCTGCAAATGGAGGGCTCCAAAGAAACCAGTTGGCGCATGCTCAGAGCAGAACCGCTCATTACCACCCGGATTATGGCTTTTTTCCAGGATGTCCTCGCCGGGGAAATTGCCGGTCGGGGTGTGGTCGAGTTGGCGGCCGATCGGCTCGGGCTTCCGGCGGGCAGCCGCTACAGCGTGCTGATCTTTAACTACCGCCGGTCTTGGCAAGCCGATGAAATGCACGAGACGATCGCTGCGGTCAGCAACATCATCAGCGATTCTACTCTGCCGGCCTGGTGTATTCCGGCGGACTTTTGGCAGAACCGCCTCGCGATCGTCGTCAGCGTCGGCGAAGAGGAAACGGCGGAAAAGTTAAGACAGTTTGCTTCGGTGCTTAACTCGCGTTTGGAGCAAAGATTTCCGAAATACCGGGCCAGCCGGATCGGGATCGGGCGGGCTTATCCGATCTATGAGCTGCCCAAGAGCTATCGCGAGGCCCGTCAGGCCAGTGAAGGGCCGGGTATTCAAGAACAATCGACCCCGTTTATTCAGCATTTTCGCGATTTAGGACTGTACCGCTTGCTCTATGCGATCGAGGATAAACGAGAGCTGGTGGCTTTTTACCGGGAAAGTATCGCTCCGTTGGTTGAGCATGATCGGACCTACAAGCATGAATTGTTACGGACCTTAGAGGTCTATTTTCAATATGAGGGTAACCTGACCGAAACCGCCCAAGCTTTATATATCCACCGCCACACTCTGCGCTATCGTTTACAGCGGGTGGAACAATTAACCGGCTTAAAGTTGAAAAAATTCGATGAGCGTCTAACCCTGCTTCTCGGATTAATGATCTGGCGGATGTTAGAACGCCGAAACTAATATCTTCCTTGTACAAATGGCTAAAATATGCCCATCAATTTTATCCATTTTGAGAAAGAGTTTGCGCTTTTGGAATGATATAATAGCAAACGGGAGCAATTCCAAGTGTGAACTATTTCTGGTGAAAGATTGGGGATTTGTTTAGCAGGATTTACGGATATTTCCTGATTTTCAATCTGGTCAATTTCTGTGCTTAAGGCACAACTTCTTCCCCCTGAGAACATAATGCTCCCAGGGTTTTTTTGCTTTTAAAAACTTCATCCCAAATCTGATTTAGGAGGCGTAATTGATGAAGATTATCCGTGCTTTGATCGTCTGCATGGTGGTATTATCGCTGCTGGTCATTAGTTCTGCAACCTTTGCTGCCGACAAGGCGATTATCGTCGGCTCAAGCTGGTATGGACATGCGCCGGCTTGGGTAGCTATCGAGAAAGGTTATTTTGCCGAAGCGGGCTTTGACGCCGAGTATCGCTTTGTCGCTGACAGTGCGGATCGCTTGACGGCTGTCTCCACCGGTAGCGCTCTCTTTGGCAGCATTGGTGAACTCGCCATGATTACGGCGATGGCCCTGGGCAACGACCGGTTTTACTGGGTCGGCAGCCAAGATATCGCTCCGGGCTGGGAAGGGATCGTCGCTCAGGAGTGGATCAAGTCGATCAAGGATTTAAAGGGGAAGCGGGTTGCGGTACAGTTTGGCTCAAGTTGCGATTTGACCCTATACCTATTGGCCAAAGAGCATGGCCTCGACTCTTACCGTGATATGCAGCTGATTAACATGAGTTATAGCGAGATGTACCCGGCTTTCGTCAATGGGAATATCGATGCGGCGGTAATCTGGGAGCCCACGTTCTCGCTTTTGCAAGAGGTGCCGGGAGCCCATGTGTTAGGCAAAGACAGCGACACGGAGATTTACCGCAAGTTCAAGTCGATGACCGGTCCGGATGTCTTGGTGATTAACAAAGCTTTTGTGGACCGCAATCCGGAGAAGGCGAAGGCCTTTATGACCGCTTATTTCAAAGGGGTGCAGTTTGTCATCGATCACCCGGAGGAAGCGGCCCAAATCATCAAGGCTAAGTACATTCCGGAACAGACCGTGGAGCAGATTCTCGAAGGACTCAAAGGCTTTATTTGGCTCACCGCCCGTGATCAACACCAACAGGTCATGACCGATCAAGGACTCTTCGGGCAGATCGAGTACGTTATCAAGTTTATGAAAGATACCGCGAAAAGGATTTACCGTGAGCCGAACTACAGAAACTGGGTGAGGTTGGACATCGTTCCTTCCGACCTGTAAGGAGGTCAAGTTATGTCAGTAGACTTAGAAACGGCCAAATTAACCGCTGAAATACCGACAACACGCGCCGAGATAGCGGCTGAGCCATTGGAGCAGAAGATGCGGCGCCAGCGTAATCGGGTGATCAGCATCATCTCGGTAATCGTCTTTGTCGCGGTGTGGGAGGCGGTAGGCAGATTTGGGCTGGTTAGTCCGATCTTCTTGCCCACTCCGTCGATGATTTATCAAGAAGGGGTAATGCTTTATGAACAGGGCATCATCCAGGCGGATATTTTGGCTTCGACCCGCCGGGTGCTGATCGGTTTCGGGATTTCCGCCCTGCTGGCGATCCCCTTGGGGCTGTTGATGGGTACCTCCGACGTGCTTAAGGCCATCTTCGACCCAATCTTATCGATTATCCGCCCTTTACCGGCATTATCGTGGATCCCCTTGTCGATGTTATGGTTGGGTATTGGGGAGACGCAAAAGTACGCGATCGTTTTTATGGGCTCGTTTGCTCCGCTATTGGTGTATGTGATTGATGCGGTGCGCCGGGTTGATCCGCTGATCATTAAAGCGGCCAAAAATCTTGGCGCCGGCCGGTTGCAGGTGTTGAAAGAGGTTATTTTACCCGGGGCCCTACCCCATATCCTTAGCGGACTCAAAGTGGTTTTAGCTGTAGCTTGGACCTGTATCATCAGCGCCGAGATGGTCGGGGCAAGCCAAGGTCTTGGCTTTCGGATTTGGAACGCGAAAAGCTGGAATAACACACCTCAGGTGTTGCTAGGGATGGTCGGGATCAGTGTGACCGTGCTGACCATCGACGTACTCTTTAAGACCGTGGAAAAACGCCTGATTCCCTGGGAACGGAGCAGGAGGTGACCGCATGGCGCTAATTGAATTTGAAAACGTATCCAAATGGTTTACCGAAGCCGGGGTAACAGTGCATGCTGTAGAGAACTTTAATCTCTCGATTAATGAAGGTGAATTTGTCTGCATCGTCGGCGCTTCAGGGTGCGGCAAATCGACCCTGCTCAACATGGTGGCCGGGTTTATCAAACCCTCGTCAGGCCGGATCTTGCTGGAAGGGGAGCCGATCACCAAAATTGATCCCCGCTGTGGGATGATTTTTCAAAACTATGCGCTCTTTCCGTGGAAGACCGTTTTAGGTAATGTTGAGTTCGGCCTGAAGATGAAAAAAATGCCGAAAAAACAGCGGCGTGAGCTGGCGCGCGAATATATTCAGATGGTGGGCTTGACCGGATTTGAGAACCACTATCCGAGCGAGTTGTCCGGCGGAATGTGCCAGCGGGTGACTATCGCCCGGGCCTTGGCCAATGACCCGAAGATCCTGTTGATGGATGAGCCCTTTGCCGCCCTGGATGCGATGACCCGTCAAGTGATGCAGGAGGAGCTCTTGCGCATCGTGCATGATCGCAATAAGACGACCTTGTTTATCACCCACAGTATCGACGAGGCTCTGATCTTGGCGGATCGGATCGTCATCATGTCTGCCCGCCCCGGTCGGGTCAAGCAGGATTTGGTGATTGATTTGCCGCGCCCCAGGCATGTCTCCGACCAGCTCACCCAGGATTACCTGGACTACAAAAACACGATCTGGGAATCGGTACAGGAAGAAGTCATGCAAAACATGTTGTTTGCCGAAAGAAAACTAGCCTAATTATTTCCATTTTCAGGAAGGAATTTGGCGGCAACTCGCCAATTTATTAAAACGATAGACGCCAGTGGCTAATGCCCTGGCGTCTACTTGTCGTTAACTCCAAAAAGGCGACATATCTTTGTGGTAAGCTTTTTTGGAGGTGGCGGGTAGTGTATGATCTGATCATCAGAAACGGCAAGATAGTCGATGGCACCGGAGCTCCCTGGTTTGCAGCCGATCTCGCGATTCGAGACGGTTTGATCGTAAGTGTTGGGAGTATTAGCGGCGAGGCGGTTCAGGAGATCGATGCCCGGGGACTCTTTATCACCCCCGGCTTTATCGATATCCACACCCATTCTGATGAGAGTGTGCTGTGTGACCCCTCAAGTCAGTCCAAGATCACACAAGGCATCACGACTGAGGTTATCGGCAATTGCGGCTACTCTGCGGCCCCGGCTGTTGGCGGGGCTGTGGCCAAGGTTAAGGAGAGCCTGGCCGAATTCGCCCTCGAACTGACCTGGTCATCATTCGCCGAATACCTGGATTGCTTGCGAAGGGTGCGGCCAAGCGTAAACCTCTACCCACTGGTGGGGCATGGGATCTTGCGGCGCGCTGTGCAAGCAGGGCCGGACCAGGAGGTTTCGCAGGGTAAGTTGGTTCACTTATTGGAGGAGGTGCTTGATCAGGGGGCCCGTGGCCTATCGACCGGCTTAATCTATCCCCCAGGTTGTTTCGCAACCACGGAGGAGATTTGCCGGTTATGTAAAATAAATGCTAGAAAGGGCGGGATCTACGCCACGCATATCCGTAACGAAGGGGATAACTTGCTGGACGCGGTCACCGAAGCGATCACGATTGGCGAACGTAGCGGTGTCCGTGTGCAGATCTCTCATTTAAAAGCGGCCGGGCCAGCCAACCACGGGCGAGTAACGGAAGCGCTGGATCTGATCCTCCGCGCCAGAGAACGCGGTGTCGATGTGGCGTATGATGCCTATCCGTACACGGCGTCGTCAACCGGTTTGTCCGCCTATCTGCCGGATTGGGCACATCGTCCTGATGGTCGTACTTTGCGGGAAAAGTTACTGGATCCAACCCTTAGCCGGCGGTTGCAGGCTGAGACCGAGGCGATTGTAGTTGCGCGTGGCGGCTGGGGTGCCCTCATGGTCTCCTTTCTCTCTGATCAAGCTAATAGTTGGATGGTCGGTTTATCGCTTGCCGAGATTGCCGAGCAAACCGGACAGGAGCCGTGGTCGGTCGTCAAAGAGCTCTTGCTGCAGAACCAAACCGTTGAGGTTATTTGCTTTTGTTTGAGTCAGGCCGATGTTGATCAAGTAATCTGTCATCCCTTGGCTACTTTCGGTTCTGATGCCACCAGTAGAGCGGTGCAGGGCGTCTTAGCCCAAGGGAAACCACACCCCAGAGCTTTCGGAACATTTCCGCGCATTATTCGTGATTATGTCCGAGAGCGGAAGTTATTAGGGTTCGAGGAGGCGATCCGCAAGATGACCTCGGCGCCGGCTGCCCGACTTGGGTTGTACCGTCGCGGTATGATTAGACCTGGATTCGCCGCAGACCTGGTTGGTCTGGATTATGCGAGCATAGCTGATCAGGCTACCTACCTCGAGCCACACCGGCTGAGTACCGGTATTGTCTTTGTTCTGGTCAATGGGGGATTGGCTTATGACGTTGCTGGCGGGGTGACCTTGCCGGGCTTTGGCCAGGTGCTAAGTTCCGACAAGGCTTAACAGTTACAGAGAATTTTATCACAGAAAAGGGGTAATCATGATGAGTGCGGAGTTGAACGAGCTAAGGAAAGAGGTTTTATCACGACTGAAAACGATTCGCGGCCATGTGAGCGGGATCGAGCGTATGGTCGAAGAGCAAAAGCCTTGTACCGATATCTTAATTCAGATTATCGCAGTGCGCTCAGCCCTTAACAAGACCGGAGAGTTGGTGATTCGCAACTATTTTGACACCTGCTGGGAGGAGATGGCGGCAGGTCAAAAAAGGGATCCCAAGGAGGTTGCTGCGGAAATTTTGCAGCTTGCTCTCGAATTCATGCGTTAATGCACCAAATGGTATTCTTTACGGTGAGGACTTGACAAAGTCACAATTATATTAGAATATTAGAATAAAGATAAAGAAATCCGGGAGGAGTCAGGACCAGTGGATTATCGGTCGGCAGCCGATTTTTTAAAGTTATTGGCGCATCCAACCAGGTTGCGCATCGTGGCCGCGCTCTCGAAGGGCGAGCGGTGTGTGAGCAACCTGGAAAATCTGCTCGAGCTTAAACAGGCCAATGTTTCCCAGCACCTCTCGCTTCTCACCAGAGCCGGACTGCTCGCTTCCCGGCGCGATGGGATGCGGACCTGTTACCGGCTTGTTGATGAAAAGGTGGTCCCGATTTTGGAGATTCTAGGGGTGGAGATGGATCCGGCCTCCTGGGAGTGTACCTCCAACCGGAGCGAATGACTCGATTAAAGGGGTGTATTACTGATGGGTCAGCACGTAGTAGAGTTAACCGATGCTAACTTTGATAGTCAGGTTGTTAACAACAATGGGGTGGTACTGGTCGATTTTTGGGCGGCATGGTGTATGCCCTGTCGGGCGGTAGCACCGGTGGTTGAGGAGCTTGCCGCCGAATACGCGGGGAAAGCGATGGTCGCCAAGCTTAATGTGGACGAAAATCCCAAGACAGCTGCGGCCTACGGCATCATGAGCATCCCTACTCTCATGATTTTTAAGAATGGACAAGTAGTGGACCAAATTGTCGGGGCACAACCGAAGGCCGTTTTGGCTAAACGGTTGGATGAGGCCCTGAAGTAGGTGAACAAGATGCGCGACAAAGTCTCAATTGAGGTTTTTGGCAGCCGCGAGACTGCCGGCTGTTACAGTGGTGGTTGAGGACCGGCCAAGTCTCTGGAGGAGACCACGTGGGAAGTGTCTCAGATCCTTTCTGCCATGTACGGCAACTTGGTGGAGACCACATTTCGTGATATTGAGCAAACCACCGACCAGGATATTGTCAAGCTCTTAGCGGACGGATCAACACCGTTGCCGATTATTAAGATGAATGGCCATGTTCGCTTCAGCGGTCACTTATTCATTCCGCTGATCATCAAAGAGATCGATGCAATTCTGGAGCAACAAGTGGACGAGACGACGTCTTAGGCGTCGTCTCGCTCGTCATCTTCCGGCGGATTGACCACGATTTCATAGGTCAGCTCGGCTGCTTTTTTCAGCATCGCCGCCACAGAGCAATATTTTTCTTGCGAGAGTTGGACGGCTCGTTCGAGGTTGTCCACTTTGAGATCGGACCCGGTAAAGATATACTTGAGGTGAATCTTGGTAAAGACTTTGGGGTGCTCCCCGCTCCTTTCCGCTTCCGCGGTGATGACAAATGTCTCCGGCCGGATGCGCATTTTTTTCAGGATGGAAACCACATCAAATCCGCTACAGCCGATGAGGCCGAAGAGGACCATTTCCATGGGAGAGCTGGCGCCTTCCGTGCCGCCAAACTCCTGGCGCGAGTCCATGACCACATAATGATTACTTGCTCCTCTAGCAACAAAGGTCATGCCGTCAACCCATCTTGCTTCCGCTTTCATCGCTTGACCTCCTCAGAGTAACTTGTCCCGACTTTCACATAATTTCGGCGAATTGCGCACTTGGCCCTAGGATAATCGGCATCGATCACGAAGAATACTTATGAGTGGGGAAGGCGGGACAAAATGCATCATCATTACTATTCTACCGAACCCAAGGTGGAAAGTCATCCCTTTTATATTGAGGCCACGATCCGCGGCAACCTGATGCGCTTCAAAAGCGATGCCGGGGTGTTCAGCAAGGACAAAATTGATCGCGGCTCCTTATTGTTGGTCAACAGTCTACCGGTCAAACCGGATGAGCTCATCCTCGATCTAGGCTGCGGTTACGGAGTAATCGGGTTGGGACTGGCCAGGGCGGCACCGCAAGGTCGGGCGCTTTTGGTGGATGTCAATGAGCGGGCGCTGAGTCTAGCTGCGGAGAATGCGAAGCTCAACCGCTTGACCAATGTTGAGGTGCGCGCCAGTGATGGCTTTGCGGCCATCTCACCGACCGAACTGTTTAGTCTCATTGTCACCAACCCCCCGATTCGCGCCGGTAAAGAGGTTTATTACCCTTTTGTGGACGGGGCATATGCCCATCTGATCCCTGGGGGTATGTTTGCGGCGGTGCTACAAACAAAGCATGGCGCCAAGAGTTTTGCCGAGAAAATTCGTGAAACTTTTGGCAATGTGGAAACACTGGAAATAAAGGGTGGTTATCGGGTCCTGGCGGGGCGACGCTAACTCAAGTATACCGTTAGCGGCGCGTGAATACCTTTAACCGAGGTTCTGTATGAGGTGGGTGAAAGGTGTTGCGCCGCGGGGTGGTTCTCTGCGTCTCGGCTCGCTGGGTGCTTGGGGTTTTATTAGCTTGTGTCTTTGGTGCGCTGGTTTTTCGGTCCGTGCCGTGGGTCCGTGAGACATTCGTGCCGGTGACGGAGCTGGTTTCCGGTAAAACTATCTTCATCGATCCCGGTCATGGTGGGCGCGATCCCGGGTGTGTCAGTGCGACCGGACTGACGGAGAAGGAGTTGGTTCTCGATCTGGCCTTCCGGCTCCGGGACTTGTTCCGGCGTTCGGCGATCAATGCCGAGTTGACCAGGGAGACGGATAGTGAAGTATGGTCAACCGGTGCGCCGGGCTGGAAGAGGGCGGAGCTGGATAACCGGATTAACCAAGCCAATGAGGCTGGAGCAGATGTTTTTATCAGTATTCATGCGAATAGTTTCCCGGAATCAATTTGGTCGGGCGCCCAAACTTTTTACTATCCCGGCCGGGAAGAAAGTAAAGCACTGGCGATTAGTATTCAAAACAGTTTAGTTACTAGGCTGGGCCCGAATCGGCGGAAAGCTAAGGCCGGCGATTTTTGGGTTTTGAGCAAGGCCCAGATGCCCGCGGTCATGGTCGAGGTCGGCTTTCTCTCCAATCCGCGGGAGGCTCAGTTGCTGGCAACCGACGAATATCGCCAGCAAGTGGCGGAAGCGATCTTTGATGGTGTGATCCGGTATCTGGTCGACAGAAAGACCCAACGGCAGAGCCCGCTTGTTGAGCCGAAGGAGGCGGTTAGCAGCAGAAAATTTACGAGTTTACAGCCGGACGAGGTGGTTTTGTATTTTATCGGTCCCACCAACCAGGATGATTGCCTGGTAGCCGTGGTGCGACGGATTCCGCAATTGGCAGAGGAGCAGGAACCGGATGCGGCAGAGGTGCTGAAGTTGATCCTAGGGGAGTTATGTAAAGGCCCTGGCCCCGGGAGTATCTTGCATCCGCTGCTACCTGTCGGGGTCCAAGTCTTAGATGTCGAAGTTGGTGTGGAGACGATCACGGTAATTCTTAATCCGGAGGTGGCGGAGGTTTTTCGCGGCGGCGGGCGTGCCGAGGAGCTGATGGTTTACGGAATAGTCAATACTCTTACCGAGCTCTTTCCGGAGCACCAGGTTTATCTGCAAGTTGGCGCGGAAGCTGATACCAGCATTGGCGGGCATGTCTGGTTAGGGCGGCCGCTAGTGCGACGGGAAGATCTGATTTGTCCAAAATAAACATAAGGTCAGGAGGATTAATTGATGGAAAACGGAGTTGTTCTCACGGGGTTGGTGCCCCATCCACCCTTATTGATTCCGCAAATAGGCAAAAAGGAGCGCGGCAAGGTGCAAAAGACCTTGAGCGCCATGGAGCGATTTGCGCGGGAAGTAGTCGCGGCTGAGCCGGATGTCATCGTGCTCATTTCGCCCCATGGCCCGGTCTTTCAAGACGGGATCGTCATGAACTTTGCGCCCAAAGTAGACGGAGATTTTGCGGACTTTGGCGCTGCCGAGGAGCGGCTCGCCTTTGTGGTGGACGGGCCATTTGCCGGAGCCATCCAGGATGAAGCACAGACTCTTGGGGTGGAGATTATCCCCTTAACGCTGGATTTGGTGAGGCGTTTTCAGTTAAGCATTAAACTTGATCACGGGGCCATGGTGCCGTTGTACTTCCTGCACCAGGCCGGTTGGCACGGTCGGGTCGTCTCGGTCACGATGGGTATGTTGCCGACGGAGAAACTCTATGCATTTGGAGTTGCCGTCCAGCGGGCCGCGCACAATTTCGGGCGGCGAGCCGTTGTCATTGCCAGCGGGGATTTGTCCCATCGCTTGAGCCCCGATGCGCCCAACGGATTCCATCCGCGGAGCAAGGAGTTTGATGCGGCAATCACTAGGCTGGTTGAACGGGCGGATATCCAGGGCTTGCTCAGTTTGCCGGCCGACCTACGCGAAGATGCCGGCGAGTGTGGCTATCGCCCGATCGTCATGATGGCCGGGGCGGCCGACGGTTACCAGGTCGAGTCCGAGTTTTTTTCGTACGAAGCGCCGTTCGGTGTTGGCTATGCGGTGGCGGCCTGGCGGGTCGGGGCTCCGGATGAGTCGCGCCGTTACTTAGATTGGGCGAATCAGCAGGCTGCCGCAGAGCTTGCGTGCATCAGAGCTAATGAAGCGCCGATAGTCCGTTTGGCGCGGGAGGCGGCCGAACTGTATGTTCGGGAGGGGAAGACCCTAACTGAAGTGCCGGAGCTCCCCGCGGAGTTGCCGCAACAGGCCGGGGTTTTTGTCTCCGTCTACCATCAGGGTAATCTGCGCGGGTGTATCGGCACCTTCGTGCCGACGCAGCCCACTTTAGCCCAAGAGGTGGTCTTCAATGCGATTCAGGCGGTTTCCAACGACCCCCGGTTTAACCCGGTAACTGTCGAGGAACTGCCGGAATTGGTCTATTCGGTGGATGTCCTGAAAGAGCCGCGCGAAGTAGAAGATCTAAGCACGCATGACCCCAAAGTCCACGGGATTATCGTGGCCAAGGGAGATCGCCGCGGTTTGCTCTTGCCCGATTTGCCGGGGGTGGAGACAACCGAACAGCAACTGGCGATTGCCAAGCGCAAAGCGGGGATCGGCCCTGACGAGAAAGACGTACATCTAGCTGAGTTTGAGGTGATCCGCTATCGGTAGTCCGGCCCGCTTTTGGCATTGGTTATCCGACCGAGAGGTGCAGTGCGACCTCTGCCCGCACTATTGCCGGCTGAAGGTAGGGGCTACCGGGCGCTGCCAAGCCCGGGCGGCGACGGAGAGCGGTTTGGTTTCCCTGAACTACGGATTGTTTACCGCTATTTGCGTCGATCCGATCGAGAAGAAACCGCTATATCATTTTCACCCCGGGACGAACATTTTGTCGCTCGGCTCGTTTGGCTGTAACTTGAACTGCCCGTTCTGCCAAAACTGGGAGATTGCCCGGGCTAAGCGGCCGGCCGTGGCTGAGCTTTCCCCGGATGAGGTTGTCCACCTAGCCGAAAAAAGTGCGCGGGAAGCGGGAAGCATCGGCGTTGCCTTTACTTACAACGAGCCGTTAATGAGCATCGAGTATTTATTAGCTACGCTGCCAAAGTTGCAGGCGGCCGGACAAAAATCGGTTTTAGTGACCAATGGGATGATTAACCCGGAACCGTGGCGTGAGTTGCTCCCGTATGTCGATGCGGTCAATCTGGATATCAAAGCTTTCACGCCGAACTTTTATCGGGAGGTGGTCGGAGGTGACCTCGCTACCGTGCTTGCGGCGGCGAAAATGCTCTTTATCGCCGGGGTGCACTTGGAGCTAACCTGCCTGTTGATACCGGGTCTCAATGACGAACTTACCGAAATCGGGCAGTTGGTTGACTGGATAGCTGCCGAGCTGAGTAGCGAGGTACCTTTGCATTTTTCGCGGTATTTCCCAAGGTATCGGATGAATAATCCGCCGACCAGCCTGCAGAGGCTAAAGGAAGCCGTTGACTTAGGCCGCAAGCAGTTGCGGTATGTCTACGCAGGAAATGCGCCGGAACTTGGGGAAGAATATACAGGGCGGAGTCCATTTTAAGATGAGGAGGATTAATATGGGACAAAAGTTTACGGAGGATATGACGATTTACCAGGCTTTGCAGGTTCACCCACAAGCCAAAGAGGTGTTGATGAAATACGGTATGACCTGTTTCGGCTGTCCGGGAGCGTTGAGCGAAACGATCGCTGAGGCAGCGATGGTGCACGGCCAGAGCAAAGATAAGATTCTCGAAGACTTGAATGCTTTGGTCGCCGGACAGTAAGCTGGTAGGGCAGATCAGAAAGGCCCTCGCTACAAGCGAGGGCCTTTTTATTGTTTGAATTAGTGCTGAGTGTTATTTCTTGTGGGCATTCGGATGGCAAGGAGTGCAGTCCATTTTGGTTAAGGTATTGCTCATTCTGCTGACGTGGCAGTTGTAGCAGCTCTCCATAGAGGCCGGGATCTTGTAGGTCTGGGCAAACTTGCCGTCAAAGTAAGCATTGAGCACTTCAACGGTTTTCGCGGCCGTATCGCCGGAGAGTTTGCCGCAGCGCTCTTTGCGCTCCGGAGAGTCTTCTCTGTAGCCGCTAGCCGCACACCATTTGCTGACCGAGGTGTGGCAGAGCGGATTGCCGGCCACGCTTTGCGCGGTCGGATACTTTTGCCAGGCTTGATGTTTGTCCAAGGGTAGAGCCGTCTCCGTATACCAACCGAATACTTCGTCAAGAACTTTCGGCATATCACTAAAGGGTACAACTAGGTTAACTACTGCGGCTATGCCGTTGAGGGTCCCGCAGACCGTACCCCAGCTGGCAATGCCTGCGCTACCCCAGCGGTACATATCGGCGTTAATGGTGGTCCAAGGATAACCGACTTTTTCCTGCAACTGCAGGGCAAGTGCGCCAACGCACGCCTTCATTCAGCCACCTTGGAAATAAAGCTCATAACCTAATTTCCGGGCGCGTTCCGGATCCAATTTGACGTACGGCCACGGTAGGGGATGAAATTCCGGCTCGGCGGCAGAGGTTAAAAGGCTTCCACCCAGGGCAGAACCGACAGCCGCTCCGGCCATGAAACTGCTGCTGCTTAAGAGAAATTCCCGTCTTGTAAGTAGTTTGTCTGTCATTTAAGTGCACCTCCAAACATTCTCACTCGTGTTAGATCGCTTAATTGAGGAAGATCTCTTGTCGCTAGACTCACCCCCCTATGTTGACCAATCATATCAGCAGTTGTAGTTCAATTGTGAATATAGTAATTATACAAACTTTGTAGGAAAACCTTGCGTATATAGCGCTGAGGACCTTGAAAGTTCGGAATCAACTGATAACTTAGCGGAATAAAACGAGCTAAAAGGCACTAGGGGGGAGACCGCAGGGGGTGGGGACTGCGGTCTGAATTCGCAATCGGAAAAGATCGGGCTTATTTATTTATGTGGTTTGATAGCTTGTACGCCGGGACGAACTTGCCGCCAAAATAGGCGTTGAAAAGCTCGACAGCTTTCGCCGCACAGTCTCCGGATAGCCGGGCGCTGTGGACAGTTTGCAGAAACTTGGCCCACGCAAGGTGTTTGTCGGTGGGCAGGGCAGTTTCGAAATACCACCCGAGTAATTCGCCGGTTCAGGTGCCGATATCCGCAGCCGGTGCGACGAGGTTGCTGGTTGCGGCCGGCCCGTTAACAGTGCCGCCGACCGTACCCCAACCGGCGATACCTCCGCCACCATAGCGGTTAATAGCGAGATCAGAACGGTGAACGGATAGACGACTTTCTCCGCAACACCATACAGTTAGATAAAGAATAAATCGACCGCGGGAAATCCCGCGGTCGGTGATTTGGCGATCATAATTCGGTTATTTTTTATGGGCGTTCGGGTGACAAGGAGCACAGTCCATGTTGGTCAGAGTGTTGCCCAACATACTGGTCTTGCCGACGTGACAGCCCTGACACTTAGCGGTTTCAGCAGAAACTTTGTAGGCCGGTGTGAAGTTCTTGGCGTGGTAGCTATTGAGCAGCTCGATGGCTTTGGCAGCTACATCGCCGGCCAGCATGGCGCAGCGGTTGAGACGCTCTTCGTCGGTTTCTCTAAAGCCGCTGGCCGCACACCAATTGCTGACCGAAGCATGACACAGCGGGTTGCCGGCGATACTTTGGGTCTTGTTGGGGAACTTAGCGTAACTTTCGTGATTCATGGTGGGCAGGGCGGTAGAAGAATACCAGCCGAATAGTTCGCCAACCAGTTTGGGGACATCGGCCGCCGGGACTACTAAGTTGATCATGTTGGCTGCACCGGCGAGTGTACCACACAGGGTGCCCCAGCTGGCCCCGCCGCCAGCCCCCCAGCGATACATATCAGGGGTCAGGAGAGTGTAGGGATAACCGACTTTTTCCTGCAACTGCAGGAGGATAGCGCCAGCGCTACCCTTCATTCAGCCGCCGTTGTAGTACAGATCGTAACCAGTTTTGTAGGCAGCTTTCGGATCCAGCTGTTTGTACGGCCACGGCCAGGTTGGCACCTCGTTGGCTGATGCCGGCAACAAAAAGCTCCCACCGAGCATGGAGCCGACTGCCGCCCCGGCTAGAAAGCTACCGCCACTGACGAGGAATTCTCGTCTGGACAAAGTCTTTTCCATCATTGCGTGCACCTCCAAGATAATACAAATAATTACTAGATGGAATGTGGTACGTACCATGATTTGCGCAGAAAGCATTCTCACCTAGCCTACATGGTTAGTATTCTTGTGTTCGGGACTCATACCTGCCTGCATCTGCTTGAAAAATACTAATTCAAAATATAACATAATGGAATATTAGGTTTGGCCTGGTGCGCCGGGTTTTGCTGGGGCAAAAAGAAGACACGAAATGCTGTTGCATTTTTATACACCCAATAGTATAATTATAAATCAATTCCAGAATAAGGAGTTTGCTGGCGATGGAGAAGGTCAAGGTTGGTGTGATTGGGGTCACCGGTTACGCGGGAGCGGAGCTTGTGCGCCTGTTAGCCATGCATCCGCAGGTCGAATTGGTTAAGGTCGGGGCGCGCTCGGCGGTGGGGTGCCGGGTTGATGAGCTCTTTCCAGGCTTGGCCGGTATCAAGCTCGCCTGTAGTGCGGCGGATGACTCCTATGCCGAATGTGACTACGTTTTTTTAGCCTTGCCGCACGGGGTATCGATGGAATATCTGCCGCAACTCATCAAGGCCGGCGCGCGGGTGATCGATCTCGGTGCCGATTTTCGGTTCTCTGATGCTGCGGTTTATGAGCGGACATATGAGGCGGTGCACAGCGCCAAGGATTTGCTGGGTATGTCGGTTTACGGTCTGACCGAATACTACCGGGACGCGATTCGCGCAGCGCCAATCGTGGGTAATCCCGGTTGTTATCCGACCGCGGCCATCTTGGCTCTCAGGCCCTTGTTGGCCGGCGGTCTGGTGGAGAAAGACGGGATTATCATCGATGCCAAGTCCGGGGTTAGCGGGGCCGGGCGCGGCCTGGCTCAGGAACGATTACTGGCGGAGTTGAACGAGAATTTCCGCGCCTACAAACCGGTTGGGCATAGGCATACCGCCGAGATCAATCAGTATGCCGGCGCCGAGGTCGCGGTAACCTTCACGCCGCACCTGCTGCCGGTCCAACGCGGGATTCTTGCAACCTGTTATTTAACGCTCCGCCCCGGTGTCGAGGTCGGGGATATCGTCGAGGCCTACGCCGAACGGTATGCGGACGAACCTTTTGTCCACTGTCATCAGCCCGGCGTCTTGCCTGAGCTACGGTGGGCGGTAGGCTCAAACAGCTGTCATCTTGGTTTTGCTGTTGACCGCAGCTTACGCCGCTTAATCGTGGTAGCGGTTCTGGATAACTTACTCAAGGGTGCTGCCGGGCAGGCGGTTCAAAACATGAATGTCATGGCGGGGTTCCCGGAAACGATGGGACTTCCAATCAATGCACCGATTGTTTAGTGGGGGATTGAGATGGAGATATTGACGGAAAACCAGGCCATTCTGGCTAAAGGTTATCAAAGTACCGGGGTCTGGTGTGGAATCAAACGAGCCAAAAAAGATCTGGCTTTGTTCTTTTCCGAGCAGTCGGCCTCCGTGGCCGGGGTTTTTACCACCAACGCGGTCAAAGGTGCACCGGTCTTAGTCTGTCAGGAACACTTGGCCTATGGGTGTGGCCGAGCAATCGTGATCAACAGCGGAAATGCCAATACCTGTACCGGGCCACAAGGCCTGGCCGATAGCCGCCGGATGGCTCAGCTGGCGGCGGAGGCTTTAGGAGTGTGTACGCAGGAAGTCTTTCCGGTCTCGACCGGAGTGATTGGGGTGCCTCTGCCGATGGACAAAATTGCCCGCGGCATTAGCGCGGCGGTCGACAGCCTTGCGGCCGGACAGCTTGGTGATGCCGCCGAGGCGATCCTGACGACTGATTTACGCCCCAAGGTGATTTCAGTGGGTTTCGGGCCGGATAAGCGATACACGCTGACCGGCATCGCCAAAGGATCCGGGATGATTCATCCGAATATGGCCACGATGTTGGCTTTCTTGCTGACGGATGCCCCAATTGGGAGTGCACCCTTGCAAAGCTTGCTCAAAGAGGTCACTGATGAGACCTTTAACATGATCAGTGTGGACGGGGATACAAGTACCAACGACACGGTCTTGGCTTTTGCCAATGGTGCTGCCGGCGGCGAGCCGATCCTTCTCGATAGCGAAGTCTATGCCCAGTTGCGAGCAGCCTTCTTAGCGGCCTGCACTTACTTGGCCAAAGAGATCGCCCGCGATGGGGAGGGAGCAAGCAAGCTGATCACCATCGAAGTGCGCGGCGCGCGCAACCGTCAGGAAGCGCGCTTGGCGGCCCGCAGCATTTCGCGCAGCAACTTGGTCAAAACGGCTATTTACGGTGCCGATGCTAACTGGGGGCGGGTGTTGTGTGCGGTTGGCTATAGCGGAATTGACCTCGAGCTTGAGAAGGTCAAGATGTCCATCGGTGGCCTGGAGGTCTTTGCCGGCGGAGTTCCTTTGCCATTCGACGAAACATGCGCCCGAGAGGTGTTAAGCCAAGCCGAAGTAACGATCACCGTTGACTTGGGAGTCGGTTCGGCCGGCGCCACCGCGTACACTTGTGATTTTACCGAAGACTACGTCAAAATCAATGCGAGTTACCGCAGCTAGGAGGAGGTAAAGCGATGGTTTCAGCAGCGTTAAATAAGGCTGCGGTGCTGATTGAGGCGCTGCCATATATCCGCAAGTTCTATGGGGCCACCTTTGTGATTAAATACGGAGGCAGCGTGATGCGGGAATCTGTGCCCCGCTCATCCCTCATGCTGGATTTGGTTCTGTTGAAGCATATTGGGATCAATCCGGTTTTAGTGCATGGCGGCGGCCCGGAGATCAACGAGTTACTCGACAAACTGGCTCTGGAGAGCACTTTTGTCAATGGTTTGCGGGTGACCGGTCCCGAAGTGATGCGGGTTGTCCAGATGGTGCTCTCCGGTCAAGTGAACAAAGATATTGTCGCCGCGATTAATTCCAGCGGCGGGCGAGCCATCGGTCTTTCTGGGTTGGACGGTCCCATCATCCGGGTGGAGCCGATTTCATCCGAGCTCGGCAGGGTCGGCCGGATCACCGAGGTCAACCCGCGCTCGTTGCAAATGTTAAGTCAAGAAGGGTATATTCCGGTGTTGGCTTCGCTCGGGTTAGGCCCTGATGGTCAAAGCTATAACATCAATGCCGATCTGGTGGCCGGAGAGGTCGCGGTGGCTTTAAACGCAGCCAAGCTGATTATGATGACCGATGTCGAAGGGATTTCTCAGACCGTCGACGGACATAAACGGTTGATCAGTCAGTTGAATCCGCGGACCGCCGAAGCTTTATTGCGCTCGGGTGCGATCAGCGGCGGGATGTTGCCGAAATTGGAAGCGTGTATCCGCGCGGTGCGAGGCGGGGTCGGCAGGGCTCATATTATCGATGGCCGGCTAGACCACTCGTTGCTGCTCGAGATTTTCACCGATACGGGGATCGGTACGATGATTACGCCTGATACCGGGGAGGATGAGGATGATGAGCTGGTTAATGCAAACATATAACCGCTGCGATGTTGTCTTTGTGCAGGGAGCGGGGTTGAAGTTATACACCGCCACTGGTGAGATTTACTGGGATTACCTTTCCGGAATTGGGGTCAATAACCTTGGCCATTGTCACCCGGCGGTGGTCAACGCCGTAAAAGAGCAGGCCGGCAAGTTGTTGCATGTTTCGAATCTCTACCGGATCGCGCAGCAGGAGGCTTTGGCCGAAGAATTAGCCGCCATCAGCGGGCTTGATCGGGTCTTTTTCTGTAACAGCGGGGCCGAGGCGAACGAAGCGATGATCAAGTTAGCACGGCGTTATCAGCGTGAAGTGCGTGGTGAAGACCGTTTTGAGGTCATTACCGCCCTCAATTCTTTTCATGGTCGCACGTACGGGGCGCTGGCCGCGACCGGGCAACCCAAGTATCAGCGGGGCTTTGAACCGCTGGGAGCGGGGTTTAAGTATGTTCCGTACAACGACTTGGCGGCTTTGGAGGAGGCGATCAGCCCGCAGACCGCACTGGTTTTGCTCGAACCGGTGCAGGGCGAGGGTGGCATTTATCCGGCCACCCGTGAGTATCTGGAAGGGGTCAGCCGGCTCTGCCGCGAACACGGGGTCTTGCTTGGTTTGGATGAAGTGCAAACCGGCGTCGGCCGTTGCGGCTCGTTTTACGCTTACCAACGGATGGGCATCCGGCCGGATCTGGTCAGTTCAGCTAAGGCGCTGGCGGGAGGCTTGCCGATTGGCGCCCTCTTGGCGACGGCCGAGGTGGCCCAAGGCTTTGTTCCGGGAACCCATGCCTCGACTTTTGGGGGTGGACCGCTGGTAACCGCGGCCGCTTTGGCGGTGGTACGAATCGTAAAACAGCAGGAGTTTTTGGAGGAAGTGGAGAAAATAGGCGGCTATTTAGAAGCTGCGATTTTGGCTGCCGCGGGAGACGACATCGTTGAACTGCGTCGTCTCGGTTTGATGCTCGGAATCCAGTTTGGCCCGGCGGTCGAGGTCAAGCAGTTGAATCAAGCGCTGTTTAATAAGGAAAAGATTTTGGCCAATGCGCTCGCCAACAATACGCTGCGTTTGTTGCCGCCGCTTATTGCCACCGAAGCAGATTGTGATCGGTTTGCCGAGGCTCTGGCGCGACAAATCAAAGACCTCAAGGAGGGCCAAGTGTAATGGATCGGAGATTAGTAGGCAGAGATTTTTTGACGCTCGCCGATTTTACCGCGGAAGAATTAACCTACCTATTGGATGTGGCTGACCGCCTGAAAGCCGATCCGCTAGGCACGCGCTCGCTTGTCGGAAAGAATCTGGCCTTGCTCTTTGAAAAGCCGTCGATGCGCACCCGGGTCTCTTTTGAGGTGGGGATGAACCAATTAGGTGGTCACGCGATTGTCCTCTCGCCGGAGCAAGTCCAGTTAGGTAAAAGAGAGAGCATTTGTGATGTGGCCAGGGTGCTGAGCCGGTATGTCGATGGGATTATGGTGCGCACCTTTGCCCATACCATCGTTGAGGAGTTGGCCGAATACGCCGATGTTCCGGTGATTAACGGACTCACCGATCTGCTGCATCCCTGTCAAGTCTTGGCCGATCTGATGACGATCAGGGAGAAAAAAGGCCGGCTGGCCGGGATCAAGCTCACCTACTTGGGCGACGGGAATAATATGGCTAATTCGCTGATGCTCGGCGGAGCGATCATGGGCCTTGCGGTGACAATCGCCACCGCCCCTGGCTGTGAACCGCCGGCGGAGATTAGCACACGGGCTGAGCAGCTGGCCGCTGAATATGGTGGGTCCGTCCGGATCGTACATGATCCGGTTGCGGCGGTGCGCGGGGCAGATGTGCTGTATACGGATGTCTGGGCGAGTATGGGCCAAGAAGCCGAAGCCGAGCTGAAACGGGCGGCGCTGCGGCCCTATCAGTTAAACAGCGAGCTGGTCGCGCTCGCAGCCCCCGACTGTCTGGTGATGCACTGCTTGCCGGCGCATTATGGCGAAGAAATTACCGCCGAGGTCGGTTGGGGTGTGCACTCGGTCATTTACGATCAGGCCGAGAACCGTCTACATGCGCAAAAAGCAATCTTACATGAATTGTTGGGTTAGTAAAGGAGCGAAGGTCATGAAGAAACAGATTAACAAAGTAGTGCTGGCTTATTCCGGCGGGTTGGACACCTCGGTCGCCATTCCCTGGCTCAAGGAGAATTATGGTTGCGAGGTTATCGCGATGGCTGCCGATATTGGTCAGGGGGACGATTTTGAGGCGATCAAAGCCAAAGCGCTTGCCAGCGGTGCCAGTAAGTGCTATATCGAAGATTTGAAAGACGAGTTTGTAACCGATTACCTCTGGCCGATGGTCAAAAGCGGAGCGGTATACGAAGGGAAATACCTCTTAGGCACCTCCATTGCTCGTCCTTTGATTGCCAAGCGCCAGGTTGAAATCGCGCTGGCCGAAGGGGCTGAGGGTGTTGCTCACGGTTGCACCGGCAAAGGCAATGATCAGGTGCGGTTTGAACTGACCTACAAAGCTCTGGCTCCGCAGCTGAAGATTATCGCTCCGTGGCGGGTCTGGGAGATTCGGTCGCGCGAAGATGCGATCGACTATGCGGCTAAACATGGGGTTCCGGTGCCGGTGACCAAGGCCAAACCATACAGCCGGGATAATAACCTCTGGCATATCAGCCACGAAGGCGGGGCCCTGGAGGACCCCTGGAATGCGCCGCCGGAAGACGTTTATCTCATCACCAACTCTCCGCAAGCTGCACCGGATGAGGTTGAGGAGATCACCATCGGTTTTGAAAAAGGTGTGCCGGTTTCCCTCAATGGTCAATCCTTATCTGGACTTCAGTTGATGCAAGAGTTAAACAAACTCGGGCACAAGCACGGGATTGGCCGGGTTGACTTGGTGGAAAACAGGTTGGTCGGGATGAAATCACGCGGGACCTACGAGACCCCGGGCGGCACCATTCTGTATGTGGCCCATCAGGATCTCGAACTCTTGACACTCGACCGGGAGACCTTGCACTACAAGGAATTGGTCGCCCATAAGTATGCGGAACTGGTCTACTTCGGTCAGTGGTATAGCCCGCTGCGAAAAGCCTTGGATGCTTTCATCGATAGCACCCAGGAGACGGTCACCGGAGAGGTCCGAGTCCGGCTATATAAAGGAAGCTGTCACGCTGTCGGACGGAGATCGCCGTATAGCTTATACAACCCTGAACTGGCTACTTTCGGTGAGGATGAGGTCTATAACCAGGCCGATGCGGAAGGGTTTATCAATTTGTTTGGGTTGCCGCTCAAGGTGCAAGCTCTATTAAAACGCGGGCAGTAGAAGCGGGGGTTCAATAAAGTGCTGAAGATGTGGAGTGGGCGGTTCACCAAAGGGACCGACGAACGGATGGATGATTTTCATTCGTCGATTCACTTTGATCAACGCCTGTATAAACAAGATCTTGCGGGCAGTCGAGCCCATGTCCGGATGCTCGCCGCCTGTGGGATCATCAGTGAAACGGAAAAGGAGCAGATCTTGTCCGGGCTGGCCAAGGTGGAACAAGCTCTCGAGGCGGGGAAGCTATCCCTGCATGCCGGTCTCGAAGACATCCATATGGCGGTGGAACACTACTTAACAGCGGAGATCGGCGAGGTCGGCAAGAAGCTGCACACCGCACGCAGCCGCAATGACCAGGTCGCGACCGATTTACGCTTGTACCTCCGAGAAGTGGCCCGCCAGGTTCAGGATCGCTTGGTCCAACTGTCTCGGGTGCTGATTGACCGGGCTGAAGCCGAAAGCGAGACGCTCATGCCCGGTTATACGCACTTACAGCCCGCCCAACCGATCACTTTGGGCCATCATCTGCTGGCCTATTTCGAGATGTTCTATCGTGATCTGACCCGGGTGGAGGATTGTCTCGAGCGGGCCAATTACTCGCCGTTAGGCGCCGGAGCCCTGGCCGGGGTGACTTATCCGATCGATCGGGAACTCACCGCACAGCTCTTAGGATTTACAGCGCCGATGGCGAACAGCCTTGATGCCGTGAGTGATCGCGATTTTGTCATCGAGTTTCTAGCCGCCCTGAGCATCATCATGGTCCACTTAAGCCGCTTCTGCGAGGAACTGATCATCTGGTCCAATCCGGCCTTCGGCTTTGTTGAGCTTGATGATGCCTATAGTACCGGCTCGAGCATCATGCCGCAAAAGAAGAATCCGGACGTTCCGGAGCTGGTTCGCGGGAAGGCCGGCCGCGTTTTTGGCGACTTAATGGCGATCTTAACCGTGGTCAAAGGGATTCCCTTGGCCTACAATAAAGATCTGCAGGAGGATAAGGAAGCCTTTTTTGATGCCGTCGATACCGTACTGGCCTGCCTTGAAATCTTTATCCCGTTACTGTCGACGCTCAAGTTTAATCGGGAGAAAATGCGTGCAGCCTGTAATGAGGGTTATCTCAATGCGACCGATGTGGCCGACTATCTGGCCAAGAAGGGACTCCCGTTCCGGGATGCTCATGAGATCGTGGGCAAGGTGGTCAGATACGCGATCGACCACGGTCTGCGTTTAGAAGAGCTTTCGCTGTCCCAATGGCAAGAGTTTTCGCCGCTTTTTGAGCCCGATATCCTCGAGACAGTGCAGATCGAGGCCTGTGTAGCCGCCCGGAACAGCTTGGGCGGAACGGCGCCGGCCCAGGTGCGGGCGGCGGTTAAGCGCAGCCGGGAGCTGCTGGATAAATTTTCCATTAAATGAGCAGGAATTTGCTCGCTCGTCAGCAAAGAGATTAGAGATAGCCAAAGGGGGAGGCCGTGATGAGAAGTCGGATTGCTCTCGAAGGCGTGCAAAGGGCTCCCCATCGTTCATTATTCAAGGCGCTAGGCTTGGACGATGTGGACCTCGCTAAGCCGCTGATTGGTATTGCAAACTCAGCAAATACGATTATTCCCGGGCATCAACATCTTGATCGGGTAGTCGAAGCAGTTAAAGCCGGTATTTGGGAGGCCGGCGGAGTACCCATCGAGTTTGGTGTGATTGGTGTTTGTGACGGTATTGCGATGGGACACCGGGGCATGCATTTTTCGCTGGCCAGCCGGGAGCTCATCGCGGATAGCATCGAGGTCATGGTGGAGGCTCACGCCCTGGATGGGCTGGTCCTCGTGCCGAACTGTGATAAGATCGTGCCGGGGATGATGATGGCCGCCGCCAGGGTCAATATTCCGAGTATTTTGGTGAGCGGCGGGCCGATGCTCGCCGGGCGGTTTGGCGGCCAAAATGTCGATTTGAACTCCGTCTTTGAGGCGGTGGGTGCGGTGCAGGTCGGCCAGATGGACGAGGCCGAGCTAACTGAGTTGGAGAATGAGGCTTGTCCGGGCTGTGGCTCCTGTAGCGGGATGTTCACCGCCAACTCGATGAACTGTTTGGCCGAGGCACTAGGCCTGGCGCTACCTTATAACGGCACCGCCCTCGCAGTTTCGGCGATGCGCCTGCGCATTGCCAAAGCGGCTGGGCGGCGAATCTTGGAACTGGTCAAAACCGATCTCAAACCCCGGGATATTTTGACCAAAGCGGCCTTTGCCAACGCCTTTGCTTTGGATATGGCGCTGGGTGGTTCGACCAATACTATTTTACACCTGACCGCAATTGCCCACGAGGCAGGGGTGCCTTTCTCCCTGGCGGAGATCGATGAGATTAGCCGGCAAACCCCGTATTTGGTTTCGTTGCGTCCGGGTGGGAAATACCATGTCCAGGATCTGCATGAGGCCGGGGGAGTTCCGGCCGTGCTGGCCGAGTTAAGCACGATTGGCCGGCTCGATTTATCGGCCAAAACGGTGGCCGGACTTCTTGGCGATACCGTCGCTGCCGGCAAGAACCGGAACCCCGAAGTCATCCGCCGACCGGAAGAGGCGCATCGGTCGGAAGGGGGCTTGGCGGTGCTCTGGGGTAACCTGGCCCCCGAAGGAGCCGTGGTCAAACAGGCCGCGGTCAAACCGGCGATGATGAGGCATACCGGACCGGCGCGCGTTTTTGATTCGGAAGAGGCGGCGGTGCACAGCATCCTGGCCGGAGAGATCAAACCGGGCGATGTGGTGGTGATCAGATACGAAGGGCCGCAAGGTGGACCCGGTATGCGCGAGATGTTAACCCCGACCTCCGCCCTGTGCGGGATGGGTTTGGATGAGACGGTTGCTTTGATTACTGATGGGCGCTTTTCCGGTGCCACCAGGGGTGCGGCGATCGGTCACGTCTCACCGGAGGCGATGAGCGGCGGCTTAATCGGCTTAATCCGCGACGGAGACCAAATCGCCATTGATATCCCCGCCCGGCAATTAAATCTCTTGGTTTCCGAGGAGGAGCTGGCGCAACGCCGGCAAGCCTGGACCAAGCCGGCGCCCAAGGTAAGAACCGGCTACTTGGCTCGTTATAGCCGACTGGTGAGTTCGGCCGGGGCCGGTGCCGTCTTTGGAGGTACTAACGAGGATCGAGGTGCCGATGCGTAGTGAATATTCGCTTTTTGGAAACTTTTCTCACCGTAGTGGAAGAAAAAAGCTTCTCTACCGCGGCAAAACGACTGCACTTGACGCAGCCTGCCGTAACCAAGCATATTCAGGGGTTGGAGCGCTACTTCGATGTCACCCTCTTTGAGCGGAAAGGTTGGCGCTCCGAACCGACGGAAGCCGGCGAGCGATTAGTCGTCTATGCCCGGCGGATCGTCTCAACCCTCCAAGAGGCCGAGCGCGATCTGAAAAAGCTCGGCGATGAGGTGCGCGGCATTTTGCGCATTGGTGCGAGCACAATCCCGGGTGAGTATGTGGTGCCGCTGTTGGTCGGCGAGTTCGCCACCCGCTATCCGGATGTTCATCTGCAGCTCGAGATCGCCGATTCCGGGCGGATTCAGGAGTTAATCCTCCAGCGGGATTTGGATCTGGGCTTGATCGGGTATAATTCGGGACATCCGCACCTGGAGTATTTCCCCTTTGCCGAGGATGAACTGATCCTGGTTATCCCGGCCGACCACCCATGGGCCGGTCGCGCGTCCATCACCATCAAAGAGCTCGAGCAACTGCCCATGGTCTGGCGGGAAAAAGAATCCGGTACGCGCCAGGCCATCGAGAAAATACTTCAGGAGCACAAAGTTGATCTGAGCCGCCTGCAAATGAGGATGGAGCTCGGCAGTACGGAGGCTGTGCTCAATGCCGTCGTCTCCGGCAAGTTTGCTACCATCGTCTCGCAAAATGCTGCCCAGCGTTACTTGCGACTCAAACAGCTGGTGAGCATGCCCATCGAAGGTGTCTCCTTAAAACGCCCGCTCTACGTGGTGCACCGCAAGGAGAAGAACCTCAGCCTGGTTGTCGAAACTTTTGTCTCCTATATCCGTGAAAAAGCGGCGCAGCAAATGGCTTGACAGGCGCCGGCGCCGAAAATATAATTATAAGTAATTCTCTTTCGGCAGGTTATATCTTCCCTGTCTGGTACCTCTCTACTATTCCAGTGGAGAGGTCAGTTATTATATTGAACGCTTCGAAGGAGTGAGTAGTATTGAAGTTATCCGGAGCGGAAATCTTAGTCCAATCTTTAGTCCGGGAAGGTGTCGAAGTCATCTTTGGCTATCCGGGCGGAGCGGTACTGGAGATCTATGACAAAATCTTAGATTCGCCGATCCGTCACTACCTGGTCCGGCACGAGCAGGGAGCAGCCCATGCAGCCGACGGTTATGCTCGGACCACCGGTCGGCCGGGGGTCTGCCTGGCTACTTCCGGCCCAGGGGCGACCAACCTGGTTACCGGGATTGCTACGGCGTACATGGATTCGGTGCCGTTGATCGCGATCACCGGCCAGGTTGCCACGAGTTTGCTGGGAACAGATGCCTTTCAGGAGGCCGATATTACCGGGATTACGCTACCGATCACCAAGCACAATTATTTAGTCAAAAAGGTGGAGGACCTTCCCCGCGTGATCAAGGAGGCGTTCCATATTGCCACGACCGGCCGGCCCGGCCCGGTTCTGGTCGACTTGCCAAAGGATGTTACCGTAGCGCAGACTACTTTTCAGTACCCGGACCGGGTGGATTTGCCCAGCTACCGGCCGACCCTGACCGGTCATCCCCGTCAAATCGAGCGGGCCGCCGCCGAGATCCTTGCAGCGAGCAAGCCGCTTTTATACGTGGGGGGCGGGGCGATCAGCGGGTGTGCTTCTGCCGCTCTGGCCAAACTGGTCGAGTTGGTGCCGATGCCGGTTACCGCTACGCTGATGGGCTTGGGTGCTTTTCCGGGCACCGACCCCAAGTTCCTCGGCATGTTAGGTATGCATGGTACGGTGGCCGCCAACTATGCCACTTTAGAAGCAGATCTGGTCATCGCGGTCGGGGCGCGCTTTGATGATCGCGTCACCGGCTATTTGCCCAGTTTTGCACCGAAGGCCAAGATCATTCATATCGACATTGATCCGGCCGAAATCGGTAAAAACGTGCCGGTTGACATCCCGATCGTCGGCGATGCCGGTCTGGTTCTGGCAGATATCGTTAAGGTGCTTGCCGCCAGCAGTGCGGAGGCCAGAGCCCAAAAGGCTGCCGAACGGGAGGACTGGCTGACCAGGGTTTTGCGATGGAAAGCGGATTATCCGCTTAAATACGGTCAGCCGGAGAGCCCGACCGGGCTCGCTCCCCAATTTGTGGTCGAGGAGCTCTACCGTCAAACGAACGGTGAGGCGATTATCACCACCGAGGTCGGGCAAAACCAGATGTGGACGGCCCAGTTTTACCGGTTTGACCGACCGCGCTCCTTGGCGAGCTCAGGCGGATTAGGGACGATGGGATACGGATTGCCCGCTGCGATCGGCGCTCAGATCGGCAATCCCGGCCGGACCGTAATTAATGTTTCCGGCGATGGAAGTTTTTTGATGAATGTACAGGAATTAGCCACCGCTGTCCAGTATGGTATTCCTATTAAAGTAGCAATTTTGAACAACCAGTTTCTCGGTATGGTCAGACAGTGGCAAGAACTCTTCTACAACCATCGTTACTCGCAAAGCTGCCTGCGTTCGAACCCGGACAATGTCAAAATCGCTGAAGCCTTTGGGGCCGTTGGCTTACGAGCCACCAATGCTCAGGAGACCAAAGAGGTGATCGCCGAGGCGCTGGCCATCACCGATCGGCCGGTCGTCATGGATTTCATGGTTGACCGAGAGGCCAACGTCTTACCGATTGTTCCACCGAATGCCTCTTTAGATAAGATGATTGGTGGTGGTACGCAATGAGCAGGCACGTGATCAGTGTTTTAGTCAATAACAAACCCGGTGTCTTGACCCGGATAGCCGGTTTGTTCGCCAGACGGGGATTTAACATCGACAGCTTGGCGGTTGGTGAAACGCAGGATCCGGCCGTTTCGCTGATGACGATCGTCGTCACGGCCAATAGTGCGACTTTAGAGCAGATCAACAAGCAGTTGAACAAATTAATTGATGTCATTAAAATCGTGGATATCACCGATGTGCCCAGCGTGCTCCGGGAGCTAATGCTGGTCAAGGTCTCAGCCACCCCGGCCAATCGCTCGGAGATCAGCCAGATCGTCAATATCTTCCGGGCGAAGATCGTGGATGTGGCTCCGACCGCGCTGACCATTGAGATCACCGGTGATGAGTCGAAACTGACCGCCTTTTTGCAAATGCTGATTCCGTACGGAATCATTGAACTAGCCCGTACCGGGACGATCGCTTTAGTCAGGTCGAACGCCAAGTAGTTAAGCATAGGAACAAGGAGGAAGTAGTATGGCGAAGATGTTTTATGATGTTGATGCGGATCTTGGCTTGCTCAAAAACAAAGTGGTGGCGGTGATCGGTTATGGCAGCCAGGGTCATGCCCAGGCGCAGAACCTCAAAGATTCCGGGGTAAATGTGATCGTCGGCTTGCGCGAAAACAGCCGGTCCTGGGCCAAAGCCGAAGCCGACGGTTTGACGGTCATGACCGTAGCTGAGGCCGCTCAGAAGGCTGATATCATCCAAATCTTGACCCCTGATGAAACTCAGGCGGCGCTGTACAAGTTGGAGATCGCCCCTTATCTGACCGCCGGCAAAGCGCTCTGTTTCTCGCACGGCTTTAACATTCATTATGGTCAAATTACCCCGCCGGCCGATGTTGATGTCTTCATGGTGGCGCCGAAAAGCCCCGGCCACTTGGTGCGCCGCATGTATGTCGAAGGCAAAGGCGTGCCGGCTCTGCTCGCCGTACACCAGGATTATACCGGCAATGCACGCGATTTGGCTTTGGCTTATGCCAAGGGGATCGGTTCAACCCGCGCCGGGGTGATCGAGACCACCTTTGCCGAGGAGACCGAGACCGACCTCTTTGGTGAACAGGCGGTCTTGTGCGGCGGGGTTACCGAGTTGGTCAGGGCAGGTTTTGACACCTTGGTCGAGGCGGGTTACCAGCCGGAAGTCGCCTACTTCGAGTGTTTGCACGAGTTAAAACTGATCGTTGATCTCATGTATGAGGGCGGCATCGCCAACATGCGCCATTCAATCAGTGATACGGCCGAGTACGGCGACCTCATCACCGGGCCGCGGATCATTACCGAGGCTACTCGGCAAGAGATGAAGCAGATCCTCCGCGAAATCCAGAACGGCGAGTTCGCCAAGGCTTGGATCCTCGAGAATCAAGCCAACCGCCCGGTTTTTAACGCGATGCGGAAAAAACAAGCCGAGCATCCGATTGAAAAAGTGGGCCAGAAACTCAGGGCCATGATGCCCTGGATTGCAAAATAAAGTCATTTTGCTGGGGAGGGAATTTTTCCATGATTGAAGATGTCCAATTGCGGATACCGGGTCCAAGTCCGGTTCCACCACAAGTCGCGCTAGCCATGGGCCAACCGATGATTGGCCACCGGGGCAGTGAGTTTTCAGCCCTTTATGAGCGGCTAATCCCGTTTGCAAAGGAGCTTTTCGGCACCTCCGGCGATGTTCTCTTTGTCACCGGCTCAGGTACCGCCGGGATGGAAACCGCGGTAGCGAACATTGTTTCACCTGGTGATAAGGTGCTGCTCTTGACTTGTGGCTCCTTTGGCAATCGTTTTGGTCAGATTCTCGCAGCTTACGGTGCAGACGTTGACAGGCTCGAGGCTCCATGGGGCGAATGTATCGATCCGAATGCTGTGGCTACTAAGTTGCAGGCGGCCGGTCCGTACAAGGCGGTTTTTGTCACCCACAACGAAACTTCAACCGGCGTAGCTAATGATCTCAAAGCGATCGGCCACGCGGTCCACGAATTCGGGCAGGGAGCGTTGCTGGTTGTCGACTCGGTAAGTGCGCTTGGCGGGATGGAGGTCCGGATGGATGACTGGCATTTGGACATCGTCGTTACCGGTTCCCAGAAGGCCTTGATGCTGCCGCCGGGTCTAGCCTTAATCGGTGTTTCCGAGCGGGCCTGGGAAGTGATTGACCAGGCACAGTCGCCGCGCTTCTATTTCAATTTGAAGAAGTACAAGGCTTCGGGTGATAAGGCCCAAACACCGTATACGCCCAATATCGCCTTGCTCTTTGGTCTGGAGAAGACCTTTGCCTTAATGCAAGCCGAAGGCCTGACCAATATCTATCGGCGCCACGATTTGATGCGCGATATGGTCAGAGCGGCGATTCGGGCTCTGGGTCTGGAACTCTTAACCGCAGACAGCTGTGCCTCCAGCACGGTGACGGCGGTCAAAGGGAGCAGTGAAGTGCCCAGCGAACCCTTGCGCAAGACGCTCAAGGAGCAGTTCAAAGTACAGGTTGCCGGCGGACAAGACCAGCTCAAAGGCGAGATCTTCCGTATCGGTCACATGGGCTTTGCCGGCCCGCGCGATATGCTAACCATCATCGCCTCTTTAGAGTGTGCGTTGGCGGTCCATGGCAAGCCGGAAGTGCTCGGCCGAGGCGTCAAAGCCGCCCAGGAGGTTTGGCTCCGGGAGGTGCAGCGCTAGTGTACAAAGTACTGATCGCCGATAACGTCTCTGACGAAGGTATTGAGATACTGCAGGCCGCACCGGATTTTGAGGTCAGCGTGCAAAAGGATATCAGCGCCGAGGACCTACTCAAAGAGGTCGGCAAGTATCATGCCTTGATCGTCCGCAGCCGCACGCAGGTGACCAAAGAAGTCCTGGCGGCAGGCGAAAACCTCAAAGTTGTTGGTCGGGCCGGGGTCGGGGTTGACAATATCGATCTCGATGCCGCCACCGAACGGGGTATTGTCGTTTTGAATGCGCCCGAGGGGAATACGATTTCAACCGCGGAACATACGGTTGCGCTGATGCTCGCTTTGGCGCGTCATATTCCGCAGGCCAACCAGTCCCTCAAGGAAGGGCGATGGGATCGGAAAACCTTTGTCGGCACCGAGCTGGCCGGCAAGACCCTCGGGGTGATCGGCTTTGGGCGGATCGGCAGTACGGTTGCCCGGATTGCCCAGGGCCTGCACATGAATGTCTTGGCTTATGATCCCTTTATCAGCGAGGAACGGGCGAAGGAGATGGGGGTTACTGCGGCCAGCCTCGAGACGATTATCACTCAGGCGGACATCATCACGATTCATACCCCCAAGACTCCGGAGACGGAGAACCTCATCAACAAAGAGACCATCGCCAAAATGAAGGATGGGGTGCGGATCATCAACTGCGCTCGCGGTGGGATCGTCAACGAAGCCGACCTGGTGGAGGCGCTCAAATCCGGCAAAGTCGCAGGTGCTGCGCTTGATGTCTATGCGCAAGAGCCGCCGGCCGACTTTGAGCTATTCAAACTGCCGAATTTGGTCGCCACCCCGCACTTGGCGGCCTCAACGGTCGAAGCTCAGGTTAACGTCGCCATCGACGTGATCAAAGAGGTTATGGCCGCGCTGCGCGGTGAACCGCTCAAGAGCGCGGTTAATATGCCGATTCTGCGTCCGGAGGCGTTCGCCAAGGTTAAGCCATATTTGAAGCTGGCCGAACGGTTGGGTTCATTCTTGGGCCAGATCCTCTCCGGTGTACTGCAGGAGGTCGAAGTCACCTACAGCGGGCAATTGGCCGATTATGCGGTCAGTCCGCTGACAGCTGCCGTGCTCAAAGGTCTGTTGCGTCCGGCCTTCGGAGCCGAGGTCAACTCGGTCAATGCCTCCTATCTGGCGCGCAAGCGCGGGATTAAGGTTACTGAGTCCAAGCGCAGCAACGGTAATTACACCAATTTGATTCACTTAACGGTCACCACGAGCAGCGGACGACAGCAGATGGCCGCGACCCTCTTCGGCGACGGCAATCCGCGGATCGTGCAGATCGATGAGTACTATATCGATACCGTTCCGGAAGGCTATCTCTTGGTGACCAAACACAAAGATCGGCCGGGTATCATCGGGGCGGTCGGTTCACTCCTCGGCGATGGGGAGATCAACATCGCCAGCATGCAACTGGGCCGTAACGAGGTCGGCGGTGAGGCGGTCATGGTCTTGCGGGTCGACCAACCGATCCCCCAGCAGTTGTTGGATAAGCTTGCCCGCTACCCGGACATGGAAAAGGTGCATTTTGTCACGCTTTAACGAATATTCACGCAATTGCTAATATGGAAAAAAGTGTTTTTCTAGCAGGTTTTCCCAGGTGAGAGCCGAATACTAAATAATCATCAATCGTGATAATAAGCTCATTTTTGGGCTTATTATCTTTTTTGGAGGATAGTAGATGGAGAAGTTGTTAGGGCGTGCGTTGACGGATCCCTATGGCTACCAGGTGCTTTCCCATTTATGCGACGGGATTGGACCGCGTATGGCGGGGACGCCCCAGGAGCGAGAAACGCGAGATTATCTGGTTGGCGAGTTCGCGAAATTGGGGTATGAGCCGTTAGTGGAGGAATTTTCCTATCCGTTATGGAAGTCCTCCGGTGGTGGAGCGGAGATTACCGCGCCGTTGGCCCGGGAGATTACCGCGCCGTTGGCCCGGGAGATTACCGCTAAAGTCCTCGGTTGGAGCGGCCATGGCGAGGCCGAGGCCGAGGTGGTCTACGTTGGTTACGGTAAAGAGTCCGAGTTTGATCTGGTCGATGTTCACGGCAAGATCGCTCTCTTGTTAAACGGTGATCCGCCGGGTGAGCCGGAGCTACACCGGACGGAAAAGTATCGGCGTGCGCTGCAGCGCGGTGCGGTTGGCTTTCTGTTGATGCGGGATGTTCCCTGCGGGATCATCGGGATCGGTTCCTGCGGTATGAAAGGCGAGATTACCTCCGTACCGGCTTTAGCCATCAGCTATGAGGATGGTATGCTGCTCAGGCGGTTTTTGGCCAAGGGGACTGTCCGGGCCAGGGTCTGGGCGGATTCCGCGACTCAAACGGAAACCTCCTGGAATATCCGGGCGCTCTTACCGGGAACCGATCGCGTCAACGAACGCGTGCTCATCGGTGCCCACTATGACTCCTGGTACAACTCGCCATGTGCCGGCGATGACGGCAGCGGGGTTGCGGTGATGATGGGCCTAGCCAAGCTGCTGGCAGAAACCGGTCCCTATCGGCGCACGATCGAATTCGTCGCCTTTGGTGTTGAGGAAATCGGTCTTTTCGGGGCTTATGCCTACGCCGCTCAGCATGCGGCAGATCTGGCCAAGGTGGTGGCGATCTTTAATCTTGACGGCATCATGGTGGATGGGGCGCCCCAGGAGATCTTCTGCAA
>JAAYHC010000057.1 GCA_012735535.1 Bacillota bacterium
AAAGGTAGAGCCGGGAATACTATCCCGGCTCTAATTTTATCTTAATGCGGGAGTGCTTTGCCGCCAGACAAAGTTACAGTGAAGGCGATTTCTCACTCCCAGCACTTAATTAGTATTCGTTCTTGTTATGTGCAGAACTGGTACCTGCCTTTACATCAGGTTCTAACGGGAACCCAGCTCCTTTGAGCGACTGCGCGAACTGTGATTTAACAGTAGCAGTAGCCTGGTCAATTAGGGACTGCTCGGCAGCGGCAATCATCCGACGAACCATGTGACCGCCAACGGCACCGCACTCCCGGGAGGAGATATTCCCCCAGTAACCGGTCTGGAACTCGCTATTGATTCCCAGTTCATTGGCTACTTCATATTTGAACTGTTCGAGAGCATTGTAGGCCTGGGCGATTACCGGTTTGTTGGATGTACTAGAGCCTTGCGCCATTCAATTTCCCTCCTTTCGACATTGCTAATAATATAGTGAGTCGCTGGCCCCACTTTTAAGCTGGAGAATACCTGGAAGGCTTGCAAGGATTGACAGAATTGATGGGTCTTGCGTAGGCTATAACGGATTTGCGCTTTGTTGAAAGGAGCCGTCACAATGAGCCTACGCTTAGAGTACGGTAGAGTTGGCAACCGGGCAGGAGAGCTCTTACCCTATCTTTTCTTCCTGGCAACCTGGCACATTGCCGCGGTCGCGGTCCAATATTTTAAAGGCGCACCATTTCCGACCCCCTCGGCCACTTTTTCTCGTGCGGTTGAGCTCCTAGCCGGTGAATACTTTTTGCACCACTCGCTGTATCAACACCTTTTTGCCAGCTTAACCCGGTGGGCAATCGGCTTCGCCTTGGCCGCCGCCGTCGGGTTGGCCGCCGGAATAATCACCACCATTTCGCAGCGCGCAGATCGCTTAATTATGCCGATCACCGCATTTCTGCAACCAATTCCGAGTCTGGCCTGGATACCATTAGCCGTTTTATTATTGGGACTGGGCAATCAATCCACCATTTTCATCATTTTTTTGGCCGGCGTTTTTCCGATCATGATTAGCGTCTCCGCCGGAATTCACAGCATTCCCAAAGGATTAATCAGAGCCGCTCAAATGATGGGCGCTGACAAGAGTCAGATCTTTTTTCGCGTACTGCTTCCCGGGGCACTGCCACATTTGCTCACCGGCTTGCGGGCCGGCCTGGCTAACGGCTGGCGCGCGCTGATCGCCGCCGAAATGGTCGGCGGCACCGACTTAGGCCTTGGCTATGCGATCTTTCAAGCGCGCTGGAGCCTTGATTACTCTTCCGCTTTCGTAGCGATGATTCTGATCGCCTTAATTGGTCTCTTGATTGAAGGCGGGATTTTCAGGAAAGTCGAGGCGAAGACGGTTAAGATCTGGGGAATGTCCAACCAAGGAGGAGGCCAATGCTAACCATCGCTAACCTCAGCCACACTTACCGCACTGTCGCCGCAAACAAATGCTTATCGGCATTGCACGACATAAATTTAACGATCGCCGACGGAGAGTTCGTCTGCATCCTCGGGCCCAGCGGCAGCGGTAAAAGCACCCTTTTGGATATCATCGCCGGTTTTCTTTCTCCTTCGGAGGGGCAAGTCAGGCTGGATTCACGTCCAGTCACCAGACCAGACCCGGAGCGTGGGGTCGTCTTTCAAGAACCGCACCTCTTTCCATGGCTGACCGTGCAGGAAAACGTCGCCTTCGGACTCATTTGCCAAGGCGTGCCGAAAGAACGCTCAAAACGAATTGCCCGGGAAATGTTGGAACTAGTTGGTTTAGCCAAATTCAGCCACTTGCGCCCTCATGAACTCTCGGGCGGTATGAAACAGCGTGTGGCCATAGCTAGAGTGCTGGCCTGCGATCCGAAAGTCTTGTTATTGGATGAACCTTTTTCCGCTCTGGATGCGATCACCCGGCGCAAACTCCAAGATGAACTGCTGCAAATCTGGTATCGTCAGCGCAAAACGATCATCTTCGTCACACATCACGTTGAAGAGGCGATCTATCTAGCCGAACGGATTATCGTCTTCCATCCCCATCCAGGACGCATCAAAGGCGAGGTTACAGTAGATTTGGCCAGGCCGCGCCTCGTCGCCTCTCCGGAGTTTCAGGCTTACCGGGAGCGGATTACGCAACTAATGACTGCTGAGGAAGGGTGTTAATTCACAGTGAAAAGACTGGTTTTTCTCCTGCTTATTATGCTAACTTGGACCGGCAACGCCGTCAGTGCCCAATATGGTTTCGGCTACCAACCCAGCGTTGGCGGCGCGGCAGCAGCAGTTGCCGATAAGATGGGTTTTTTCGCTGCCGAAGGGCTTGCTTTGAAAATCGGCATTTTCGCCGACGGCACCCTCATTTCCGAGGCCCTCGCCGCCAACGCCATCCAGTTTGGCATTGTGGGCGATTTACCAACGATCACCCTCATCTCAGCCGGAATTCCGATCAAAATACTCGGCACGGTTGGCGGTGGCGGGGCCAGACAGAGGCTGATGGTCTCCGACCCGCAAATCACCCACTTTCGCGACCTGAAAGGCGAACGAATTGGCGTCACCCGTGGTACCAGCGGCTTTACTGCCCTGCAGTACCTTTGCCGAGAATACCAAGTGCCGTTAACCGATTTGCGGATTATCAATATCAGTCCGCCGCAGATGTTGGAAGCGCTTGCCTCCGGGCAAGTCAAAGCCGTCCTGGCCTGGGAACCAACCCCCAGTCTAATCGAGGCTGCCGGGGCAGGTCGAGAACTGCTGAATTTAGGCGGATCGCGGCTGACCTTTCCGTTGACAATCGTCGCCCGCACCGGTGTAATAGAAAAGGACCGCGAGACGGTCCGCAAAATACTGCGCGCCTTGGCGCTGGCAGCAGATTTTATCCGCGCCAATCCTGAGCAAGCCGCCCAGATAATTGCCCAAGTCACCGGGCTGGATCCCGCGATAGCACGCAGATCCCTCGGTTATCATTATCTCACGGTCGGTTGGTGGGAAGATGTAGCTGATAGTTTAAAATACTGTGCCGAACTGCTTTATCAGGAGAAACAAATCCGGGCGATTCCGGATTGGGATCGGGTCGTCGACAGCTCATTCTGGCGTGAACTAGGCTTATAAATCACAGGAGCAGGTTCTGCACAAGCTGCGACCTGCTCCAATTACTTTGCAATCGGTCCTTCCCACCCGAGCATACCGTCCTGGATATTGCGAATCCGGCGAAAGCCGGATCCGGCCATGATCCTGGCCGCTTCGGCGCTGCGCACACCGCTACGGCAGACCAGAAAGATCTCTGCTTCCGGACTAAATCGGTCTAAATGCGCCCGCAATTCACCGAGCGGAATATTGATGGCCCCCGGGATGTGGCCGGCGGCAAACTCGTGTGGTTCGCGGACGTCAATGATGATTAAGTTCTCACCCGAACGAAGCCGCTCCGCGACTTGCCGGGCAACGACATCCTGATAACGCTTGCTTCCCATCCAGATTGACATGGCAAAGGCTCCTAACAAAAAGACGATCACTACTACTAATATGCTGCTGCGGCGCATCCGTGCTATACCTCCTTTATAGCTGCCTTGGCCAGTTGGTCACACTTATTGTTTAAGTCGTTATCCGCATGGCCTTTAACCTTTACCCACTCAACCTGGTGGATCGCGGTAAGGGCGACAAGCTCCTGCCAGAGGTCTTGATTTTCAACCGGATGGCCCTTAGCATTACGCCAACCATTTCGTTGCCATTTGTCAAGCCAGCCTAATGTAAAAGCATTGATTAGATATGCGCTATCAGAGTACAACCGGACTCGGCAAGGCTCCTTGAGGGCTTTCAAGGCTTGAATTGCCGCTGTCAGCTCCATGCGTTGGTTGGTAGTGGGATTCTCTCCGCCGGAAAGCTCCTTGCTGTGCTCATTGTAGAGTAGGATCGCGCCCCAACCACCAGGTCCGGGATTACCGGAACAAGCCCCGTCTGTATAAATCTCCACAAACTTCACCGACAATGCCACCGTGTTTCTCCGTTTACTTGAAGATTACGGCAGACCGGCCAGATTACCTCCCACCGGATAAATAAGTTAGTCTTGCTTGTCTGGGCCGGCAATCTTCCTGTACAGCAGATAAGAATAGATGGTCGCTCCAAGACTAGGCAGCAAGACCCCCGCCATTAGTAGCCAAAAGCTAACTCGCTCGGTGGCAAACAGACCGAGCAAGGCGATAATGCCGCCCACAACCATCACTTTTCCAGCCCACCGATGGGTCTGCCGCCAGACTTCTTCGTTGTCCAAGGTCCACGGAGTACGAATCCCGAAGGTATAGTTGCGGTACTGAATCTTTGGGAGATAATTACCGATAACGATGAACAACAGGGCAACCAGGGCACAGATGATTTTTCCAACACTAAGCGCATAGCCAAGCGCGGCCAACCAGGTGATTATCCCCATCAGTACAAAGAAGATGATCATCAGCCAAACAAAAACATCATAGACCTTGCCATATTTTTTAAAGTTGGCGCCTTTCGGATCAATATAGGGTATCACGCCCAGCAGGAGAAACATCCCTACCGCCATGGCCGGTGGAAAAAAGGCCCCAAACTCGCGCGAACTGTAACGATCAACCTCGCCGTCAATATTCCAGTGACTGGGAACCTGTTCCGGCAAGTAAGGATATATCATGACGCCGGCAAGCACAAACAACCCCAACAGTAGCCAGATGAGCCGATTTTTCAGTAGATTCATATTATTCCTCCTCTCGGCGCAGTGCCGTCAGCACCCACGCCATGGTATCTTCGAAAACACTGGTATTTAGCGAATAGACAATATTTTGACCCCTACGTTCATCAAGCACCAAACCTGCTTCTTTTAACATACTCAAATGATGGGAGATACTAGGCTTGGTCAAGGTAAAATGCTCGGCAATTTCGCCCGCTGATAGTTCGCCGCGGCGCAACAAACGAATTATATCGCGGCGGGTCCGGTCCGACAAGGCCCGAAATGTCTTATCAAAACCCATGGCCGCCCTCCTTTATTTAGATATTTTGAATATTATCTAATTCTTTAATAGCACGTTTTGCTTCTCTTTGTCAAGGAGCAGACTACGAGAAAAAGGTTTTTACTACTCCGCGCGAAAATAGCTCATTAGACCAGTAAAGGAGTCCGTTGCTTTGCTAGTACTACGTTCGGCTAAACTAATCTTAATGCTGGCCCGGTTTGCCCTTGAGCTCTTCTGGCTGCGCAGGTTCACCGGCGAAGGCCCTGCGGCCGAAGCACGACGGGAACGGGTTTACCGGAGTCAAGCGATCCGTTTTCGCCAAGTGGCAACCTCCCTCGGCGGATTGCCGATCAAGGTTGGACAGTTTTTAAGCACCAGGGTGGACGTACTGCCCAAACCGTACACCGAAGAATTAGCCTTACTGCAAGACGAGGTAGCTCCGGTTCCGTTTGCCCAAATTCGGGAGGTACTCGAAGCCGAACTCGGTCCGCTGGCCAACCATTTTGCCGAGATCAACCCCAACCCGCTGGGAACGGCGTCATTAGCCCAAGTCTACGAGGCAAGACTCACAGACGGCAGCGAAGTGGCGGTCAAAGTCCTCCGGCCTCAGATTCACCGACAGGTGCAAGCCGACTTGCGTGCGCTGCGCCTCTTAATATGGTATCTAGACCGTTATTCCTCCCTGCGCCGTCAGATGAACTTTCGCTTGCTATACCAAGAGTTTCTGCAAACGCTGTCCCGAGAAATGAATTTAGAAGCAGAAGCCGCCAATCTGCGCCGGTTTCGCGAAAACTTCAAGACTCAGCCGCGGATCTACGTTCCCTGGGTTCACGATGTCTTAGTCACCCCGCGGGTCCTGGTCATGGAAAAAATCACCGGGGTCAAAATCACCGATCTCCCGGCACTGCGCAACCTGGGCGCCGATCCTCGCGAGCTCGCTGATCTGCTGCTGTCCAGTTTTATTCAACAAGTCGTCGAGGATGGTTTCTTCCACGCTGATCCGCATCCCGGCAACTTGTTCGTTGATGCGCACAAGCGCCTGGTGTATCTTGATTTTGGAATGATGGGTGAGATCCCGCCCGAGTCACGCCCCATCTTCCGGGCCGGGCTGGGCGGGATTATCCGCAATGACCCAAAGACCCTGGTCACCGCCTTGGTCGATTTGGGATTCGTCCTGCCGCATGCCGATCTCCGCTCAATCGAAAAAGGGGTGGCAATGCTGTTGGATGCTTTCGCTCAAGGCGGCATGAAGGGCTTGTCGACCTCTGAGGCGATGCGGCTAATGGAGGAAATGAGCCGGTTCTTCTTAAATCAACCGATCCAAGTACCGGCCAATTTCACTTTTTTGGGCCGGGCTGTCGGGATCGTATTAGGCTTGTTGGAAACGCTTGCTCCCGAGATTAATATCGCGGATTTGTTAAGAGAAGCTGTCGGTGAAAGCAAGTCGGTCCAAGATGAGGGCCTCGACTTCTTCTTCACTGAAGCAAAAGCATGGTTAAAAGCGGCTTTACAGTTGCCGCACGCACTGCAAACGATCGCCTCGGCCTTGAGGGCAGGCGAGCTAATGGAGATCGATCTGGCCCCCGTTACCGCCGAGATTCGCCGACTATCGACAAAGGTTTCCCGTTTGAGCTGGCTCGTCTCCTTGCTGGTACTCATCTTAATCGTGCTGATGCTCCGCCTGACCTGAGCCGTTCTCGCCAACGGCCACAATGGATAGATTTCCATTTTTGACCCCTTTTTGGGTCAACAAACTATCGCTTAAGCGGCGAATCTCTTCCACCTTGCCCCTGAGCACGAGAACCTCCAGACAGTTATCATGGTCTAAGTGCACATGCACGCTGGACACAATAATATGATGGTAATCGTGCTGGATTTGGTTTAACAACGAATCCAAGCCGATCGTATGGTGGTCATAAATCAGCGAGAGTGTTCCCGCCACCTGTGCAGTCGTGCAAAACTCCCAATTATACTCGACCAGCGCCCGGCGGATCAGATCCCCGATCGCTTGGGAGCGATTTTTGTACCCCCGTTTGCTACTGATTTCGTCAAAAGCCTTGACCAGCTCCTGATCCATGCTAACCCCAAAACGAACCAGCTTGTCCATGACACTTCACTCCTCGCGGTAAATGTTCTCGCTGGTCGGAGCTGATTCCTGTCTGTTAATATTTAGCCCAGATCGCCCGCATTTCAAGAACCAGCTGCAAACCGGCGGAACGATCTTCGGCCATAATCGCCCCGCGCAAGCGGGCCAAATCATTTGTAAATTGAAACAACGGCGGACGTTCTTCAATAAAACCCAATCTACCTTGTACGCTTGACCAGGCCCGCTCCAATTCACCCAAGCTCATTAGAGCAGCTGACCAATCACCTTGCGCAAGATTGGCATACAGCAAGTCCAGATATTTCCCCACCTCAGCGCTTTTTCCGGCTCGCCCATCCCAGCCGGCGCCCATAATCAGTGCAAAGCTCACTAACATTGCTACAATGAACATATATAGAAGTATCCGTTTGAGCACACGATCACCCTAATTTGGTCCCGGATAGTCGCTAACATCCGTCAGTTGCGGCTTGGTCAAGTCATCTTGATACTTGTCAACAAATAAGGTTCCGGCAGGGCTGAGGACCGCATAAAAAACATCCTCCACCTTTGCAATCCCCTGATTGTTCAGTTCTTGCCGGAGCCAAGTGTAATCTTTGCCAACCTCCGAAAGATTTTGATAAATAATCTTCCCGTCAACTATCAACTCCGTACCCAGCCCTTTATACTCCGTAGCGAGCTGCAAATCATGCGGCGTAACCGGTAGATACTGCGATTTTTTCAACACTGACAGCCGACCGTCAGTTTCCAGCAAAGCGAACTCTAATTCATTTAAGTCAAAGATGCCCTTGGCACGCAACTCCGACATTAAGGTGTCTACCGGCAGTCTGGTCAGCGCTAAATTGCGTTCGAGAATTTTGCCGTTATGTACGACTACCACCGGTTCGCCATCCAACAATTTATGTAGCTGCCTATTCTGCAAAGATAAATACTGGAACCCAATTATCAGCAGCATCCAGGTAATCAGACCGGCCCATAACGCCAAGGGGCGATCGTCCAGATTTGTTGCCAAGTCGGCAGCGATCGAACCGACCGTAATACCGCTGATGTAGTCGAAAAAGCTCAGCTGGCCGATTTGCTGCTTGCCAACCATGCGGGCGAAAATGTGCAAGGTCAAAACGGCAATAATTGACCTGATGACTATGTGCAGCAACTCCGTCATAGTTTTCCTTTTCCGGCGGCAATATGTATGGATAGTATGTGTCAAAAAGAATGGGATAAACAGAAAGGATAAGGGTGAAAACCACGGCCAAGCTAAGCCTGAAGGGAGTGACTTCGCATGCGCCGCAAAAACAACATCGTCGATGATACCAGCTGGGAGTTTTTGCGCCCGGCCTGGCTGGCATTGCACACCGTGACCATTGGCGCGCTAGCCTATTTCGCGAAAAAATCTCTGAGTAAAAAGTAGCTCCCTGGAAAAATTAAGTGGCCACTTGTTGAGTGGCCACTTTCCCGTTATAGATAACGCCAAATGGCGCTCTCCTGGAGCGACCGATTGGCCGCCAACTCGGACAACGGCCCGGCGGCAACCACAGATCCCCTATTGAGAAAGACCGCATAGTCGGCCAAGCTCTGCCCCTCTGCGAAGTTATGGGTAATCAAAAAGATTGTCTTCCCGGCCGCCTTCTCCTCTAAAATCAAGCGGTGCATTAGATCGATTGAATCCACATCCAGATTTGAAGATGGTTCGTCAATGAAGAGAAACTCCGGCTCTACTACGAGCGCCCGAGCGATCGACACTTTCTGCATCTCGCCGCCCGATAGTCTCTTGGCGTTAGCTTGGGCTAATTCGGTGATGCCCAAACGTTCAAGAGCCTTGTCCACTCGTTCTTTAATCGTAGCAGAGTCAACGCCGCGCAATCTCAGACCCAACCCAACATTGGCTGCCACCGACATATTAAACATCACCGGTCGTTGCCAAATAAAGGCTGAACGGCGGTAAAACTGCTGCGCGACCTCCGAGGAACGGGCGACCTTCTGATCACCGATCTGCAACGTCCCCTGGTAATCAAGGTCCAGCATCGCCAAGATGCGCAGCAGAGTAGATTTTCCGGCACCATTGGGGCCCATAATCATGGTCGTTTTTCCGAGCGGTAACTCTAAGTGGGGTATATCTAAGACGCGTTTGCTACCAAATGCCTTTGTCAAGCCTGTGCAAGTGTACATCATCTCTTAGCGCTCCCGTAAATAGTTTACCGATGAATTAATCACAAAGAAAACCAACATCAAGATGAGTCCGAGAGCCAAAGCAAAGGCAAACTCTCCTTTGCTCGTCTCCAATGAAATGGCGGTAGTTAAGGTCCGCGTGGCACCACGGATGTTGCCGCCGAGCATCATCGATGCCCCTACTTCTCCGACCACACGGCCGAAACCGGCGATAATCGCCCCGATAATCGCATATCTGGATTCCAGTAGGACCAAGGCGGCCGCCTGCCAACGACTGGCTCCTAACGAAAGGGCGGTCAGACGGTAAGAAGCATCCAGTTCTCGCACGGCATTTAATACCAATGCGGCGATTACCGGCATGACAACGATAAATTGGCCGACGACGATGGCCTTCCACGTGAATAACAAGCCCAGCGCCCCGAAGATGCCGCGACGCGAAAGTAAGCCGTAGGCAATTAAGCCGGCGACAACCGTCGGCATTCCCAAAAGGGTGTTTAAGATGCTGGTGATGGTCTTGCGACCGACAAATTCCTTAGTAGCTAAGATGAAGCCAAGCGGTGCTCCGATAATCGAAGCCAACAAGGTGGAAACCCCGGCGATTTTTAGCGATAAGAGCAGCACTTCAATGACTTCGGGATCAAAAGCAATTAGTAGTTTTACTGCTTGGACTAGACTGTCCCAGAAATAGCCCATATTATCCCCCCATGCCCTGTTTAGTTATGCCAAATCCGACACAACGAATGCAAAAAAATATTATTACTTCAGTCTGGCAAATAACTCGTTGAAACGTTCAGCAGCATAATTAGCCACGTCATTTTCGAGCTCGTTAAAAGCGCGCAGAAAGTCTTTGGCCGTCTGGGTCAAAATAGAACCTCCGCCGTGTGCTCCCCCGGCCTGAGTGATGACCAAACTCTTGCCCAGGCGGTCTTCGGCCAGGTGTATCTTCTCCCAGGCACGCCGGTAGGACATCCGCAACTTCTCCGAAGCTTGGTTGATCGAGCCGGTCTGATCGATCGCTTGTAACAACCTACGGACACCCTCGCCGATCACAATCTCATCGTCTGAATGAAGCCAGATTTTAACTTTAACCTTTAACATACGTATATTGTTCCCCATCTAAGAAAAAAGTCCTGCAAAGGGGCTGCCCCTTGAAAAATCTCAAGGGGCAGGGGTTCAAGACCTATAGATGGGGGTCTATAGGAAATTTATTCTTAATGGTTATATCCCCTCTCTCAGAGGGACCGGGATAATTATACCATGAAAGTAATAAATTGTCAAAACCTTTCACCCGGATCAAAAGGATTAAAAGTAGTAATGTAAGCCTAAACCCAGGCCAAATCCCGCCTTATAGCCTCCCCCGGAAGAACTACCGTCTTCCAGCATCCCCAACGTCAGCTCCACGCTGGTTGAGATCGCAGCACCCGGCCGGGCAGTTTCCAAGCCGACAAAGCCTTGCACGCCGTAGTTGGTCTCATTTTTAACTATAATGCTATTGTTCGTTGTTTTAACCGTCTCCATGCCAACTCCCCAGCCGAAATAGCCACGGTAGGAGCCCTTAACCCCTCGATCATAAAGCACTCGTACCGCAAACGTCCCCTTCATATCGTTACTATTGGCTGTATCTGAAGCCGACAGGTTAATAATCGGTTGAATAATTTGCCCGGGGGCCATCGGGTATTTGAAACTAAATCCCTTAAACTGGTCCGTGATCTGAAAGCCAACCGCCAGGTCTTGGGCGCTGACCGCTGCGGCGCACAGAAGCAAGAGTGTCGCGATTAGTCCTGCTAGCCTAAACTTACTCATCATGACCCACCTTTACTGCCGAGCATAATTATTTTGTTTTCTTCGCTATGAGGAAAAGAAATCCTCTACAGCCCGGCAGCCACTACTGCGGTTAAAAGTTCGACCACAACCGCATAAAACAGGTGTGCATCCGCCGCCCTGACCCGCCTGGCAAAACACGGAATCCACTTGGCTAAATGGTTGGCGTAAAAGTCGCCTTTGATGGTACGGAGATATTTGGAAGCTTGGCCGGTTCCTGCTTCAGCAATCGACTGATGAAGGTAGATTAAATATTCCAGCTCTACACCCAGCGAATCATGGGGTTCCGGGTAATCCGGCGGTAGGGCCATTCCCGCTTGCGAATACCACTCCGAGACTTGCAGCGCCACCTGTGATCCCCCCTGGCTACAAGTTGGCAGGTAGACGGATGCATATGGGGGCGCCGGAGTTTGGCCATAGTCGTTGATGAATAACCGGGTATACTCGGCTGTTAACTCCGCCAAAATCTCTCGTCTAGGTCGCGCCAATACTCTCGTCAGAGTGTCCCAGGCGGCCGGAAGGGCCATCCCGAGTTCGCCGAGTGACTCCTGTACGTCCGTGACCCAATTCCCATCGGTTAACTCAGCAACGAGTAGCTCGTTAGGCGGCCGCAATGCTTCACAAATCCGGCGTAAAACCACAATCTCCGCGGTCTCCTTGTTCACTCGGACAACCACAACCTCAGCCTCACTTTACCAGCGGATAAACTGTGTTAGCAGCACTATTGTATCCAGATCGGCCGAGTTGCAATCTGTCGGAATGCTTCCGGCAACTAAACCCAGCTGGGCTACTGAACGAAAAAACCTTTCCGCCCACCGGAAAGGTTTGCTGTTGTTGATGATAATTCTGACCACTGCCGCTATCGGGAATGGCAAGTCCAACAAAGTTGTTTCGGCTCAGTGATCCGCAAAAACTTTGCCTTCGGGCCTGGGTCGTGCGCATTGTGGCAAGTAATACAGGTTGCTACCGTTTCCTCGGTTTCCGTATCATACTCTAACGGCAACCGATAACCATTAGAGCCGACCGCCCAATAGCTTCCTCGCTCATCCTGTTCGACCCGGGCATACGTCGGTAAGTGACCTGGTCTGCTCGGATACGGGAACTCTACGCGGTGACGCGGATGGCGCCGCTCGATCCGAAGGTCGGGGTTGTCGATAATAACCTGTCCGGCTTGGGTCTTCAAGTCTCCGTCATGGCAGCTCATGCATAAGCCTGAAGACTCAAACCGAATCTTTCTGCTCGGTTCCCAACCATAATCAGCGGCAAATAAGGCTTTGCCAAAAACGGCCGAATGGCTGGTGTGGCAGACCGCACACGGGTTTGCTCCGGCTATTTCGGCTAATATCGGGTATTTTTCATTGGGTCCGCCATGCTCGGGGGAGCGAAAATCATGGGATGTTCCCTGCACCCCTGCTCCCAGCACCGGTAGAGTAACTGCAACCAGAATAATGATCATATATAGCAAAAGCCGCGGGTAGCGCATAGTCCTCCCTCCTAATAATTGGTAATTCGCTCTCCGGACTGGTATTCCCTTCCAATCAGCAGGGTTAACCGGTAAAACCGCGAAAGAAATGATAAGGGTTTTGTGAGGAGGGGTGTTATGGGTAATTTAGCAGATTCCCGGTTTATTAAATCGATGCAAACTTGGTTGCACTTCGGCACGGCTTTGGCCATCTCAGTTTTGGCGTTAATCATTTTCGTCCATTCGCTCTACATCGGGTTTGTACAAATCCGACAGGATGTACTCGCCGGTAGTTTAGTAGTCTTGAACAACATCTTTTTCGTAATCATTCTCTTAGAAGTGCTCGGAACGATCATCCACCAGCCGGACTCCGGGGATTTTGCCCTCCGTCCGTTCCTAGTTGTCGGTATCATCTCCAGTATCCGACATATCTTAATGCTCGGCGCCAAAGTCAGTTTGGATTCACACACCGCCACCCAGGAATACCTGTTAGACCTTGGCCTGCATGGGATACTCATTTTGTTATTGGCGATTGCTTACTGGATTGTCGTCAGAGCCAATCCCGAGGCGAAAAAATAAAAAACCTGGCTCTCTAAAGCCAGGTGATAAACAAAAAATGGAGCGGGCGACGAGACTCGAACTCGCGACATCCAGCTTGGGAAGCTAGCGCTCTACCAACTGAGCTACGCCCGCAGTGCAGTTCTTATTATATCCGGAAGGAGAGAAAAAATCAATCACTTTCCTGCATTTCTGATTATAGCAATTTCCAGGTTCGTGTGACCATGCCGGGTAGATATATTTGCACAATCCCGGTATTTATGTACTCCGGCACCAACTGCACGGTATTTTTCGGATTATTAAAGCTTACCGTCGAACCAATGACCGCACCGTAAATCCTGTTGTTATTGCCGAAACCGACATATCGGCCATAAACAAGACCGCGAATCTCGGTGTCGAGGGAATGCCCGTACGCATGGCCTCCACCCGGTTTCTCCCAATTGATATCGCCAGTGATTGCAATAACACTGCCGATGATCAGTCCCCGTTTCGCCGTATAAATTGAACCCGACTCGGAGATCACATTTCCCATAATCGTAACATCATCTTCAATAAAGATGTCGCCTTTGGCAAAGATGTCCGCCTTAACCGTCACACCTGCTTTAATCCTAACGACCTCGGCTGCCAGCGGTTCAGGCCCTTCATAATCGGTACTCACCACTAATTCTCCGGCCTGGTATTGCGGACTATAATTTAACACTACCTGGGGCAGTTCGGGAATTTGCTGATTATCCACCTTGCCCTTATGATTGAACTCCTCCACCCAATTAACCGAACTGGTAACCGGTACCGGCTTACTAACGGTAAACTGGACAGTTCTGGTGATCCCCTGACTGTGTCCGGCCGAGGTAATTGTGTACGATGTGCTGCCCTCGCTGACGGTTACCGCAAAAAGATCCGGTTCAACGACTGTAAAAGTGTTAATACCGTTAACCGTCGTCCACTCCTGAATATAAGAGGATCCGTTTTGGTGAGACTTCCCATTAAGGTTCAACCGCCACAAAGCTTCGTTAACCCCGGATTCGGCAGCATACAATGCCTGGGTACTCGCCAGCAGCGTATAGGCGCTACGAGTGGTACTAAGAATTGCCGTATAAGTAACGGTTACCGCAACCCCCACCAAAACAAGCACAATTAAAGTCAAAACTAACACCGAGCCACGTTCGCCACAACTTCTCATCCCGCACACTCCTTTAGCCGGGCAATCAGTTTCGCAGCGTCACCGCTGTTCGTAAAATTGTCGATCCCGAAGCAATTCGGATAGACAGTCGCGGCGCTTCACTGTCATCGATGATAAACTGGTCGACTCCGGTCAAAACCGGAGTACCCACCTGACTGGGAGCGACCAGATTAGAACCGACAACCGGTTCTGACCGGTAAATACAATTATCGGCATATTGGTAAGAAAAAACGGTATCCGTCCCATCTACATTAACAAGATAACTTAAGGCAAGTTGATATCCATGCTGAGCTCCCCATAAACGATACTCTTTAGCCGAGATCAGCCCGGTTTTCCCATCAATCATCGTTGAGAAAAGGCGTTGTGCTTTAACCATAAAACTGCTCTGATTAACCGCTGCTGTCTGGACTCTGGTTGAAGCCATGATAAAGGAGCCAACCGCCGCCATCAGCAGCCCGGCGATTGCTACTGTGACCAGCAACTCGATGAGAGTAAGCCCTTTTTCGGCTTGTCTCGTCTTATAGCCCGTCGTAACGGTATAGCCAGAACTGGATCTCAGCCACCTTTTCACCTGTACTGCCTCCATCATCGGTGAAAATTGTCAATGTAACCGTTTTAATGCCGGCTCCATCAACCGATTCACGCTCCGGCTGATCCACGGCACTTATTTGCAGATAATAGGCAGAATCGCTTGTTGGATACTTTACGGGTGGAGTGGATTTGACCGCATCAAAGTCTGTTTGTTTAATCTCCTCGACAGCTCGCTGCAGCAGAGCCGTCGCCTCAGAAGTCACTTTAGCCCGGATAACCCCGGCCATCCCATCATTGAGGGTACGCGCAAGGGGGAGCAACAGCAAGGTTAGAACGCCCAAGGTAACAACCACTTCGAGCAGGCTAAAGGCCCTCTCTCCGTCCTTCTTCCTCACCTGTTCCTCCCCCTAGTCCTGATCAACCAATACTCATCATTTTGTTATTTTCAACCATCTTGCTGCCATTTCCTGCTAGAAATTGGTTTGGCGGATTCGGTAATTTCACAATTTTACCTTCAAAGCTGCGAATGACAATGTAGTCTGTACCGCGTTCAACCAAGCGATCAGGATGCAGCGGGATCTTGCCCGCCGGCGAGTCGACAATAAAGGTCGGAACGGCCAAGCCGGAGGTAAAACCTTGCAGACTGTTGATGATGTTCAACCCCGTTTCGATCGGCGTTCTGAAGTGTTCGGTGCCGCGGAGCACGTCACATTGGTAGAGATAATACGGACGTACTCTGAAGCGAACCAGTTTCTGGACCAAGGCCTTCATCGTGTCGACATTATCGTTGACCCCTTTGAGCAAGACCGATTGGTTGCCGACGGGAATACCCGCTCGCAGCAAGCGTTCAATCGCTACTTGGGCTTGTGGAGTCAATTCTTTGGGGTGGTTGAACTGAGTATTCAGCCAAATCGGATGATACTTTTCCAACATCCCAACCAGCTCCGGAGTAATCCGCTGCGGCAAGGTACAGACGGTTCGTGTCCCGATGCGGATGATCTCGACGTGCTCGATCTCCCGCAAGGCTTTTAAGATCTGTTCCAAAGTATGATCCGGCAATAACAGCGGGTCTCCGCCGGTCAACAGTACATCCCTGATCTGTGGGGTTCGGCGGATGTACTCTACGCCATCCCGCCAGTTGTAACGGGCCTCCTTCCGGTTCACCATCCGTTTACGGATACAATGCCGGCAATACATCGCACAGCGGTTGGAGACCGTGAAGGCCACTCGGTCCGGATACAGATGAATCAGTCCGGGAACCGGTGAATGATTCACCTCCCCCAGCGGATCGATCAGCCCGACTGAATCATGCAGCTCCGCAAGCGAGGGTATGGCTTGCCGTCTCAGCGGGCAGTTAGGGTCCTCGGGATCCATTAACGAGGCGTAATACGGGCTGATCCCCCAGCCGAACTCTTTAGCAGCCTCTCGAATACCTGCAGCCTCTTCCTCGCTCACCGCAACATATTGGCGCAGCGCCTCAACGGTGCGAATTTGCTGACGAAGCTGCCACTGCCAACTATCCCAATTTTCCACTGCCGGTCGCCTCTCTCTTGTTATTCTGTCGTTGCAACGCGGAATTGACAATCTTCTCTAATAACTCCGGATAACTTACTCCGGCCGCCCTTGCCTGAAGCGGATATAAGCTGTCTTTTGATAATCCCGGCAATGGATTTATTTCCAAGAAGCGCGGCTCGCCGGCCCCATCCAACCGGAAATCCACCCGCGCCCAATCGCGGCAGCCCAGTACTGTAAAAGCTTGCTGTGCCAGCCTACTCAACCGGTCGGACAGCCTGTCGCCAATTGGTGCGGGGCAAACCAAAGTTTCGCGATTGCCGCTTTTGACTTCGTAGGAATACACGAAATCTGTTAGCGGTTTCTCGGCATAGACGACTTCCAACACCGGAAAGACCTGAAGATCGCTACCGTTACCGATCAGGCCAACTGAAAACTCTCGCCCCGGCAGGAACTCTTCTACCAATGCCGGTTGATCATAAAGCTGATTAATTCGCTCAATTTCGGCAGAAAGTTCAGCCCGGTTTTTCACGAGTGAAGTAGTGGAAATACCCTTACTCGACCCCTCCCAACGTGGCTTGACCACCAAGGGAAAGGTCTTCAGCTCACTCACCAAGTTGTCGATCTCTTCAGCACTTGGCTGAAAAAACGACCTGCCGCGCGCCACCGGAATGCCTTGTGCAGCGACGACCTCTTTGGTCAATGACTTATCCAAGGTTACCCCCAGGGTAGTGGGATCTGAACCCGTATATGGCTTTCCAAGTAGTTCTAACAGAGCTGGGATAATCGATTCGCGATTTCGGCCGCCAGAGAGTCCTTCAGCGATATTAAAGACAAGATCTACCGGAGCGCTCTGTAATTCGGCCAAAATAGATGGGCCCTCGAATGGAATTAGCCGGACGTGATACCCCATGGATTGCAGCGAGTTAGCGATCAGATCAACCGTTTCCGCAGACTCAAACTCGGCATACGCATCTATGGGGATACCATCATCCGGAGGTTTTTTTAGGTTGTACACTAGGCCAATGGCCAGCTTTCTTTCCATCTCCGCAACCTCTTTTCCTCGAAGTATCATTATGAGTGTACGCCCGTGGTAGTGTTAAGTCGATTGTCATATTAGGCGCCCTTAGGCTACTTGAGGCTGCGGTTGACATTATTAGACTGTTGCGCTAATGCCACCTTGCCGCACTGATTCTTTTAAAGCCAGGTGCCTTGTAGCGCAAAGATTAAAAATTATTCCTTTTCCGTCAATGAAGCGACCACCCGGTCACCTCCCAAATCCTTGGCTAGATACATCCGGTTGCGGGCCGAGGTAATGATACCAAAAAGATCAGCTCCGTCGCTCGGGGCTTCTGCGACGCCAAAAGAAATCCGGATCTGCGGCAAACTGCTTAAATTCTGGATAGAATAGGCTGTTTCGCGCAGTCGCTCGGCAATTTGGATGGCCGTCTCTTTATTGACATCCGGTAAAAAGATTATGTACTCCTCACTATTGTACCGGGCAGCTACATCGTTGGAACGAATCTGCCCCAGCACAACCCGGGCAATTGTTTTTAAGACCCGATCACCTAGTTCATAGCCGTAGGTTTGGTTGAATTGTTTAAAATCATCAAGATCGAGCAGAATTATTGAGTATTCCTTTAAGTTTTCCCGCGCAATCAGTGCGCCGACAACCTCGTTAAAAGTAGTCCTGGTCGGCAAACCGGTGAGACTATCGACCGGCAAGTCCGCCCGAAAATTCACGGGACTCCTGTCAAGCACGACGGCTGTAAAGAATCCGACAACTAAGAAAGAAATAATCTGCATCAGCGAGATAAGCTGAAAGCTGTCGGCCAGCAGATTAGTGGTAACAAACACCAAGGCCGCCAGCGTAGCGGTGAGCATGGCATCTTTCAGCCCGTCACGTTGTGCAACGGCGATAATCGGCCAGTAATACAAGAAGAAAAGGTGGCCACCGGGCTCAAGGCTGTCGGCACAACCGATCAATATGAGGTCAATGATAATGCTAGTCTGTTTCAACTTTAGTCTTAACTTGACCGAAAAATACATCAGAACGGCATAAACAAGCGCAAATGCCAGTAAAGCATAAACGGCAAAGTTATGGGGCAAGGGAACCAGCCCAAACTGGTAATGCAGTAATACCGTTATAATTATAACCAGCCGCCACAGGGCTAAATCGTTCAAACGAACTTTCATGGTAACCTCCGACAAATATGGGTAAATATACCAATATGATTCCAGCAACGAGCCAGCTATTCCTCCAGCAAATTGACAAGCTACAAAACGATGACATATAATTAATGGCAATACTTAGTGTACGAGTTAAAGTGAGGGTTTTCATTGTCAAAGCGCATTTTTTCCGGTATCCAGCCAACAGGTATCATTCATTTAGGCAATTATCTCGGAGCCATCAAAAACTGGGTTGACCTTCAATACAAATACGACTGCATCTACTGTATAGTCAACTACCACGCGATTACAATTCCTCAGGAGGCTAATATCCTTGCCGCTAATGTCATGGACTTGGCTGCAACCTTGTTAGCAGCCGGTCTTGATCCCGAGCGCTGCACGCTGTTTGTGCAATCGGATGTCCCGGAACACACCGAGCTCAGTTGGATCCTAACCTGCTTAACCCCGGTTGGCCAATTAGAGAGAATGACCCAGTATAAGGATAAATCGCAAGGGCAAAATGCCGACTCGATCGGAGCGGGGTTGTTATGTTACCCAATCCTGATGGCAGCCGATATTTTAATCTATAAGGCCGAGGGGGTTCCAGTGGGCCAAGATCAGACTCAGCACCTCGAGTTGACCCGGGATATCGCCCGTCGCTTTAACAATACCTACGGCGAGACTTTCCCGGAGGTAGAAGGCATCTTTACCAAAGCGGCCAAAGTGATGGCGCTAAATGAGCCAACCAAAAAGATGTCCAAATCTATCCCCGGCAGCTATATCGCCTTAACCGAGGAACCCGATTCCATTCGCAAGAAGATCAAGCGTGCTGTTACCGCTTCCGACGCAGATTCCGAGCAGATGCCGCCAGGCGTGGCCAACCTGTTCACCTTACTGGAGAGTTTTGCGCCCCAAGAAGTAGTGGACAGATTTGTGCAAGAGTATGCCGCGCAAACAATCCGTTATGCTGAACTGAAAGAAGCGGTCGCCGAACACCTGATCGCCGGTTTAACACCCATCCGCGAACGCTATCAGGCCCTCAAAGAACAGCCGGAGCAAATCAAGGCTATTTTAAGCCGCGGAGCCGAACAAGCTCGAAAAATCGCCCAAGCCAACTTGCAGGAGATCAAGGAGAAAGTCGGCTTAAAGTACTACTAAATTGTCCAAGTTTGGGCTATAGCAGCGGACGCTAACGAGTATCGGTTTGGGAAAGGTTAGCGCTTCCCGCAGTACCGTATCAAGCTCACCGGTATCGGCGACCTCGCGGTAGGCCAACTGAAAGGCCGCGGCCAAGTGGGCAAAATCAATCCGGGGCAAGTCTATTCCGACCAGACTTGCCCCTTTTTGCCGCATTTTTTGGCCTTCAAGGTCGTATGATCCGTTATTGACCACGACCACAACCACAGGCAAATGATAGCGGCTCAACGTTGCTAACTCCCCTGGGTTCAGTAAGAGTCCCCCGTCACCGACGATGGCGACCACTTGACGCGCCGGATCAACCAGCTTGGCGGCGATCGCGGCCGGGAGTCCGGCTCCAATCCCGCGCCAGTAATTCGAGAGCAAAACTCTCTGTCTTCTGGCCCAAAACGATTGATCAAACCAATGAATAAATGCGCCGATATCTAGGGCGATGATCGCATCCTCGGCTATATGCAGGCTCAGAGCCGACATCAGTTTCGAGGGGTGAACCGGCCCTCTACTCAGTTCAGCCTCTTCGGTCAGCCGGCGTTGCAACTCTGTTCTGCTCGCCGCAATCTTCTGCGCCCAAGTGCTGTCGGTATTCACCCCCGGTAGCTGCTCGATAAGCTCCTTGGCTAAGAAGGCAAGATTGCCGGTCAGCGGGGTCACCAATGGCAAGCTCCAATCCAAGTTCCCCGTTCTAGCGACAATCTGCACCGTTGGCACCCGCGGCAGAAACGGTTTCTCATACGGGGCGTTGCCGATCAGAATGATGCCGTCTGCTTCTCCGACCAAGGGTGGCACATAGGTTTCACCGAGACCACCGATGTTCAAATAGTGATCACAGCTTACCAAACCCTTACCACCCTGAGCAAGCACTAAAGCCGCGCCCAACTTTTCAGTCAGGCGGAGCCAGCCGCAAACGCTAGATGCCGCTTCCGTACCGAGAAGAACCACCGGTCGTCTGAAGGAGGCGATTTGTTCAGCCGTTGCTCGGATACTTCCCGAGTTGTTTTCCAGCGGCTGCCAGCTTAGCTCAGGCGGTTCGGTCGCGACTTCTTGCGCAAAGACATCCTCCGGGATACCAAGGTGTACGGCGGTCCGTTCACTCAGCGCTGTCCCGACAGCTCGCGGCAGAACCTCACCAAGAGCTGACCCGCTAAACACTTGTTCGCTCAGACCGGTAATCGCCTGAAAAAAAGACTGCTGGGCAAAGTACTGACTGGTTCCGGTCGCCACCTGAGCGACCTTAACTTGCCCGATAATCGCCAGCAACGGTACGGCATCGAAGTAAGCATCGGCAACGGGAGAAGCCAAGCCGGCAGCGCCCGGCCCGGATGTAGCTGTACATACTCCTAGGCCGCCAGTGAGACGAGCTTCATTGAGCGCCATATAGCCGGCACTGAGTTCGTTGGTAGCCGGAACAAAAGTCAGGCTAGGCTCACGACCGATAGCATCCAGGAGCGGGAAAATAGCTGTCCCGGCCACCCCGTAGACCCGCCGCACACCCACCTTGACCAACAGGCGCACCAAATAGTCGGCTGCCGTAGACTTCATCATCTCATAAGATCCCTTCCGCAAACAAAAACTAGGACTAAGCTCATTATGTGCACAATGAAGGCGCCGGATACGACGGGAGATGATAATGATGAAGAAAATGCGCATGGGCATTATCGGTACAGGCTTGGCGTTTGAGAAACTCCACTACCCTGCTTATCAAGAGCTGCAAGATCATTTCGAACTGGTGGCGCTGGCAGATCGCGAAATCGAAAAAGCCCGGTATTGGGCGAACAAGCTGCAAATTAGCCCGGAAAACGTGTACGCCGATTACCGCCAGCTCTTAAACCGGGCCGACCTCGACGGCGTGGATATCATGGTGCCAATTGAGCTAAACTTCGAGGTGACCGAAGCCGCTGCGCGGGCCTTTGCCGGCTCAAACCGGATTATCCTGTGTGAAAAACCGTTAGCTCCGACCTTGGAACAAGCCGAAGCTTTTATGGAACTACCCCGTAAATACCGAGTGGCGATCAATATCGCGGAAAACTACCGTTATAACGAAGAATATCAGATTATTCGGGAACTGGTACAGTCCAAGCGAATCGGGGAGATCCATTATTTCCTGCAGAACCGGGTCAATTGCTTCCTGTGTGACTTAACCGAGGGGGCCTTCCCAACCACCGAGTGGCGACAGCACCCCGAATATCCGGGCGGCGCCATTCTGGATACGGCCATCCACGATGTTGCCGGATTACATCACATCTTCGGCCCGGTGGAAGAGGTCTTTGCCCATGGCAGGATGCAAAACTATGATTTCTCGCCTTATTCGGTCGTTACCGCTAATCTCCGTTTCGCCTCCGGCGTTATCGGCATCTTCAGCTTTTTTACCGCCGGCAAAGAAATGCAACGACCCTTGACGGGGCTACGGATCTTTGGTGACCAGGGTATGATCTACCTTGAAGAGCGCGATTGTCAAACGGTTAACGTTGCCTTCAACGATGGCACGAGCACCCAAATCCCTTACCGAGCCCAGCGCGGCTACTATAATGAACTGTTAAATGTATACAACGCCTGGCTGGGCACAGAACAGCTGGCCGTCCCGCCGGAAATCGAATTTGGCGACGCCAAACTGGTCTTTGCCATCCTCGAATCAATTCGGAGCGGCCAACCGGTTAAGGTGGACACTCACTTACTCGTCCACTCGGTGTGAAAAACCCCTTCCCGGTCGATGCGGCGGTACGTGTGAGCCCCAAAGTAATCGCGTTGGGCTTGCAGCAGATTAGCCGGCAACCTTCTCTGACGGTAGGAGTCATAATAGCCCAAAGCCGCGCTCATCGCCGGAACCGGTATGCCGCCTGTCACTGCAGTGGTGACAACCTTGCGCCAACTCTCTTGCGCGGCATCGATGGTTCGGCTAAAGTACGGATCAAGCAGTAGATTGGCTAACTTGCTATTGCGGTGATAGGCTTCGTTGATTTTATTCAGAAACTGTGCCCTGATGATACAACCGCCGCGCCACAGCAAGGCAATCCGTCCGAAATCCAGATCCCAGGCATAAACCCTAGCTGCCTCGCGCAACAAGGCGAAACCCTGAGCATAGGCGCAAATCTTGGCCGCATAAAGCGCCTGTTCCAATTGGCTCAAGAACTGTTCACGATCGACGCTTGGCTTTTGGGCCGGACCGGTCAAGATTTGAGCGGCCGCCACCCTCTCCGTCTTTTGGGCCGAAAGATATCTGGCATAAACAGCCTCGGTAATGATTGTTAACGGTACTCCTAGATCCAACGACTCTGCCGAAGTCCATTTCCCGGTGCCTTTTTGCTCAGCACTGTCCAGGATCAGCTCTACCAGGGGCCGGCCGGTATCCGGATCCAGGTAACGCAAGATATCGGCTGTAATCTCGATCAAATATGACTTCAGATCGCCTTCATTCCACTGAGCGAAAACGTCGGCCATCTCGGCGGCGGACATGCCCAGAACCTCTTTCATCAGGTAGTAGGCCTCGGCAATTAGCTGCATATCCGCATACTCGATGCCGTTGTGCACCATTTTCACATAATGACCGGCTCCATCCGGTCCGAGATAGGCGCAACACGGCTCACCGTCAACCTTGGCCGCAATGTCCATCAAGATATCCTTGACGAGTTCCCAGGCTTTTGGTGAGCCCCCTGGCATAATGCTGGGACCTGTTAGAGCGCCTTCTTCTCCACCTGAAACACCCGTACCTAAGTACAGCAGGCCTTTTTCTTCCGCCATTTTGGTTCGGCGGATCGTGTCCTTGAAATAGGAATTGCCACCGTCGACAATCACATCACCGGGAGCAAGCAAAGGGATTAGTTGGTCGAGCACAGCATCTACGGCTTGGCCGGCTTGCACCATCAGCATTATTTTGCGCGGTGCTTGGAGACTATCAACTAACTCCGCCAGCGAATAAGTCCCGATAATTTGCTTGCCGCCGGCCGGCCCAGCCAAAAAATCATCTACTACCGAGGTAGTCCGGTTGAACACCGCCACCTTGTAGCCGTGGTTGGCCATGTTCAGTACAAGGTTTTGACCCATTACCGCTAAGCCAATCAAACCGATATCTGCTTTTGGCATCCTAATTTCTCCTCTCGCATAGAGTGCCCGTAAACGAACACGATGACTCGGGGACATAGTAAACGTGGATGTAAATATTGTCAAGCATTGAATCGTGGCACAGAGTAACAATAAGTATATCAAATCTATCGGAGGGAATCGATGAAACGCAAAGAAACAGCTTGTTGTTGTGGTGGTTGTGGGGCCAAACTCTCACCAGCCGGGGCCAAGAGCGGTAAAACCATAGCGTACACGGATGAAAATGGTATTGGTTACTGTGCCGACTGTCGCGCCAAACTGAAAAAATCTTAGCTCTGAGCGGCTTTCTCACTGTCCTGATCCCCTGTGGCGGTCCTCAAGGCCGCCTCTGTCTTTTTAACGCCAGGATTTTCTCAGAACCAGCAAGGGAGTTCGGGACTGAGTAGAGTACTCCTATTCATCGAGGCGTCTGACAGGGGGGGATAATTACGTGCGCTTCTTCAGGTATCGGAAACCGTCGGTCAAGACCATCCTCGGACTTACAAAAGCTAAGAAAAGGGTGAAAAGAAAAACCGGAATCACTGCTGTAACCAGGCCGGCAAGGACAGTCACGAACTTCAAGCGCAGAGTTAAGCGCAAAATGGGCTATTATTCAGCTCCGGCAAAACTAATGAGAGCCAAAAAACCACCGACACCGGTAGGTTGCCTCGTGCCGGTCGTGCTTGTACTCATAATCACCATGTTGTTGGTTTAAATGCATCAAAATAATAAACAGGTCATCCGCGCGGGAGACCTGCCAATACGCCAAAGAATTAACACATCAATAAAAAACCTGGCCTTTGCTGACCATGTTATATACGTAATGCCGAAATGAGAACGTTGTGGATTTGACTGGTGGAGGCGGTGGGAGTCGAACCCACGTCCGAAGAGGTACAAACAAGAGCTTCTCCGAGCGCAGCCTAACGTTTACAGTTTCGTTGTCTCGACCGACGCTAGGCAAACTGTCGAGCCAACTATCCCGGTTTGGTTTCCCGCTAGTCCCGCCGAGAGCCAGGACAGCGGTAGTCGATTCTCATGACGCCCGATCTTCAAGCCATCGACAAGCCCGAAGCGGACGAGCTACTTATCTCTTAAGCAGCTAAAGCGTAATCGTAGTCGGCATTTGTAGCCGTTCCGCCCGTTTAACGAGTCTGGCGGAGAACTCGGCTCGCTACTCTTGTCTCTACAGCTCCCCGTCGATTCCAAGCGCCCCCATATTTAGCTGTCAAACTCAGTATACTACGCCCCGGAGACAAATTACACGTCCCGGCAGCACTTAATTATACCATCAACCTGAAAATTCCTCAAGTAATACACTTGTTTG
>JAAYHC010000002.1 GCA_012735535.1 Bacillota bacterium
GAAGCTGCTTCCGGTGCCAACCTCTTAGACGAGATCGAAACACAGCTCCGCATGGTTGTCGAAACGGTTGAGAGCGACCCTCAACTGGCTTTAGTGTTAAGAGACCCAAAGGTGCTGGTAGACCAGAAAAAGGCGATATTAGACAAACTTTTCGGTGATAAAGTCCATTCTTATTTACTCAATGCTCTCAAGGTTCTTGTCGACAAAAAACGTACAGATCATCTCAAGGATATGTACGACCTCTATGTACAACTGGCCAACGATGCCCGCGGCGTCGTGGAGGCTGTCGTCACCACCGCCAAGGATTTGGGTTGTGTTGAGTGTGATCGGCTCATCGAGGAACTTTCCAGAATGACCGGGAAAAAAGTCAAGCTCAAAATCAATATCGACCCGACCATTATCGGCGGGGCCAAAGTGCGTATCGGCGATATGATCATCGATGCCTCCTTGGACAGCCGGTTGGCCGGATTGGAGAGATCACTCAGTAACCTCCGTTTTAACGTCGAAGACAACGGCGACACGGATTAATGATATATTTAAGATTTATAAGTAGAGGTGAGAGGGTACATGAGCATTAGACCTGAAGAGGTTAGTGCGGTTATTAGGCAACAGATCGAAAACTATGAGGCAAAAACTGAGGCAGAAGAGATTGGTACCGTGATCATGGTTGGTGACGGTATTGCCAGGGTTTACGGGCTGTCAAAGGTTATGGCCGGTGAGCTGTTGGAGTTCCCCAACGGTGAAATGGGGATGGCCCTAAACCTTGAGGAGGACAACGTTGGTGTTGTTATCCTGGGATCAGACTTGGGTATTAAAGAGGGTGACACCGTTCGCCGGACCAAGCGCATCGCTGAGGTTCCGGTAGGCGAAGCGCTGCTCGGCCGTATCGTTGACCCGTTAGGCCGTCCGCTCGATGGTAAAGGTCCGATCGAAACCAAACACTTCCGGGCGGTTGAATCTCCTGCTCCCGGTGTTATCGACCGGAAACCGGTGCACGAGCCATTGCAGACCGGTATTAAAGCTATTGACTCGATGATTCCAATCGGTCGCGGCCAGCGTGAGTTGATCATCGGTGACCGTCAGACCGGTAAAACCGCTATTGCAGTAGACACAATCATCAACCAGAAAGGACAAGGTGTCTACTGTATTTATGTCGCCATTGGTCAGAAAAACTCCACAGTCGCCCAGTTGGTCAGAAGCCTCAAAGATGCCGGGGCTATGGAGTACAGCATTATCGTCGTTGCGGGTGCGAGCGACCCGGCGCCCTTGCAGTACTTGGCGCCATACGCCGGTTGTGCGATGGGTGAGTACTTCCGGGATAACGGCAAGCACGCCCTCTGTGTTTATGACGACCTATCCAAGCATGCGGTCGCGTATCGTGCGATGTCCCTGTTGCTCCGCCGGCCACCGGGACGTGAGGCATATCCGGGTGACGTCTTCTACCTACACTCCCGCTTGCTCGAGCGTGCCGCTAAGTTAAATGAAGAGCGCGGCGGCGGCAGCTTAACAGCCCTGCCGATTATCGAGACCCAAGCCGGTGACGTTTCGGCGTACATTCCGACCAACGTTATCTCCATTACCGACGGTCAGATCTACCTCGAGCCGGACCTCTTCTTTGCAGGTGTCCGTCCGGCAATTAACGCAGGTATCTCCGTTTCACGTGTCGGTTCCAACGCCCAGATCAAAGCGATGAAACAGGTCGCCGGTCCGCTCCGCTTAGAGCTGGCACAGTATCGTGAATTGGCCGCTTTTGCGCAGTTCGGATCGGATTTGGATAAAGCCACGATGGCCCGCTTGAATCGCGGACAGCGCCTGCAGGAGATCCTCAAACAGCCGCAATACTCGCCGATGCCCGTTGAAGATCAAGTTGTCAGCTTGTTCGTCGTTATTAACGGGTTCGTCGATGATATCGCCGTTGAGTATGTCCGCCAGTTTGAGGCTGAGTTCCTTAAGTATCTCAAAGAGGTTCATCCGCAGATCCTTGAGACATTGCGGGAGAAGAAGCAGATCGACGATGAGCTCAATGAGCGGCTCAAGGCGGTTATCCGCGAGTTCAAGGGTAAGTTTGTAGGTAAAGAGACTGCCGACGTGCACTAAGATGCGACCTTTCCCAGCGATGTTAGTGAGGGGTGAATGATCAGTGCAAGGACTACGGGAAATTAGGCGTCGCATCAGGAGTGTCAAGAACACTCAGCAGATTACCAAAGCCATGAAAATGGTTGCCGCCGCTCGTTTGCGCAAGGCGCAAGAGCAGGTTTTGGCCGCTCGCCCCTATGCGCATAAGATGCGCGAGATGTTCTTGAACATCTTGGAACAGAGCGGCGAGCTGAACCACCCGCTCTTTGAAGAACGGGGCGACGACAGGGTATTATATATTGTCTTAACTGCTGAGAGAGGTCTGTGCGGCGCATTTAACGCCAATATCATGAAAAAAGCGATAACCACGGAAGAGGAACGGATCCAGCGCAAACGCGAAGAGCACGCGGAAAAGATCCGCAGGCTCCAAGCCGAACAGAGTGAGGATGGCGAAGGCCCTGCTCTCGAATTGCCTGAGCTCCAGATTCCTGAAGCGCTCTGGCTGCCGGTCGGACGCAAGGGCCGGGAGTTCCTGAGCTTCCGGGGTTACAATATCGTGCAAGACTTTGTCTATATCACCGATATTCCAACTCAGCACTTGGCCGAACAGATTGCCAAAGTCGCCGTGCAATACTTCGAATCCGGTCAAGTCGATGAGGTTTACGTCGTTTATTCGCAGTTTATCTCCGTAATGCAGCAAAAACCGGCCGTCTTCAAGCTCCTGCCTTTGTCAGTGTCGGGGTTTGAAGATGTTGCGGCCAAAGGTGTTGAGCCAACCGAGGAAAAAATTACCGAGCGCTGGCTGCCACCATATACTTTTGAGCCAACTCCCGAGCTGGTTCTACACCACCTGATACCCAAGTATCTGCAGACGACGGTGTTGCACGCACTCCTGGAGACCGCCGCAGGTGAGCTGGGCGCTCGGATGACGGCTATGGATAGTGCAACGAAGAATGCCGGCGAAGTCATTGACAAGCTGACGCTTCAGTATAACCGGGCGAGACAGGCCAGTATCACTCAAGAGATTACTGAAATTGTCAGTGGCGCCGAGGCTCTTTCGTAGCCGAGACTTGATTTTGGATGAGGAGGTTATTATGTTATGAGCGTTGAGAAGGTAGGCGAGCTGATTGATCAGCAGATTGACGCTATGGGCTGGTCCGGGGTTGTTGAGGTTAAAAATATCGGGCATGTAACTCAGATTATCGGTCCGGTTATCGATATCAAATTTGCACCCGGCCAACTGCCGGCTATCTATAATGCGGTTATTGTAACTGATAAAGATGATCCCAACGAACCGACGAATAAGAAGGTTGTGGCCGAGGTCATGCAGCACCTTGGCGACTATACCATCCGCGCGGTTGCCATGTCTTCAACAGACGGTCTTGTGCGGGGAATGAAAGCATTTGATGCCGGTCAGCCGATTTCCGTTCCGGTTGGTCGCGGCTGCTTGGGCCGAGTATTTAACATCCTCGGCAACCCGATCGATGGTAAAGGGCCGGTAGAGGTTACCGAGCGCTGGCCGATCCACCGTCCAGCCCCCTCGCTGGCAGACCAGTCGAGCGAGATTGAGATCCTGGAGACCGGAATTAAAGTTATCGACTTACTCGCTCCATACCAGAAAGGTGGTAAGGTCGGTCTCTTCGGCGGTGCCGGTGTTGGTAAGACCGTTTTGATCCAGGAGCTCATCCGGAACATCGCGACTGAGCACGGTGGTTTCTCCGTCTTCGCCGGTGTTGGTGAGCGTACCCGTGAAGGTAACGACCTCTGGCTCGAGATGACCGAGTCCGGCGTTATTTCCAAGACCGCGATGGTCTTCGGTCAGATGAATGAGCCGCCAGGAGCTCGTATGAGAGTTGCTTTGACCGGTCTGACCATGGCCGAGTACTTCCGTGATGTTGAAGGTCAGGACGTCTTGTTGTTCATCGACAACATCTTCCGTTTCATCCAGGCCGGTTCCGAGGTTTCCGCTCTCTTAGGCCGGATGCCCTCCGCCGTTGGTTACCAGCCGGTTTTGGGTACCGACGTCGGTGCGTTGCAAGAGCGGATTACCTCCACCAAGAAAGGATCGATTACCTCGATTCAAGCCGTTTACGTACCTGCGGACGACTATACCGACCCGGCTCCGGCAACTACCTTCGCGCACTTGGATGCGACCACCAACCTGGATCGCTCCATTGCTGAGCTAGGTATTTATCCGGCTGTTGATCCGTTGGCATCTACTTCGCGTATTCTCGATCCCAATATCGTCGGGTTCGAGCACTACCGTGTCGCTCGCGGTGTCCAGGAGATCCTCCAGAAATACAAGGATCTGCAGGATATCATCGCGATCCTCGGTATGGACGAGCTTTCTGACGAAGACAAGGTCATCGTCGGCCGGGCCCGCCGGATTCAGCGGTTCCTCTCCCAGCCGTTCTTCGTCGCCGAGGTCTTTACCGGGTACCAAGGCCGGTACGTGCCGATTAAAGACACCGTACGCAGTTTCGCGGAGATTCTCGAGGGCAAATGGGATCACTTGCCTGAACAAGCCTTCCTGTATGTTGGCACCATCGAAGAAGCTGTCGAGCGCGCGAAACGGATGGAGGCAGGTGAATAAGATTGCCTGAGGATAAATCGTTCAACCTGGAGATAGTTACTCCGGAGAGGGTCGTCTTGCGGGAAAGAGTAGACTCGGTAATCTTTCCGACCTGGAATGGTTATTATGGTGTGATGGTCAACCACATGCCGTTCATCACCGGAGTGACAACCGGTACGGTTACTCTCCGCAAGGATAAAGAGACCGAAAAAGTCGCGGTGACTTCAGGTTTCGTGATGGTCCAGCCGGACCACACGATCCTGTTGGTGAATACCGCTGAGCGGGCCAGCGAAATCGATATCGAGCGGGCCAAAGATGCTTATCGGCGGGCGCTCAGGCGGCTGAGACAGCGCATCTCCTCGGTGAACTACACCAGAGCGCAGGTTGCTTTAGAGCGTGCAGCTAACAGGTTAAGAACCTTAGGGATTTCTACAGACGATATAGAGATTTAACATCCTGTCTAGGGCCGGATTTCCGGCCCTAACCATTTCTATCCATAACAGGACTTACTTGGGGTGGCACAGAAATATTATACTGTTATGAAGAGATCTCACCCCAAGATAAAGGTCATGTTCGTGATAAGCACTCTGGCCTTCTCAGCAGTGCTTACCTTATCTTTGCCGGCGGCAGGGCAGAATCCGTTTCACGAGATCCCTGTTGATAGCTGGATTTATGCCAATTTGGCCGAGCTGCAGGCTGCCGGAGTGCTGGATACAGCCGATCTAAATATGCCGCAGATCGGCGAGTCGTTACTACGGATTGAGGCCGCGCTCATCATCAACAATGTGTTGCGCTCGTTATCGGCCAAGGCCGGAATAGCCGTACCCGATTCGATTAGCACGTTAAATAGTGTTGTCCTGAGTTCGTTCATCGCCGCTCTTTTTGCCGATAAGCATCCCGAACTGGTCGGGAACCTCTTTGCTTTGGTTAAAGAGTTCCAGCCCGAGCTAGGGATTTTGGCCAATACCCATAGCAGCGCTCAAGACGAGGCGAGACCGCTCGGCACCGGCATGCTGGGTGCAGATAGCGTGACGCTCAAAGGCCCGGTTGCCGACTTGGTTTTTGTCGATATCGATGCGATTCCGCCGGCCGATCTCTCGCCGCAGCGCAAAGAGGGGATCGTTTCGCCCGGACAATTAAGCTCGTTGGCGAGACACTATTTCCGGGAGATCCGTCTCGTCGAGCCGACCCAGCAGCCGGTCATGCAACTGCCGAGGGAGATTGAGTTGTATGCACCTTTACAAATCGAACGGCCGCAAATAACGCTCGGCCAGCATCAAAGTGATGCGCAGCTGCTGGCCACAGCCGGTCTTTCCGGCTGGCAGCGTTACCGCCCTACCCTATTTTCGCGTGAAGGGTTATTAACCGAGGAACCTTCGACCTTGTATTTTCTGGGTGTTGAGGCCAAAGTGCTCTCCGGGTTGACCTTGGGATCCTTGTGGATCGCCGACCAAAAGCTGCAATCCGGCTTCGGTTTCCCCGAGGACGAGGGGCGGATCTACCGGACCGTCTCCGGCCAGCTGCGTCTCAGACCGGACTTTACGCTGATCGGGGAGTACAGTCAGAGTGGCTTTAATGACTCGGGCGATGACCAACCATCTGCCAAACCGGATGATGTTGCCGCGCGCATCGGGGCGATCTTCCACTGGGGTGAAGTTGAGGTCGGCGCCGATCTGCGCAGTACCGGTCAGAATTATTCCCCGTTATTCGAAAAAAACGATTTTACCCCAAATTCATCAGGATATGGCTTATCTTTAAAATATAGAAATCTGACCGTGGAAACGATCCGCGACAGGCTTCAACCTAGCACAGAGGAGGAATCGGCCAAGCGAAGGACTACTTTACAATTAAACTACTCCTTTGCGGAGCGGGCGATGTTTAAGGCGGGTTACTCCTTTGTCGATGTTGATTCGGTTGAATCTGCGGAGAAAGGCGAGTCGGCAACTTTCGGTGTAGGTGTTAGCCTTAACGAGAACACCAAGATCGAGGCTGACTTGACTTTCGGGTGGCAGACTAATGAAAAGTCGGTGGCCCTTTTTGACACCAAGAAGGCCAGCGCCGGCATTCAGTGGCGCCTACCCTGGGAAGTGGATTTAAAAGTCAAGGCAGACTACGAGTTCTCCGAGGAGACTTCCAAAAACCTCACCACGACGGTAGGACTAAACTACGATTTTCGCGAAAATGCCTCTTTGTTACTGGGTTACCAACTGATTAATTTTAGCTCGGAAACTGAAGAGGGCGTAGCTCGAGCAGGAGCCGAGCTAAGCATCAGTTTTTGAGCATAGGAGGAATAACGGTCATGCGGTTGTTAGAAAGAGTGCTGGTGATAGTGGTGGCGATTGCGGTAACGAGCACATCCTTGACGGGCTTGGCAGCCGAGCCGCCGTTGACAGCGTTAGCAGAGGCTGAGCTTGCTCTGTACGGCGAGTCCTCGCCAACCCTTTCGATTATGGAGCGGATCGCCAATTTGGAAATGGACCTCGTGGGTGAGGTCTCGGATGGACCGATTATTAATCGGATCGCGCGGATTACCGAGATCTTGGACACTGCGGGCGGCAATGTTTCGATTAACCTAAAGCTGAGCACCTTAGAGTGGTTCACTACGCGTGCGGTCTCCGCTCGACCGGTCGGTGAACGAGTGGCCAACTTGGAGACCCTGTATTTTGGCGGCCCCCAAGAAGGCAGCTTGCTCTCACGTATTGAACGGTTGATCAAGCTGACCTTTCCGGAGGGTAAGTTTGATGTAGCCCTGGTCAAAGTTCCCGATGGGCAAACGATCCGCATCAAGCTCTTAACCGAGCTCAGTTCGGCTACGAGCAAGGTCGGTGATCCGGTGGAGTATATGATCGTGGAGGATTTGCGGCTCAACAACCGTTTGATCATTCCGGCCGGGACGCAAGGAACCGGTAAGGTGCAGACTGTAACTAGAGCCGGAAATCTGGGCAGAGATGGCCGGGTTACCGTGGATTTTGGCTATGTGCGGGCAATCGACGGGACGCGAATTCCCCTGATTATAGACAAAGAAGCTCTTGAACAGAACAAATCGCTGGAGCTGGCTGCCGGAGTAAGCTTGGCTGGGGTATTGTTAGTACCACCAATTGGTTTAGTTGGGGGATTCTTTGTCAAAGGCAAGGATGTTACCATCCCGATCGGGACAGAGCTTTATCTACAAGTAGATGGTCCGATCCCGGTTGGCGGTCTGGGTGAAGTTCGCTAAGATTTTCCCGGCCTGCAAGCTATTACCGCCGGTTGCGCGCAAGGAGGTCACGGGATA
>JAAYHC010000058.1 GCA_012735535.1 Bacillota bacterium
ACGCTTTGGCTTGATCGCTGGTTAGGATGTTAGCACCATAGATCGCAACAGCAGTGGCCGCCGATAACTTGAGGAACCCTCGGCGGGAGGTTGGCCGATTCACGCCAAAAAACTCGGCGATCGTCGCGGCCGGATTTGTTCTTTCATCCATCACAACTAGTACCTCCTTTGGCGGATTTTTCGTTGCTAAAATTCACAAAATCTGGCCGCTCACCTCCACCGGCGACACGAATGGGTCAGAATTGTCTATCAATTGGGAATATTGTCACACGAAGCCAGTGTCTTCACAATTTACCAGCCGCCATCCGAAAACAGAGAGGCCGCCCCCATATAGTTATGGGGACGGCCTCCACTTGAGAGGGAGTAATACGAATGTGCTTAACCCAACAGCCCCGCTTTTTCTAAGCGATCGGCTGCATAGCCCAGACCCAACCGTTCTAAGGTCGCCCTGGTCGGCAAGCCTTCCCTCGTCCAGCCACATTCCTGATAGAAGAGATCTTTGGCCAGCTCGATATCTTCTCTGGTCAGCCTGTTGCTGCCAGGAGTAAACGGTTCTCCGCCATCTTCGAAAACCCAATCCGGTGCGATATCGTGCTTGTTGCGCATGTCTCTGGTGTTCATCTCCAGAATCGTCAAGCAACGATGCAGGTTGAAGATGCGTTCGGCTACCAGATCGAGCTCTTCTTCGGTCATCTTAATACCGGTCGCCAGCGAGAAGTACTTGGCCTCCAAGGCGGTATCACCTTCGTAATTGCGCTCTTTGAGCGGGGAGGTGACCCATGGATACATCCAGTTGCACAACGATAGGCTATCGTGAAGTTCCTTACGAATCGAGGCCCATTTCGCCGCCTTGGCCTTGTACTTGTTCATCGGAGTCCACTTGCCTTTTGCATCGATGGCATCCGGCGAACCAAAGACCTTGGCGCAGATCCGCTTGACCACTTCAATCGGCAGACCGCTATTTTGCAAATTGGTATGGGAGTGGTTCTGGGAGTCGCGGTTATACTGCATATTGATGAGCGCACCGATCTGGGCACTGTCTTCGGTGGAGTGATGATACGGGTGACCCATCTTCCAGTATTTCCATTTGGTCTTCTTGAAGAAGTCCTCAGCAAAACCCCACTCCTCGATTGTCTTGTCGGCAGGATCACCGAGGCCCTTGCCCAGAACGCCTTCGCGGTAGGCGATGCGCCGGTAGAAATCGAGCAAGAAGGCGGGATCGCCACTCTCATATAGATCCCACGGAATGCTCTTATACTCTGCTTCCGGCAGAATCCGTTTTAAAATGCCTTTCTCATACGCATACTGGAACATCTTCTCCATCAGACCATAGTTGTCCCAGATGCCGTAGTCGTCATTGAGGTGCTTGCCGAGTAGCTTAGCTTCACTTTGTTTGATCAGACGATCCGGACCTGAGAAGGACATGAAGACACTACTACCGGCCGACCAACCCAAGCAGGTGTTGGCAGCATACCGGCTATAGCCGTATTTCTCTTCCAATGGCGGATAATCCATCTGCGCATGACAGCGGATCGGGCACGCATGACAGCCACCCATCCGCACGGTGTGTTTCTCACCGAACTCCCGGCCAAAGTCCTTAATACCTTTCTGACAACGGAGTCCCAAGCTCTGCATATCATGCGGATCGCAGGCACCGGTTTCCAGCGGCGGATTGGCTGCGCCCCAAAAGACACCGATTCCACCGGTCCAACGGCTGCCCGGGTCATAGTACTCGGCCCATGGTTGTGGTTCAGCCGGTACCACGTGCTGGTTGTTGGAGCCGGCCAGGGTCAAGGCATACTGGATGAGTTTTTTCCATTCTTTCTTGTCGGCAGCGATCTTCACCGAACCGGTACCGCGTACGCCGATCGCTTTCAGGTTCTTCGAACCCATGACCGAGCCGCCGCCGGAGTGGCTATAACCGGTAATAATCGCCGAATTGGCCACCAGATTCTCGCCGGCTTGGCCGATTGCCGCCACCTGAGCTTCCGGTCCCATCTCCGCATTAATTTCCGCGGTCGTTCTGTAAATACCGTTGCCCCAGAGCCGACGGGCATCCCGGATCTCGACCTTATCATCCTCGATGCACAGCCACACCGGATGCGGAGCCTTCCCTTCAATGATGACCGAGTCCCAACCGGCATATTTCAGTTCGGCTGCCCAATGGCCGCCAAAGTGCCCGGTTGCCACGTAAATATCCGGATAACCGCACGGCCAAATCGTTGTCACTGCGGTCCGGCTGTTACAGGGAGCCCCTGTTCCGGCCAGCGGCCCGACACCAAAGATGATCTTGTTCGCTTCGTCATGAGCGCGTGTCCCGATCGGCACCTCGTCCCAAAGTACTTTGTATGCTAGCCCGGTACCACCGAGATAATCTTTATATTTTTTAAACGTATCTTCAGCAGTGATTTTTCCGGTCGTTAAGTTGACCCGCAGGGTCTTACCGGTCCATCCGCCATATGTCGCCATATCTCTCAACCTCCTTTAATCTTAGTGGCAGCCCTTGCAACCATCGTTGAACATGAGCATACCCGGCTGCCGAGTGCGATTTTCTTTCGTGAGGTCACGCCACGGGACAAAGCGCAAGCTTCCGGTCGGACAAACCTCCACACATTGCGGATGTCCGTCACAGAGCGTGCACTTGGTGGCTTTGCCGATCTCTTCATCGAAGCACATCATATCCCAGGGGCAAGCCCGTTGGCAGACCTTGCAGCCAACACACTTCTCGGTATTGACTACGCGAGCGTTGACCGGGCCTTTGACCTCAATGGCGTCATTGGGACAGGCCGTTGCGCAGGGTACCGGATGCGGGCATTGTTTACACATATCCTGGATGACCAGGAAATTGCCGTACTTACCCTCGCCCCGCTGGAAACCAAATTGGACCCCTTGCGGACCATAGTTCAAGTTGCGTGCGACTTTGATGCGGGAAACGGTGGGTGAGGCCTTGCCATCGTTGTACTCAGTGCAAGCCAGTTCGCACCGGCGGCAGCCGACACACCGAGTGGGGTCGGAAACCAGCACCCCTTTGGCATTCTCTAAAATGTACATACCGTTAGCAGCTTTGGCCCCGCTGCCGGCTAAAATGTTCGCGCCATAAATGGCTACTGCTGTTGCTGCCGACAGTTTTAAGAAGCCACGGCGTGATGTTGGCCGATTTACGCCAAAAAATTCGGCGATGTTCGCGGCCGGAGTTTTTTGCTCTTCCCTCATCGATAAGTACCTCCTTCTTTCTTCTTTATCTAAAATGATTTCGTGAAAATAATTACTATTGCAAAGCCAGATCCCCTCCCCTGAGGGCATGAATGGGACGTAGACGCGCATGAAATGTGCGAATATCTTCATCAATGGGAACGATTTTGATTATTTAGACTATTACAAAAAGTAAGACACAGTATCGTAAGCCCAATATTCCATGTTGGTCGGCTTGAATTGGCCATTCTTTGGTGCAGTATAGGAAAGCTTAATTATCGCTAATTTTCACAATTTTCCCCCATAGTCAGCCGCTAAGAACAAGGAATAGACCCCACTGTGTGTGAGGTCTTCTCTATAGGTAAGCAATCCGGTTTGGCATGTTCGGCCGGTTAGTCTGTTCTCTCCACTGCTGTTGCGTTCTCTGGCGCATCTGTTAAGTGCAGCTGTTGGTAGATCCGTTTGTTGTAACGGCGCGACTTAATCCAGTTCAGGAAACCAGGATCATTTAGTAAATCTCTGATCAGCATGTCGACGATGTCTTCGGCGTGGCGTTCGGTGTATTCCGCGTAGTATTTCACGATATCGCGGGAGTGCTTGGAGATTTTCCAGTCTACTGCTTGTTTATTGGTCCCTAGAGGCGAAATGTAGTGCATCAATCGTACTCCCCATTTTTCCTGGTATCCTGCTGGTGCCACCTAGATTGCTTGTTCCGCGGCCATTCTGATTTATTGGTGCTTTTATTCACGATATTCTAGGAAGCCCTACAATTGCCTGCCTAATCTTCCTGAATTGGTCGATTTTGGACATGAATGGTACGAATGAGAGCACAAAGCGGCGAATGGGACCGGTTTCTTCCAGCCCCATTCGCCGCCAAGTACCTATAAATAACGCCGTGATTATTGATTTTCGTATTGACCGACTTCTTGCCACTCGACTAAGTATTCCGCATACTGTTTCTCGAGGTGACGGTCGGAATAGAGATACCGGGCGCCGGTTGAAGCAATTACCTCCTTGATATCGGCATAATCTCCTTCGTCGGCCACCAATTCCGCTACAACCGTGTCCAGGATCTGCTTTGGAAGCTTATAGGGGGGCAGGGTAAAGACGTTCACGGGAGTTGGACGCGGATAAAGCTGGGACTCCTCGCGCACGGTCTCAGCGACTAATAACCTCGGGTCATTCTCCTCGCGCTGCAACAAAGTCTTGGCATACCTGTCCACCATGAACGCGGAGGAGTAGAGAAACACCCGACCATCAGAAGCCTCTAACCGCTTGATCTCCTCGCTGGCTTCTAGGCGCGCCATGACCTCCGCACGGTCTTCCTCCGGGAAATTTTCAGCGAATTTAAGATCGGCGATGTTAACCAGTTCCCCCTCGCGCGACTGGTGCCGGATATAATTCAGCAACTCGGCTAACTTTTGCTCAAGCGCCTCTTCCCGTGCTTTTTCCGCCTCTTGCTCGCTATCAACCGCCTCTGTCGCCAACTCCGACTCAGCTACCGCCTCAGTACCTTCTTCTTCAACCGATTCATCAACCGATTCAGCCACCGACTCATTGACTTCAGCGTCTTTTGCTTCCTGTTTTTCTAACTCTTCTCGTGCCATTTTTCACTCCCCTTTCTACTCGGGAGTATATCAAAATGGACCCAAGAACAGCAACTCTTGAACATTTTTTATTTTTTCTGCTCTAGTATTGAAATAATTTCATTTTTCGGCAGGACTCGCCTCTGATTCCAAGAATAATTTAGAATAGGAGTTACCAAGGGGTGTTCACCTTGCTTTTGAGCCGGATCAAAGCAGTACAAGAATCTCTGCCCCGTGCACAGGCTAGATTAGCCGATTTTATCCTCAACAATCTCTCTCAAATTAGCTCGATGTCGGTTACCGAGTTAGCGGCCAAAACGGGGGTCAGCGAAGGCACCATCGTTAACTTTTGCCAAAAACTCGGCTACCAAGGTTATACCGACTTTCGGCTCCGGGCTGCAGAACAGGCTGCGGTAACAATCCCCGACCTCTTTTACCAAGTTACCGATGATGATTCGCTTGAAAGCATCACCAAAAAGGTCTTTCAATCCAATATTACCGGTCTTGAAGAGACATTGCGTTTCTTAGACTTAACCGCTTTAGCAGATGCCATTAATGCCATCCATACGGCTAGGCGGATCGAAATCTACGGAGTTGGTAGTTCGGCCTTTGTTGCCGGAGAGGCCGCCCTGAAGTTCTCCAAACTCGGCTATACTTGTATTTTTCGCGGAGATCCACATAACCAAGCTATGTTTGCCGCTCATTTGAATAAAAATGATGTTGCCTTCGGGGTATCTCGTTCCGGACGTACCCTGGATATAATTAAAGCTCTCTCAATTGCGCAAGAATCCGGAGCTACAACTATTGTTCTCACAAACTACTCAGCAGCCCCAATTCTAGCCGTTAGCGATATTAAATTAATCACAGCCTCATATGACAAAAGTTTTCACGATGAACCGATGGCTTCGATGTTAGGCCAACTCTCCGTCATCCAATGCATCTTTCTGGCCTTGGCTTTAAAGAATGGAGCCCTGGAGTACCTGCACAAAACTCAAGTTGCTACTGAAGATAAACATTGTTAGCGGGAAGGATGAATTTAATGTCCCAGTTCCTTCAAGACATTAGAGATCAATCCGACGTATTGAAATACTGTTATCAGCAGTATCTTACCTCCAGCTCCGACCGTTTACACCAACTTAGCCGTTGGTTCCATGAGCAAATGCCGATCATCTTTGTGGGGATGGGTAGTTCCTTATACGCCCCACAAACAGTGACCCCATTACTTAACTCGCATGGTGTTAACACCTCGATCAAGGAAGCTGGGGAACTACTCCATTACGGTTTAAACGGCATTCCGCAAAACGCACTAGTCATTGCCATCTCCCAATCTGGTGAAAGTATTGAGACACGCCAAGTTGTTGAAAAGCTAGCCGGTCAGCGAAAAATGGCGGTAATCACCAACAATCTGGATAGCGCCATGGCCAAAAGCGCGGAACTTGTACTTCCCATGTATGCAGGGGTTGAAGCAACCGCCTCAACCAAAACTTTTGTAGCCAGTCTGCTGGTATTAACGCTTGCAGCCAAAGCGATCTTAAAGCAACCTTATAGTGAGCTGACTCCACATTTGAACCGGCTATTCTTAGACCTGTCCGACCTAACCGACCGCTTAATCGAGACCGTCGGCAACTACCTGGACTTCTTGGATGGCATCGACACCTTACACATTATCGGTAGAGGCCCAGCACTAGCCTGTGTTTACCATGGAGCACTCATTATGAAAGAAACGGCTGATTCTCAGGCCGAAGGTATGGCTGGTGGTACGTTTAGACACGGGCCATTGGAATTAGCCGGTCCGGGACATAAAGCTATCGTGCTTGCTCCCACGGGAAAAACATCTGATTTAAATATTAATTTGGCACTTGAGCTAGCCGGATATGGATCAAAAGTCGTCCTGCTCACCGACCAAAAAATCCCGACTACCACCAATCTCTCCGTAATTGAGATGCCGCCAATTCCCGAAAACTTGGTCTCGCTACTCTATATTTTGCCCCTCGAATTATTAGCTTGGGAGGCAGCACGGCGCAAAGGAAAAAACCCAGGTGTACCTCAGCTTATCAGCAAGGTTACGGTGAGGGAATAGGCCATGGCGCGGGTAGCAATAGTCGGTAACT